>NZ_QMEB01000182.1 GCF_012912135.1 Brasilonema bromeliae SPC951 | reverse complement strand
GGTCAAAAACTATATTGCTCAACAAAGAACTTGACGGTAGCCTAAAGGCTACGTCAAATAATACTTAAATTACTTTCTAGTTTAATTATCGCGTTCGGAAGGGCAGAATCGCTCCTTTGCAGCACTTGAAGTTACCAATTTTCGACGTAAATTGAAGAGTGGGAATTTGGTAGGGATAAGGCATCCATCATCGGGTAAGACTAGCCAGCGTTGACGAGTTGATTGGGACGATTGATTACGCTATGGATCGGATTTGTCCCGTTTCAATAGGAAGCTGGTGATTAAAATAACCAATGGGATAACACCCAACAGTAATCAACAATACGAATTGTTTTGATGGAGAACTTTATGTCCCAAATCTTTACTCACGGCTACGCTTTACTTGTTGGAGTAGGGGAATGCGCTTATGCGAACTGGTCACTTCCCGTTACTGTTAAGGACGCTCAAGCACTTAAGTCTGTTCTTACTGACCCCAATTTTTGCGCCTATCCTAATGATGAACACCACATACGCCTGTTGCATGATAAAAGTGCAACCCGCAGTAAAATTTTAGATGATCTGGAATGGCTAAAAGTACAAGCTGCTAACGATTCAGAAGCTACAGTTGTAGTTTATTATTCCGGTCACGGCTGGCTTGACCAAACTACAGGTGAATATTACTTAATCCAACACGATGTAGAACCTTTTGACATTCCCAACTCAGCCCTTTGTGCAAAAGACTTTACTAACGCACTGCGGCAAATCAAAGCACAACGACTGCTGGTAGTGATTGACTGCTGCCATGCAGAAGGAATAGCTACTGCGAAAAATGGAAACCCAGCTATTAAGCTGCCTCCCGGTTTAACACAAACTGCTCCTCCTAAGAACCTGGTTGATAACCTCAAGCAAGGAGAAGGAAGGGCTGTTTTCACTTCATCCCGTGGGCAGCAGTTATCCTGGATACGCTCTGATGACGCAATGAGCATCTATACTTACCATTTGATTGAAGCCCTACAAGGTGCTAATAATCAGCCTGGTGACACCGTTGTTCTTATTTCCAATTTAATGAATCATCTGGGAAAATCAGTACCGGAAAGTGCCCAGACAATGCACCAAGCGGAGCAAAAACCATTTTTTGATGCAGCAACAGAAGATTTTGCGATCGCTCTATTACTAGGTGGCAAAGGGTTATCTGTCGCTGATAAATCAACTACGCAAGAAGAAGCATTTGAGAACGCTCGTCAGGAAGTTAATGCAACAGGCGATCGCAGTGTAGCCGCTGGGCGAGATATTAGCAACAGCCCTATAACTTCTGGTAACGGCAATACCGTACAAATAGGAGATACCAACCTAAATATAGGTAAAGCAAGAGATATTAGTTTGGGTAAAAATCTTTAAATTACAGACTGCATTTGAGTCTAACTGATAGCGTAGCATGGCACGAAGTGCCATAGATTAAAATAACACTAGGGTGTATCTACATAATCTACTATTGCAATTATTTTAAATATAGGGAGTGAAACTCAAGATTTAGATTCTGTAAGATACTATATTTTGGTTTTACTAAATAGGCATAGTGATTGGAAAATCTGCAAACATACTCTCAACATATCAAAATATCAGCAAGGTTGAACAATGTCATACTCTTCTGAAGAAATAGAAGCTATTGTTAAAAGAATCTTAGATAAAACTCACACCGAAAGTGACCTTAATACTCTACGTCATATAATGTTAATAAACGGTGATAAAAATACATTACAAATAGGTAAGACGAACATTGATATTCGCAAAGCACGAGACATTACAATCCAAGTAGCTGATTGTATTTACCAAGGAGATACAGCCGTAGCTATTCAACAAGCTGTACATGAGTCCGTTTTAAAAGGTTTGTCTGAAGGTTTGAAAGGATTATCTGCTAGTGATTTTCCAGGAGAATATTCTCTAAAAGAATCAATAATCTATAGACATATAACAGGAGTGAACGAATATTCTACTCTGTCTTTTTTAGAAGAAATTATGCCGAATAAGTTAACAACTATCTTAGGAATTAATCATACACCTATTATTTATACAGATAATCCGGTCTTTAAAAGTTTAGAAAATTTTGCTGTTGGGACAGGAAATGAGTTTTTAATTTCATATAAATATCATCCGAAAACAAATTTTTACATCTCGGCTGCTCTTAATAATAACGGTTACACAAAAACTATTTCACATGGTGCAGGTGGGTTGTCTGAAAATAACACAACAGAGAACTTTACTCAAAATAATAAAGACTTTGAAAATGATACATTAGATTATAAGCTCGACGAGTTAGGATTTAACTTTCCTCATATTTCTGCATCGTTTCAAACTTCTGTTGAAGATGCGGAATGGACATCTATATATGAGTCTGAAGGCACAAATATTGGCAGAATATTGCAGTATCCAAAATTAGCAGCAGTCAAAACATGTAAACTAGGAGTACCATTTTATCTAAAAGTAGATGAAACTTGGATAAAGCGAATTCTTAAAGCAAATCCAGAAACAAGAGGGTTTATTTTATTTTTATATCAATATATAAAAAGCTTAAAACATTCGTTTTTTGGTGAATGTTATGGTAGGATAGTTGAGTATATACCTCCTACTCCTTATTTAAGATTTTTGGATATCAAGAATATTCAAAATAGAGCTATTAAGATACAAGCGTTAAATTTGAATGTTGTTGAGAATGGTGAAGATAAGTTAACTGAAGTTTCTTCTCAAGAAAGACGACATCTCTTTTCGTCTAGTACTCAAGTTACTCAGCCTATTAATATCATACTTCCTCCACAGCATCATTTACTGATACCGACTGAGTTTGGCTTTGATACAAAAAATCATCAGAAACCCTTCAGTTATGTTTCAGAAAACAATCCCATAGGATCAGTTTCATTTTTCAAAGATACATTGTACGTTTCTAAAAATCCTGATGAAGATGATAGCCTTTTCAAAAATTTTACAGACGTTTTAGGGAGAAAACAAATAGACTGGGATACTTTGTACGGCACAACACCGGAATTAATGAATACACTAATTACTGATACCATAAATTTGTCTCCGGATTTCCTTGCTAAAACTAAACCTTTAAAAGATTTCTTAAATTCTCATCCTAAAAGATTTGCTGTTGGTTCACTGATGGAAGTTGTCTCTCTACAAATTGATGGGAAAGAGATAAAAATTGATTCTCCAGATGATACACCTAAATTTTCAATGTCAATTCATTTCAATGTAGGCAGCTGTCCTTATTTGATGGTTTACAATACCAAAAAAGGTTATTGGAAAGAATTAGGTACGGTTCTATACGGCAGAAAACACAAGTCACTTCAAAGTGACGAAATTTATAAGCTTGGTGAAGATATATCAAAAATTAGGATAGAAGAACGGGAATCTGAAATAACTTATATTCAATCATTGTCTATTATTTACACAGACTCTCAAACAGATACCAAGCGAGAAATTATGTTATCGCTAAGTGGTTTAGCAAGTCAAGAAGAAGGATATTTTGTATTGCATGAAGGACAGTCCATTGAAATTGACCTGGAAACATTAATTTCTGCAGATGCTTTGGATATTAAGCTTAAGATAAATGGTTACTATGAAATTCTTCCAGACAGCAATATTTCAAGGGATTAGACATTCATCAGGCGTGTAAGATTTCTTAGTTTTTTCTTCCCTTACATCTTGGATCTAGTAAAATTAGTGTTCAAAATAATTACATGTTTTTTCACTCCGTTATCGTCCGCCTAGGACTGTAAGTCCCAGGCTAATAGGCGAAGTCCATTAAAATGCACTAAACAAGGACACAGCAATTCTGTGTCCCCACCCTTTCTACACCAACGCCCCCACTTTCTCCAACAATCCCTGGAACAACCTTAACCCATCGCTACCACCCAGCATTGAGTCAGATGCCCTCTCTGGATGTGGCATCATTCCCAACACATTCCCTTGACGGTTGCAAATCCCGGCTATGTTGTTCACTGAGCCGTTGGGATTATCTCCCTGGTAGCGAAACAGGACTTGACCGTTATTTTCAATCTCTGATAATGTGGAATCATCTGCGTAGAATCGCCCCTCTCCGTGAGCAATTGGCAAAGTAATGATTTCACCATTTTGATAACCTTGCGTCCAAGCAAAGTCTGTACGCTCGACTTTCACAGGAACGCGATCGCATATAAAATGCAAATCCCGATTCTTCACCAACGCCCCTGGTAACAAGCCTGCCTCAGTTAAGACTTGGAAACCATTACAAATACCGAGGACAAATTTCCCCTTTTGAGCATGTTCGACGACTTGCTGCATGACAGGTGAAAAGCGGGCGATCGCACCGCAGCGTAAATAATCCCCGTAGCTAAAGCCACCTGGTATAATCATGATATCTACGTCAGAAATATCAGTTTCTTGATGCCAAACCATGCGAGTTGGTTGCTTCAACAAGTCTCTTGTTACGTAAGCAACGTCGCGATCGCAATTAGAACCCGGAAAAACAACAACCCCAAATTTCATGTTATTAGTCATTAGTCATTGGTCATTTGTCATTAGTCATTCGAGCTTATAAAACAAACGACTAATGACTCTGAAAAAGCAAATTAATAAACTCCCGTCTGTGACTCAACCTCTATCAAATCAAAGCGATAATTTTCGATCACTGGATTTGCAAGCATTTGGTCACACATCCGATCCAAGTTCTGACGGGCTGTATCTTCATCTTGAGAGGTGAAAGTCACTTCAATGTACTTGCCAATCCGCACCTGCTCAACATCATCG
Source organism: Brasilonema bromeliae SPC951 (assembly GCF_012912135.1). GTDB lineage: Bacteria > Cyanobacteriota > Cyanobacteriia > Cyanobacteriales > Nostocaceae > Brasilonema > Brasilonema bromeliae. Next base: position 9,151 of record NZ_QMEB01000182.1, on the reverse strand, counting down.
TATCCCATTTGCTTCAGCCCAGATTGCACTGCGACTCCAGCAGGGTCCAGAACTGAAGGACGGAGAGTGACAAAAATTTTGGCTAAATACTTCCTTTGCACTGGCTTTCGCTGAATACTGCTAAGCTCATACTATATCTTTCTGTCCCAATTAGGCGACAATAGGAGGACAAGTTATGAGAATTAAGCTAAAAGTTAAGCAGGAGAATACTTTAAAATAAACTTTTTCAAATACAATTGGCGTTTTATTACTATACTAATTGTCTATGAGAGCCGTACGCACCCGCAGTCAAGAGCGTATTCTAAACTTGCTCAAAAGCATTAAACAAGGCATTTCCGCCCAGGATATTTATGTCGAGTTACGTAACCGTAACCAAAGCATGGGTCTGGCAACAGTTTACCGCTCATTAGAATCCTTAAAACTTGAAGGTCTGGTGCAAGTGCGGACATTAGGTAACGGTGAAGCCCTCTACAACTTAGCCCAGCAAGACAAGCACCACCTGACTTGTCTACAGTGCGGTGCTTCCATCCCGATTAATCAATGTCCCGTCCATGACCTAGAGGGTCAGCTCCAGTCTACACACAAGTTTAAGATTTTTTACCACACTCTAGAATTTTTCGGTTTGTGTACTCAATGCCAATTAGCTCAAACTGCTGATTAGTCATTAGTTATTAGTCATTAGTTATTAGTCATTAGTCATTAGTCAAGAGTCATTAGTCAAGAGTCAAGAGTCAAGAGTCAAGAGTGATGATTTCTCTTGTCCTCTTGTTCTCACTCGCCTCATTCTAACTAGAGCGATGATTATTCCCTGGAGACACTTCCCCTGTATACGGGATATTTGAGTCAGGCTGACCATCTGAGACAATCGAGCGTATACCCTCTAAGGTAGCAGGTATCGTGCGCGGGTCCATAAACATAACCTTGCTACTATCGCTTTTGCCGATTGTCGCGCCCATATCCAGGTAACCCAAGGCAAATAGAACTTCTAAAGCTTGATGAGCAAGAGGGTTATTTTTCATTTTTTGGGCAATGATATCTGCAGATTCGGCGATCGCCTGCGCCTTAAGAACCTGCTGCTGGCGTTCGGCTTGTGCTTTCAGAACGATTGCTTTTTGTTCAGCTTCTGCTCGCAAAATGACAGATTTTTGACGGGCTTCGGCGTCCAGAACTTGGGCGTCAGCTTCACCTCTGGCGTTATTGACGGCTGATTCGCGCTCGCCTTCAGAAGTTAAAATTGCTGCCCGTTTGCGGCGTTCCGCTGACATTTGCAATTCCATCGACTCCCTAACAGCTTGTGACGGGATGATATCCCGCAGTTCCACCCGCGTCACTTTCACGCCCCAAGGATCAGTTGCAACATCCAAGTCATGCAATAAAGTTTCATTAATTTGAGAACGGGCGGTAAAGGTTTCATCCAATTCCAATTTGCCCATTTCGGCACGAATTTGAGTCAGCACCAAATTAACCATCGCCGCCTGGAGATTTTCCACTTTGTAGTAGGCTTTCTCCATATCCATAATCCGCCAGTAAACCACCGCATCAGCGGTAATTGACACGTTATCACGGGTAATACATTGTTGAGGGGGGATATCTAAAACTTTTTCTCGGATAGTTTCGCGGAAGACAACCCGATCAAAAAAGGGAACGAGAAAGTTAAGTCCTGGTTCTAACTTTTTGTTATAGCTTCCCAAACGTTCCACCAAAGCTTCATTACCCTGATTCACAACTTTCGCAGAACCTGCTAAGGCAGAACCGCCTAGAGCAAGAAAAATAAGTAAAAAAAACTGTTCCATAATAAATTGTCCAATTTTTTAACAGTTATCAGTTACCAGTTACCAGTTACCAGTTACCAAGTTAAGGGGGGTCAAGAAATCGCTTCCTCTGTTCCCTGTTCCCTGTTAAGAGTTCCCTGTTAAGAGTTCACTGATTTAAGAGAGAATTACGAGTCCAATAGATTTTCTGGCATTACAATCAGAGTCGTCCCTTCGCGTCTTGTGACGTAAACTCTTTGATTGGGTGGTATGATGAGCGTCTCATCGTCACAACGTGCCCGCCAAGAATTTCCCTCATACAGCACTCGTCCTGGTTTTCCGGCTGGAATCTCAGTTAAAGTTTCGGCTATAATTGCATGCTGAATTTTCGTTTTGCGTTTTGGCAAACTCATAAACCGACGGGAAAGTATGACTAGGACTGTGGAAAGGAACAGCCAAACCACAATTTGTAGCCATAACTTGCCCAAAATCGCTTGAGATAGAAACGCCACAATCAGGGCGCTAATTCCCGTCAGGAAAGCAGCAAAGGCTGTTGGCATAAACAGCTCTAACAAACAAAGACCTGAACCAGCCAAAAGCCAAATTAAAGTAGTACTTGGCATAATGCCATCCTAGACAATACATTTAAGCCATCAATGCACTTTTCTGATTAGATACACTCATGCATTGAGTCTTTCCAGAAAGCAAAGATTAATTTTTGAGAGTAAATTTTGATGACTATTACTCCCGAACCGCCCAAAGAATACCTATTTAAAAAACCGCTAAGGACGCTAAGGACGCTAAGGAAGAAAAAAGAAGATAGGTAATTTTCTAGCGGTTCGGGAGTAGCATTATTTCAGTAGTAAGTAGTAAAGTTCTCCATTGCCACCTGTTACACCAGCACGATCGCCCGCTAAGTAGCCAGTCCCCATAAAATAATCAACCCGTCCTGGACCTTTGATGGCGCTTCCCGTATCTTGGTCAAGTACAAAACGGCTCACCTTACGATACTCCAACCCTCCTCCTTTTTTGGGATAGGGAAATGAAGAGTAAATCAGCGCTAGCGCCCCCGGAGGCATAAGAGACTTATCTGTGGCAATAGACCTCTCTGGGGTGACTGGCACACCTATACTTCCAGTAGCAGGCGTACCGTTGGTTTCCCTAAAAAAGACAAAGCGTTCCCAGCGTGGCAGGTATTCATTTAAATCCTGAGGATTTTCGCGAAAATGCCTAATTATACCTGGCATTGTTGCTTTTTCTCGGGACAGTTTACCATCTTTAATGAGTGCCCGCCCTATACTAGTCCAAGGATAATCCGTTGCACCTGCAAAACCAACAGAGGTTTTTGTACCATCGGTAAGCTTGAGTTGGGCAGACCCCTGAATATGTATCATATACGCCTCAAAGCGATCGCGAAACCAAAATAACTCCAAACCGCGCAACGGGCTTTGATCTTTTAGCAAGCCATCTTGTCCTTCCAAATCAATCCGTTTGGGGTGCGGTTTAGCCCACCCATCGAAATCCAGTGGGCGTCCATATAGGGGATATTTATAAACTGCTGTGGGGGTGCGACTGGCAGTATAAAGCGGCTCGTAGTAAGCAGTAAATTTAACAGTCCCCTTACCGTCATTACCAACCGACTTGTAAAAGACAAATTCCCGATTGACAGCAGCTTGTAATTGTGATATAGACTTAGAATTAACAACCAGTTGACGAAAACGTATTAAGCTACGACGGACGCGATCAAGTGTAATTTCTTTAATGGGGTAATTTTGATACACTGTATTTGCTTTGTTGGTTTGCAAATAACCTAAGCTGTTATCAATTGATGCCAATAGCGCTTGTTTATCGCCCTTTTTACCCTTGCCACCCCAAATTTGTTCATCCCAACCCAAGCATTGGTATGTCACTTGACACGTTTTTCTGTCTGTGACTTGCAGTGGTATTGGCAATTCCTCAACTTGATCTGGTTGTTGTGGTGGTAGTTGCTGAGGGTTGTTTGGAACAGGTACAGATGGTACGTTAGGAACTTGAGCAACTGAATAGGTGGGGTTAACCAGAGCAATTCCTAGACTAAAAGAAAGCAAAGCAAAAATTTTTCTCATAATTTACTTAATTAGCTAAACGGTGTAATGTATCGCTGGTTTGATCGCCCATACCTATGGTTGGGAAGTGTCAATGCCATGACAGAGATAACGATCTGCAGCAAAGCAGCAGCGCTAGCTCCAGCAGGGAGCCGCTACGCGTTCGCCCTTGGCGTGCGCTTGCGCTTACGCTATCGCTCGAACTGAGATTAGAGCCATTCTTGAGATAGTCCTACCCAACGACGACAACCTCGCACCATGAGTTCATCAAACGATTCAATCGACCAGATTTTAGCAGTGCCATCTTGTCTGAGCCAAACTTTAGCATTCAAAGTATCTCCTGCACAGACACTCCGCGTAAGCGCAAAGCGTGCCGTAGGCATACGGTGTGCAAGCGTTGTGTTTAAAGTTAGTGCGCTTCACTCCATTACGGTGGCTGCGGATATGAAATCATCAGAGTTTGATATAACTTAAACATTTGGGATGTTCCCAAATTAACCCATCGATTTCTCGAAAAATTCCGACTTGCATGATTTCAACTCAGCGGATAATTTATTGCATAAATCAAAGCTGTACTTAAGCCATGAATTCTATAGAAGATAGTGTTTCTACAAGTTCTCAAACTCCCCTAGTTCACCGTTACCTTTGGGCAACTGGTTCATTAGCCGCCAAAATCCAACCTGGAGGGAAAGTTGGACATCGCTATGACGTCACTAGCTCGAACATTTGGCTAGATACTCAACCAGAACTATTGCCAGACATCCCTGAAGAATTTTCTAAAGAAATTGTGTCTTATCTGCGATTATATCAACACAGATTACATATTCCTCAGGTATATGGGTTGGCTTATGATAATATTCTCCTGTTGGAAAATGTGCCAATAGATGAAACCGGAAATCTCTACCCAGCAATAACAGACGCATGGGAGGAAGCAAAAGCAGTACGACAAGTTTACTGGCTTTACCAAATTATCCAACTGTGGACACCACTATCACAGTTGGGAGTCGCTGGCAGTTTGCTCATTCCAGATAATTTGCGCGTGCAAGGTTGGTGCGTGCGACTGTTGGAACTTGTAGAAACGCCTCATGACGTGTCTTTACAGCAGTTGGGAGAATGTTGGCAACCTTGGGTCGCTGCTGCAAAAACACCAGTAGCACAAGAGTTGAACAACATAGTCCAGCAGATGTGTAGTGAAGAAGCAAATTTAGACTCTATTGCTGCTCAACTCAATATTTTACTTCTATCATCTGCAGCAGATTTGCCATTAACCCTAGAAGTGGCAGGAGCAACAGATCCTGGTTTACAACAAACGCAAAATGAAGACGCCTGCTACCCTAGTGACACTGCTGATCCAGATGATTTATTATTACCACGGGTGTCCATTGTTTGTGATGGTATTGGTGGACATCAAGGTGGTGAGGTTGCAAGTCTGCTAGCAGTGCAATCTCTAAAATTGCAACTTCGCGCCTTACTCACAGAGGTGAAAGAACAAGCAGACATCTTACCGCCGGACTTGATTCAAAAACAAATAGAGGCAAGTTTGCGAATTGTCAATAATGTCATTAGCAACTGCAATAACGAGCAAAAACGCGAAGGTACCGAACGCATGGGTACAACCCTTGTGATGGCAGTGCAATTACCGCAAATTATCAAAAGTCTCTCGGGTAAGGAGTCACAAAATACACATGAACTTTACTTGGCTCACGTGGGTGATAGCCGTGCCTACTGGATAACACGCGACTACTGTCAGCTTTTAACAGTAGATGATGATGTCGCAGGGCGGGAAGTCCGTTCTGCTCGTACTCTGTATCGAAAAGCACTGCAACGCCCCGAGGCAACTTCCTTGAGTCAAGGATTAGGCACAAAAGATGGTGAATTTCTGCGTCCTGTGATTCAGCAATTTATTTTAGAAGAAGATGGTATATTGCTATTGTGTTCTGATGGTTTGAGCGACAATGACTGGGTAGAACACTCTTGGCGGAATTACGCTGTACCTGTCCTGCAAGGTGAACTTTCCTTGGAAGATGCTGTCCCTCAATGGATTTCATTGGCAAACGAGAAAAATGCTCATGATAATATCTCAGTCGTTCTGACCCATTGTCGTGTTTCCCCAGATCCTATAGTGTCATTGCTTCGCGCTCTGCGACCTGTAGAAGTCATAGTACCAGAACAACAAGAACAAGAACAAGAACAACAATCTGAGTTGGCAGCAAGTTCTCAAGCGCTTTTGGATTTGCTTGTTTCGGAACCACCGGTAACAGACGAAACCCAAACTCCTGCGAAACCTCAAGCGAAGAAAAAGTGGTGGTTGTTGGTTGGAGGGTTGTTGATTTTGCTTGTGAGTGGTACAAGTTTAGGATTATTTGCCTGGTGGCGACTCAAACTCAATCCGCAAACATTTCAGCAGACATGTGGGCGACTTCCTCAAGATTTGCAGCGATTGTGTCCGCCGCAGAGGTAAAGACTCGGGCTTTGAGTGTCAGGGGAGATTGTAAGATCTTATTCCACGTCCGCCTGCGAATTAATTCGCAGGCTCATAGGTGAAGTCGTCTAAAGACGACTGAATAATAATAGAAATAAATAATGGTGAATCATCAGTCCGTTTTAATGGGACTTAAACAAAAATTAAGCCCAAATGTAGCCTAAACTAGCTTTAGAAGCGGCAAACACGTCACGATTATGAGTCAACCAATCAAAAAATCGAAAAGATATAGCTGTTCTAAAGGCATCTATTGCTTCAGTAAAAGTGTTCAAAGGTTTGGAAGCCCACCTTCGTCTCAGACCCCCAGTCATCTGATGCCAAAGGATAAAAGTATAGGCGCAAAAAACCAAGATAAAATGTCGAAGTAGGCTTCTTTTATCTCGAACTTGATATTCTTTTAACCCCAACCACCCCTTGGCTTCTCTATAAAAAACTTCCACCCAATTTCTTTGAGAATAGGTCTGAACTATCCATTCTGGTGTGACAATTGATGTAGAGACATTAGTGATAAAATAGTCAAGATCAGTGGCTTCAGAGAAAGTCGCTGCATTCATAACGATAGCAATATTTCGCTTTCCTTTCAGTTGTGATATCTCTATTTCTCTAGTTGCCACCCATACTATTTTAGGTTGATCTAAATTGAGTTGAATTTCGGTAAAATCTTCTTTGGGTAAGCTTTGTGCTAATTCGTCTATCCTAATTGTTTGTTGAATATTTTCTGATACATTAACCAAGAACTCAGGAGTCAGGAGTCAGGAGTCAGAAGGAAGAAAAAATAGAACGAAGAACAGACGAATCTCCTGTACGAATGACTCCGAGTCGAGGGGTCTAAATCCCCATCCGTCTACACGGTGTCTATAATCGGTTGGGGTCTAAATCCCCATCCGATTAATTCTGAATTCTGAATTCTGACTTCTGACTTCTTTTTTTAATAGTTATTTTTCGATTTTTGGCGATTCCTCCCAAGTACTTTAATTGTCTCTTCTCTAATGCTAATAAGAAGGATGTATTGTTGCCGTATCCAGCATCTATAAGTACGATTCCTGGTTGATATTTTCTCTCTATAGTTCTATCGATTAATTTGATTGCTAGTTCAGTTTTTTTCTCAAACTCTGGATCTTGTTTACCTTCTGGCAAAGAATCCCCGTGCTGATATAACTCTATATCTAATGGCAAGCTTTTTCGTCCATCATATAAATGTGTTGTTACCACTACTATGCCATTGTCTGTTTTGCCGATTTCTCCAATGTACTGCCTTCCCACTCCATCAGTAAAATTACCACTTTTTCTGTGACCAGAATCATCAATTATTAAGCTAAATCTTCGACTGATCCTGGTTTGACTACACTTGTTCATAATCTCTAATCGAAGTTCATTGATCTTGGAATCAGACCAACGTCCTTCGGTTATAAAGTGGTGCAATTGATGGTATTCAACTCCTATAGCGTTAGAAGCCATCTGGGACAGGTTTTTTCTTTCGCTTTCTCCCAATAATCCCCCTAAATAGTGCCTAAACCCTCTTTTTTGGGCTTTATGAGTAAACGCTTCATCAAACCGTTGACGCATTGTCCCCTAAAAAATGAGCCAGCCTTATAACTACGAGTACCCAACTACGCCGACAGATCAACAAACAAAGGCTGGCTCATTTTTTTCGTGTTAGACCCCCGTGACACCATTTTTCCAAACACGGAGGCATGGCTGCGGGGGTTGTCTCTTTCATTGGGTGTTACTTTGACGTGAAAGCTATGCTGGTAAAGCATTATACTGTATTTTCCCCTTTGATTTTGTTTAAGTCCCGATAGGAACTATGAGCAGTAAAAGTATGCACGTCTTCGCCAATTTGCCAATTCCACACTTTGAGAGTTTTGTCAGCAGAACCAGAAATGATGCACTTGCCATCCGGGGTAACAACGAGTGCATCTACCTGGTGACTATGACCTTTGAGAGTACGAACAACTTCCCCAGTTTGCCAATCCCAGACTTTGAGAGTACCGTTCCAGGAACCAGAAATAATATAGTTGCCATCTGGAGTGACGACAACTGCTGTTACCATAGAACCATGACCCTTTAGGGTGCGCACCTCTTCCCCGGTTCGCCAATTCCAGATTTTAAGAGTCTCGTCACTGGAACCAGAAATGACGTATTTGCCATCCGGCGTGAGAGCGATCGCCCGTACCTCCTCATCATGACCCCTGAGAGTACGCACCTCTTCTCCAGTTTGCCAATTCCAGACTTTGAGAGTGCTATCCAAGGAACCAGAAATGACGTACTTGCCATCAGGGGTGAGAGCGATCGCCCTTACCTCATTATTATGACCGCTAAGAGTTCGCAGTAATGCACCACCTGGGCGAGTGAAGCAAGGTGTGAGGGGACGCAACCAAGGTGTCGCTTTCCACTGCTTTGCTTGTTCTAGCATTGCTTGAATTTCTGGCACTGCAACGGACTGCAAACGTCCCCATAATTGTGTTGCTAATTCCGTTTTGTCTTGATTTAAAACGTGTGCTGACAAACGCAACGCACCTTGCACCAGTTGTACATTCTCATCCTGGGGCAAAAAATCATAATCAGCTAGCAAGGCATTGATATTGGTTTTTTCCAACTTCGCTTCTAACCAGCGAAAATCAAGCAGCAACCGTTGTAATTTCCTTACTCTTCCCGCCTCATGCAAGTGATAAGCTAAATTTTGGAAGAAATATCCATCGTTCACCCCCGTATGCCAACCATCAAGGCATTTTTGAGCATAAGCGTTTAACAAACGGTTGTGTAGCACAGACAAATTCCGTTATATAATACCTACCCAAAGCTGTCCATTACTGGAAATATCTACCTTGGGC
>NZ_QMEB01000181.1 GCF_012912135.1 Brasilonema bromeliae SPC951 | reverse complement strand
GAGACAGTTCTAATGGAGATGAGGCAGATGAGGCAGATGAGGCAGATGAGGCAGACGAAATAATTTTCCTTGCTTTTTTATCCTCAAGAATAGGTAATTCCACTGCAAATGTTGCGCCTTTTCCTTCTCCAGAACTTTCTGCACTGACAGTTCCACCATGCAGTTCTACTAGGTGACGTACAATTGCCAAACCCAATCCCAAACCCCCGTATTTGCGGGTGGTAGAACCATCTCCTTGACGAAAAGAATCAAACACGTAAGGAATAAAGTCAGCTTTAATACCAATTCCTGTATCTATCACCGTAATTTTAGCGTGGTTTGAGGAGTGGCGAATGGGGAGTGGGGATGAGGAAGATGTTGCTCCTTCATCTTTTTCATCTCCCCCAACTCTTTCCAGCAGCACTTCCACTCGTCCTCCCTGTGGGGTAAACTTTATAGCATTAGAAAGGAGATTCCAGACTATTTGCTGTAATCGGCTAGGATCGCCTAAAACGTGGAATTTTTGTCCTGGAATTTGAGATAGAGAACCAGGGCTTTCCACAGAGGAGTTTTGCGCCAGCAGAGGTTCGTTCTGTTGTGGACGCGCTGCAATTTCCTGTGAGGGTGGCGATTGTAGTGCAATAGGAGGGGATTGAGAATTTGGAATTTGGAATTTGGTTTCCAATTCAGAGTCTAAAATGATAAATTGCAAATCAATTGATTTGGCTTGAGCTGCTAGACGCATTGTATCTATTGCAGCTTCAATTGCTGGAATCAAATTTGTTGGGTAGGGACGCAGAGTCAACTTGCCACGAATAATCCGGGATACATCCAGCAAATCTTCAATCAGTTGTGTCTGTAATTTGGCGTTGCGCTCAATTGTTTCCAAGGCACGATTGAAACTCTTTGGATCCAAGTTCCGGGTACGTAGTATTTTTGACCAACCGAGGATGGCGTTGAGGGGCGATCGCAACTCATGGGAAAGTACTGCCAAAAACTCATCCTTAATTTTATTTGCCCGTTCCAATTCTTCCTTTTGTTGCCGTAATTGGGCTTCGTTTTCCCGTAATGCCTGTTCTGAGCGCTTGTACTCCGTCACATCACGAGCAATACTCAGCAATGATTGTACGGAACCATCAGGAGCATATTCTGGCACTATCCTGGCTTGGTAGTAAATGCGTCCCTGATGTGAGGGAACATCAAACTCCATCGAGGACTCAGATCCTGTGGCAAACACTTGGCTCAATTTCGCTTCCCAAGTTGTCGAAAATTCTTCTGGATAATCGATTTCGGCAACTGTTTTGCCAATCCACTTTTCTAGTGGTATTCCTGTTGCTACTTCTATTGTGGGATTTACGTAGCTATAGCGGAGTTCTCCATCAATGCGGGTGATCGCATCTGGTGAGTTTTCCGCTAAAGCTCTAAACTCCTGCTCACGACGGTACAGTTCTACCTCTGCCATTTTGCAGGTGCGTTGATACTGGGCTTCGCGTAGCGCCCGACGTACCGATGGTATAAGACGCCCTAATCTTTGCTTGAGAACATAGTCAGTGGCACCACTTTTGAGGGTTTCAATTGCGACTTCTTCCCCCATTGTTGCGGTGACAAAAATGAAGGGAATCTCTGGGGAGTGATGCTGCGCTATTACAAGAGCTGTAATACCATCAAATCCCGGCAAAGCGTAATCTGAAAGAATCAGGTCAAAGCCATCTTGCTCTAGCGCTGTCTGGAATTCTGCTTGCGTTTTCACGTGTATCAGTTCGCAAGCAATACCGTTTTCGGTCAACAAGGCATTGATCAGTTCTGCATCCAGCAGATTATCTTCCAGCAAGAGAAATCTTAGACCTGACATGACTATATTCCTGCTACTCCTTGACTACTGCGTGCCGGAGGTATGGAACCGGGAGGGGGTTCATTTATTATTGCCCAAAATAATCCCAAACCTTTAATCACTTCAACAAATTCAAGAAAATCGATTGGTTTGACTACGTAGCCATTGGTGCCAAGTTCGTAACAGCGAGTGAGATCTTGCTCTTCACGGGAAGAAGTCAACACCACTACTGGTACGACTCGCAATTCTGGGTCAGCTTTGAGTTGTGCAAGGACTTCTATGCCATCAATTTTTGGTAACTTAAGATCCAATAGCACCACAACGGGATGACCCTCCCGACGCAAACGATACAAACCTCGACGATAGAGGTAATCCAATGCTTCTTCACCGTCACGAACGACGACAACTTCATTGCCCAAATGGTTTTCTGCCAGTGAAGTCAGGATTAACTCAACATCGTTAATGCTGTCCTCTACTAGGAGAATGCGCTTTAATTCCATCGTATATTCTCTACTCTCCACTTTCCACTCCAGAGCTTCTTGGTAGCGAAAAATAAAAAGTCGCCCCATTATCTATTTCACTTTCTGCCCAAACGCGTCCGCCATGACGGTGAATAATGCGTTGGACATTTGCCAATCCCACACCTGTACCTTCAAATTGTGGGTCACTGTGCAGGCGTTGAAAAACACCAAACAACTTGTGAACATATTTCATATCAAAACCAATGCCGTTATCTCGCACGAAGAATACCACTTCTTGATGACCGGTGGTACTACCTACAGTTATTTGTGTCAAAGGGCGAGTTTTACTATACTTGAGAGCATTTTCCAAGAGGTTACGCAGAACCAGCCGCAACAGATCGGGGTCTCCTTGTACTTGAGGTAATGATTCTATGTGCCAGGAAACCTGACGGCTTTTGGTTTCTAGTTTGAAATCGCGTTGCACCTCCCGCAGCAGTAGATTCATGTCAATGGTGGTATGACGCATTTGCGAACGTCCCACATGGGAAAAAGTTAACAAATCATCAATTAATTTACCCGCTTGTTTCGTTGCTTCAGTGATAGTGTTGAGGTAACGTCTACTCGTGTCGTCCACCCCTGTTGACACAAGACGTTTTTGCAGCAAGTCAACGAATCCAGCGATGTGGCGCAATGGTGCCCGCAAGTCATGAGAGACGGAGTAAGAAAAGGATTCTAGTTCTCTGTTGGCTGCTTCTAATTGAGACGTGCGCTGTTTTACCCGTTCTTCTAAGGTTTCGTTGAGTTGTTGAATTTGAGCTTCGACTTGCTTGCGGTCTTCTATATCTACACAAGAGCCGATATAACCCAAAAATTCTCCCTCTGAAGTGAACCGAGGCACACCAATATCTAAAACCCAACGATATTCTCCATCAAACCGTCGCAGGCGATACTCCATTTGAAACTCTTGGCGGGCATCAAAAGAATTGACGTAAGTTTCTAGACAACGCTGAAAATCGTCGGGATGAATACCTTCAGTCCAACCATTCCCTAGTTCCTGCTCGATCGTCCGTCCAGTAAAATCTAACCAAGGTTTATTGAAGTAGTCATAGAGTTTATCCGTACCGGACATCCAAACCATCATCGGAGCAGTGTCTGTAACATGGCGAAAGCGCTTCTCGCTTTCAACAAGGGCGGCTTGTGCTCGTTTGCGCTCAGTAATGTCAATAGTAATGCCGTCAAAGCGCGTTGGTGTGCCAGCCGCATCACAGAAAGTGTGTCCAATTGCTCGGATCCAACGTACGCGTCCATCTGGGGCTACTGTGCGGTAGTCCACATCATAACCAGTCGCCTGCTCAATAGCGTGCTGAACTGCTTGGCGTGTGGGTTCCCGGTCATCATCATGCAGCAGTTGATAACATAAATCAATCGTGACTTCAGCATCAGGTGGTAGACCAAAATGTGCTTTGCACTGGTCGTTCCAAATCAGTTTGTCCAGTGGTAAGTTGCAGTACCAGACACCGACTTCTGCTCCCTGAATGACCAAATCCAGACGTTCTCTACTAATTCGCAAAGCTTCTGCCTGTTCTCGCAGCGTCTGCTCTATTTGTTTGCGCTCAGTGATATCATGGGCAACTGCATACAACAACTCTAACTCAACATCGGGAACAGCATTCCAAACCAGCCATTTGTAGGAACCATCTTTACACAGGTAGCGGTTCTCGAAATTGAGTGTTACGGCTCCTGTTGCAAGTTTCTCCACTTCAGACTCGGTTTTTGCTCGGTCTTCTGGATGTACAAACTCAATAAATGGCGTGCTCAGCAGTTCTGCCTGAGTGTAGCCGAGAATTCTCTCAAAAGCCGGGTTTATACGCTTGAAGTAACCATCCAATCCGGTGATGCAGAGCATATCAACTGATAGCGTAAAAAAGCGATCGCGTTCTGCTTCTGCTCGCTTGCGTTCGCTAATGTCCACAATGAAGGCGATCACCTCTTCCCGTTGCTCATCAATGAAGGCGAAGCCAATGATGACTGGAACACGAGAACCATCTTTACGGATATACTCTTTCTCGTAAGGAGTGCAAAATCCTTTGATCTTCGCCTCGGCGATCGCCGCTTCATCTAACGGTAGATACTCGCTTGGAGTTATCTGAGTCCAGCGCACTTTACCTCGTAAGAAATCTTTACGGGTATAACCAACAATATGGAGGTAGGCATCATTTACCTCAGTTAATCCTCCATATACATCGCCAAACTGAATGCCAATGATATCGGAGTTGACAAATAGCCGTAGCCGTGCTTCACTTTGACGCAGTGCTTGTTCTGTCTGTTTTTGGTCATCGATATCAGTGCAGGTGCCAAACCACTTGAGAATTGTACCGTCCTCATCACGTAATGGTAAAGCTTGTGCTAGATGCCAACGATAAACCCCATCAACTCGTTTCAGGCGGTACTGCACCTCATAGCGATTTCCCGTCTTGAGTCCAGTTGTCCATTGTTCTATAGTTTGTGGTAAGTCATCAGGATGAACTAGCTGTTGCCAATTCCACCCCAAGATTTCTTGGGATTTGAGTCCTGTGTAGTCTAGCCAGCGCTGATTGTAGTATTCTACAAAGCCATCGTGATTGCTCATCCAAACCATCTGGGGAACGTTTTCAGCAAGCAGCCGATAGCGTTCTTCACTTTCCTGTAGTGCGGCTTCGACTTTTTTGCGATCGCTATCCACGCGATTAATGAACCCCGCATTTCGCCAAATCAGTGCCAAAAACATGACTTCTAGCGACACCACCAGAAGCGATATGCTGAAAGCGGGGTCATATTGTTTCGCCCTTTGGCCCACAAGTATTAACCAGCCCAGAATTAAGGGCAGCACGATTGCACTTGGTATAAACCTGCGGGCGATCGCCCCACCATTCAGTTCACTAGTCATCGTTTGCATGAAACCGCGCTCCGGATGGGTGTATAACACTCCCAAACACAGCACTCCAAATCCTAGGGCTGTGTGTAACGCCATTGAGGTAGTATAAACGCCGAACTGGTAAAAATTTTTCACCCCATAGACATAGCCAACAAATGTTAGCAAAGAAATCAAACCTACAATCAAACTCAAACCCTGACCTAACCAAGAACTGCGATGAGTTTTCTGCCCTAATAACCATAGACTTAAACCCGATAGCAGAAAATTAACGGCAGAATTTGCCCCCATCCGACCAGGATGAGATGTTTCCACGGCTTTTGGCGAGTCACGGAACAGCAGTTCGTCAATTCCACAATTCCATCCAAATAGGTATTGACATAACGTGATTAGACCGATATTAGTAACTGCGAACGCACATCCTTGGGCAATCAGGAGTGACAAAGATGGAGAAGACGAGGAAGTTATCCCCCAAGTCTGGCTTGCTTGTTTTGACAAAAGCCAAAGTGATACCCCAGAGAGTAAGAAAGCAACGGCTGCATTAACTTTCATTGTGACCAGTCCTGGCAGTAGACTTTTGAGTAAAGCAATATCAAATGTCCAGCCAATCAATACGACACAACCGAGGCAAATAACAAAGACACTTGCAGCTTGTGCAATGTTTTTAGTAACGGTGAAGTTAGGCATAAGCCTTTACTCCAACTTCAGACTTCTGTTTTTTAAGACTTCTAATACAATGATTGCAGGACAAAATTTCCAACATTGCTTTGCCAGACGAAAAATGCTGGGAGTATTGCTACAATCTACCTTAAGACTGATAAGAACCTCTGTGGAATGACCTTGAGATAGATTTCTCTAATATGGTATATTTCTATGAATAAGAAAGCCGGCTTCTTTGAGAAACCGGCTTGTTTAGTAGAGTCTCTTCTACTAGACAAATGAATTATTGTTTATTTGTAAAATTTCCGGATGCATCAACAGTGGACTGAACAAAATTGATATCAATGTCAAATTTAGCAGCAATAGTATCAATAATATGTTGTGCTACTGGGGTCATCTCACCTTTGACTCGGGCAATTTTATAACATTGAGCTAATAGTGGTACAGCAAAATCGCGGTTGAGTTGATTCAGAAGTGTATCTAAAGGTGATGGTGATTTAATATTTTCAGAGATTGTTTTCAAGGAAGATGAACTGAGGTTCAAACCTTGTAACTCTGTCGAAATTTCTTCCCATGTTTTTTCTGGATAGCTAGCAATGATAAAATGAACCAACACTTGATCCATTGCGGCTTCTTGAGCCATTGCTTTTTCCAGATAATTTTCGCTTTGTTGTTTTAAAGTATTCAGTGTCTCCTCAGAATCGAGCGACTTTGATGCATCTAGCTTCGCTTCATAAAACCGACAAGCCGCATACCCCAACGAATAAATCATTGTAGCATTAGAGCTAGCACCAATCACTGCGCCAGCAAAAGGTATATTTCTTAGTAAACCTAAACCTGCTGCTTTCAAAAGACGACCGCCACCCAACGCCAAACCAAAAATCGCCAACACTTCTCCCTTACGGGAGGGATCTTTTAAATCTAATCCGTAGAGGGATGCAATTTGATAAACCATTTCTGACTGCAACTCTGTCGTAGCTGCTAAATCAATTGCCAACAAAGCCGCTGCGACTCCCGGCAAAACACTACTTGCTAATCCGATTCCGCCCGCTTTAGTTGCTTTGTCAAGCATAATGCGGTGGGCAATTTGTCTAGGTGATTCATTCGGGTATTTTTGCTTGAGCTTTTTGACTTCTGCTTCTGCTTTATCTAAATTCACAGTATCAACAGCACCAAAAAGCCAATTCAGATTTAAAAACCCAGCCAGCTTTCGGACCAGCCAAATTTCGCCAATACGTTCTGCAACTTGTCCTGCTGTGTGAGTTGCTTGTGAAATCAGGTTATGACTTTGTTTTGCTGCAGCTTCTCCTACATCAGCGGCAGTTTCTACAACGACTTTACCAGCTTCCATAGCAGTGTTACCAGCAGCTGTTCCTACGTCCACAGCCGTTCCCAAAACACAACCTACTGTTTCAGCAACGGCTTCTAACAAGGATGGCTTTTCTTCTTTTGTATCGGAGGCAAGTATCTTATTTAATTTTGTCTCATCTGTGTCTTTTTTAAGTTTTTCTGCCATTGCCTAGCACCTTCTTTAAAAATCTCCCTATTTTATTTGTAGCGAAGGTGTGATCAGCTTGGCATCTTTCTATAAGGATAAGTCGTTAGAGGATGTTTGAAAAAACTTCTACTCAAACGATAGCTAGCAGCTAGTTTGGACGTCAGTATAAATTTGATTACATTAATTTTAAAAATTGAATTATAAGTGCATTCAACGTCTGTGTTTGATTGACTCCTAACTTGCCCAAGCGTCGAATAATGAGTTGACGTTGCAAGGTCACAATTCAAGTTACTCTCACTTTAGAAGCAACTCGTCATCTAGTCCCAGAAAATTCCGGATCTGAAGTATCTAGGGCAAATTCATCTCAACTCATATTATCAACGTTTTGTCAAGAAATGAAACAGAGCGTAACTTCATTCAAACTAGTGTTTTCCAAAAAAACAACACCAAGGCGTAACTTTGTCTGACTTAAGTTAGTAAATGGGATAAGAAGATAGGACACGCCACAATACTTCTCGGATAAAGCTTTATCCACCCAATTTTCTGATCTCCCCGCCTACGGCGACAGAGTTAAAAAGGGGGTGGAGAGCAGAAAATAGCCCTCCTTTCTAAGGCGGGTTGGGGGGATCTTCATGGGATTATCCTCACTAACCGAGAAGTATTGGGACACGCCACTTGCAAGGGGTGTCCTAGAGTATGGATATTTAATTGAGTAACGCCCGACTTTTGATGTGAATTCAGCCCTGTAGCCCCTCCTTCTACCCCAGCACCTGAACTGCTTCAGCACTACTGTCTAAAAAATCATTCGCCTTCATAATTTCATAGAGGTTAGTATCTGTTTCTAACAAGCAAGCGTGTCCACATTGTGGTAGTACCACCATTTTAGAATTGGGTAAAATACTAACCAAACGTTTTGCTTCAGCTAAGGAAGGTAAAAGTCGATCGCTACCACCCGCAATCACCAAAACAGGTTGAGTCAGGCGACGTAACTGTTTCTCTTCAACACAAAAATCTCTCAGTAACGAGATTCGCCACAGTACAGTTTCTGGTGGTACGGAACGCATGGTTTTTAGGAGTTCTTGTCTATCACTCCTGGAAATACGTGGCAAAGATGCCAAAAAAGGCAATAAACCTAGTGCACCAATGTTATAAAGGTTAGATGGAACTAAGTAACTCAATTGAGATGCCCAAGTTAATAAAGGGCGAAGATTAAAGGCGCTGGCTGAGTTGATGAGAATAATGCGCTTAAACAGCTGTGGTGCAAGAATCGCCACTTTCTGCGCCAAACAACCACCAAAGGACTCCCCACACAGATAAACGGGACGTTGGGAATTTTTTTCTAATTCTGCATGGATCAAGTCCAAGACATTATTGGCTAAGTCATCCCAACTGGTGAGATCTTCCCTTGGTATCGCTAAACAACGGACATCAAAGCCAACTTCTAATCCAGCAGTTTGCGATCGCAACAATTGACCAGTTCCATCCATCCCTGGTAAATACACAAACAAGGGGAACTCTGGCTGGAGTCGTTTAGGAGTGAGGAAACACGGTTTTAGCTCAACTTTTGAAATAGTCATTGGTCACAAGAGTCAACAGTCAAGAGGAGGCAGTCAAGAGTCATCAGCTAACTATAAGGACTAATGACTAAAATTTTTAATAGCAACCTTCACGCAGTAAGTTTGCAATTTCTGAGTGACAATGATTTGTCAATTCTGTCACCACAGTTCTTGCTTTTCTTCCTTGGTATTTTTCTTTTCGTAGAGGCTTAATCCAATATGGGTGACCAATGAGAACAGCAACACGTTGATATGTGACTAGTGGATGCCAACCTGACTGATTAAATAAAGGTTCTGAAGGGTCAAACAAACTTAATACCCTCAAAGGTACAGCAGATGTGTTAACTTCTTCAAGGGATGCTATTGCGATTGGCAAAATTGCTAAATCTCGCACCTGCGCTCGCAATGCCAAATGGGCAAAACCTCGTTGAAATTCACCCACCCGGTTGGCTTGGGTAAATTCTACCATTGGTTTTGTTCCTTCAGGAAAGACTCCTACTATTTGCTTTGATTGCAACAGGAGTTGTGACTGTTGGAAAAAGCTTTGCTGGCGGTGTTGATTTGCCTCCTCTAGAGGAAAGCAGCCCAATTGTCCTGTAACAATCTCCCGCATGATTGGCACTTGCCCCATGTAGTGATGGCAAGCAAAGCGAATAGAACTCGATAGAGCCGCCATTAAAATGGGTGCATCCATAAAGCTGCGGTGATTGCTCACTACTAACACACTCGCATCTTGGGGAATGCGATCCTCATAGTAGCGAAACATTTTGGTTGATAGCGCCGCCAGTAACCAGCGAGAAATCTCAAGGGGGCTATTTACACTCATCTTTAATATAGAATCCGAAAATTTCGCAGCTTATTTTTCATTAAAATTTTACATTTCTTAACCGATAAGGGCGACTGCCTTAAGGTAGAAATGTTCAGATTCACAAAATCGGTAAAATTATTTGTGGAAAAGAGGTTTTTCTTCTAATAATCTTAATGTAATGACAAGTTTTGTGTGGAATATGAGCAAAGATTTTCGGTATTTTTTAGAGAAATTAGCTGAAATTATGCCGTTCATCAAAAAAACTCAACCTAGAGAAATTTGCTAATATTAAGATATTCTTGAATAAGTGACACTTATGTTATATAATTGCGTGGTTTTACCAAAAAAAGTAAGATAGAAAACGTTTTTAACAACTAGTTTTTTTTAGATGAATCAAGTGAAGAAAACACAAAACACATTTGCACTCACAACACCGCTATATTATGTAAACGACTTACCCCATATTGGCAGTGCTTATACAACAATGGCAGCAGATGTGGTGGCAAGGTTTCAGAGACTTTTGGGGCATAGAGTCCTCTTGATTACAGGTACAGATGAGCACGGGCAAAAAATTCAGCGGACAGCAGAAAGTAAAGGGCGATCGCCCCAAAGCTTTAGTGATGAAATGTCCGCAGGTTTTGTCTCGTTATGGCAGTTACTAAACATTCAATACGATAGATTTATTCGTACAACCGCTCCTCGTCATGAAGTTCTAGTCAAAGAATTTTTCCAGCGAGTGTGGGAAGCTGGAGACATTTACCACGGACAACAAAAAGGCTGGTACTGCGTTTCGTGTGAAGAATTCAAAGAAGAAAGAGAACTGTTAGAAGGACACCGGTGTCCTCTCCACCCAAACAAAGAAGTTGAGTGGCGAGACGAGCAAAACTATTTCTTCCGCTTATCTAAATATCAAGAAAAACTGCAAGCACTTTACGAGTCTCGACCGGATTTTATCCAACCAGAGAGTCGTCGAAATGAAGTCCTCAGCTTTGTAAATCAAGGGTTGCAGGACTTCTCCATTTCACGAGTGAATGTAGATTGGGGTTTTCCTGTACCAGTTGATCCTAACCATACTCTTTATGTTTGGTTCGATGCGCTTCTAGGTTATGTCACTGCTTTGCTAGAACCCGATGAAGAACCAACCATTAAAAATGCCTTAGCAAAATGGTGGCCGATCAATTTGCATCTGATTGGTAAGGATATCCTGCGCTTCCATGCAGTGTACTGGCCAGCAATGCTCATGTCAGCTGGCTTGTCATTACCAGAGAGAGTCTTTGGGCATGGTTTTTTGACCAAAGATGGTCAGAAAATGGGCAAAAGTCTGGGTAATACCCTCGATCCTATAGGTTTGGTGGAGCGGTATGGTAGTGATGCTGTTCGTTATTACTTCCTTAAGGAAATCGAATTTGGCAAGGATGGCGACTTTAATGAAAGTAGATTCATTGATGTGCTGAATGCAGATTTGGCAAATGATTTAGGTAATTTGCTAAACCGTACTTTAGGCATGGTGAAGAAATACTGCGCTGGCAATGTGCCGACAATTACAAATGAAGATATACCTTTTGAACATGCTTTGAAAGCGATTGGTTTACCTCTTGGGGAACAGGTAAGAAATGCTTACGAAGCGCTAGCCTTCAATCAAGCTTGCAAGGCCGTCCTTTCACTGGTGAAAACTAGTAACAAGTTTCTTGATGAACAAGCCCCTTGGTCATTGTATAAACAAGGACAACAGCAAGCCGTAGAGCAGGTTCTGTATGCAGTTCTTGAATCAGTGAGACTAGCAGCCTATCTCCTATCTCCAATCATCCCTGATACAAGTAGTGATATTTACCAGCAACTAGGTTTCGGAATTAATTTTAATGAACAAATAGAAACTGCCACCGCCGCTCCTTTTGCCATTCATGGGACATGGGGAGTGCTAACAAATCAACAAAAGCTGGGTCAAGCCCGACCAGTCTTTAAAAAAATAGAACCTCCTAAAAACGATTAATTGTTTCAATCTCCATTACTGATTTTGTCTGATTTTATCAGGACTAAATTTATCAGTCCTGAAAGATTATCATAAACCGTTCTCCACCGTTCTACAAGCAAAAACAAGTATCAATTATTACTTGTGATAAAAAATGAGGTATGACAACAATGTTGAATAATTTGGAAAATGATTCGATATTTACGCCAGAACAAGTTTTAGAAAATCGAGGCCGTGTCGCCATATTTATTGATGGCTCAAATTTATTTTATGCAGCACTGCAACTAGGAATTGAAATTGATTACACCAAGCTACTATGTCGATTAACCGGAGGTTCGAGATTGCTGCGAGCCTTCTTTTACACTGGAGTAGACCGCACAAATGAAAAGCAGCAGGGTTTTCTGTTGTGGATGCGACGCAACGGATACCGCGTTATTGCCAAGGATTTAGTACAGTTGCCAGATGGCTCCAAAAAAGCCAACTTGGATGTAGAAATTGCGGTAGATATGATGGCTTTAGTAGATTCCTATGATACAGCAGTGTTAGTCAGTGGTGACGGGGATCTGGCGTATGCAGTCAATTCAGTCAGCTATCGCGGTGTGCGGGTTGAAGTGGTCAGTTTACGGTCTATGACGAGCGACAGTTTAATCAATGTGAGCGATCGCTATATTGATTTAGAAGCAATTAAAGAAGATATTCAAAAAACCCCTCGCCAAAGCTACCCTTATCGAGTAATAGATCGATCACTAGCCCCTATAGGATATTTGGAAGACCCCAGGGAAAGCGACAGCCAACAGATTGAAATGCAAGACTAATGAAGCAGTAAGCAACAGGAGAAAGGGAGATAAGGAGGATGAGGGGGACAAATCAATTCAAAATCGCAAAGCGTTGCGAGCTGAAGCCGCGAGGCGTTGCAAGAGCGTGTCCTCTGGACATAGCCGTGGCGGGAAGCGACGCAATCTCCAAATTGCAAATTTTGAATTTCACTGCATTACCTCATCTCCCCTTGGTTAAGAGTTCTCTCATCTTGCTCATCTCCCTTATTTCCACAGGGCTAGTTGGTTGTGCTGGGAGCCAAACTCACGTCACAACCAAACCACCTGTTGAAAGTCCATCGCCTGGAGACAAAGATAGCAACCTGACTTTCTTTGGTGTCACCTTAGAGCAAGCAGATGAAGTTGGCAGACCAATTTGGAAAGTCAGAGCAAAACAGGCAAAATACACCAAAGAAAAACAAATTGGTGCAGCGCAAAGTCCATATGGTGAACTTTACCAAGATGGCAAAGTGGTTTATCAAGTACAAGCTCAAATGGCAGACATTGCGCAAGATGGTAAGCAATTGTTTCTAAAAGGGAAAATTGTCGCAATAGATCCTCTTAATGGTGTTGTTTTGCAAGGTAATGAGTTGGAGTGGCGACCAAAAGAAGATTTGCTGATTGTGCGTAAGCAGCTTCATGGAACTCATAAACAACTACAAGCAGTAGCGCAGGAGGCGCGAGTCAAAACTCGCGAACAGCGCATGGAATTTTCTGGAGGGGTGATCGCAAACTCCTTAGAACCACAATTACAAATGCGAACTGAGCATTTGATTTGGCGAATCAAAGAAGAAACATTAATAGGCGATCGCCCTGTCCAAATGGATCACTATAAAAACAACCAAATTACCGACCGAGGTCGAGGAGACTCCGCTGAAGTCAACTTGAAAACAAAAATTGCCACTATTAAGAAAAATGCACAAATAGAGTTACTAGACCCACCAGTGCAAGTCGCTAGTAACTCTATGACTTGGAACTTAAACTCAGAAACAGTAACAACGAATTCTCCTGTGCGGGTCTTCCATCAGGCCCAAAAAGTAGCACTTAGTGCGAATCAAGGCGAAATGAAGATACCGCAAAAAACTGTTTATTTAACAGGAAACGTTTATAGCGTTGGAGAGCGTGGTCAGTCTCTCAAATCAAAAACTTTAACATGGTATTTTGACAAAAAATTAGTTGAGGCTCAAGGGGATGTCGTTTATCGCCAAGCAGACCCCCCATTAGCTTTTACAGGTCAAAAAGCCTCTGGTGATTTGCAAGCAGAAACGATAGTCGTCAACAGCGATGGTTCTGGTAAAAAGGTCGTAACAGAGATTATTCCTCAAGACAGAAAAGTGAAAAATTAATAGTTATAGCAGGGAACAGGGAACTCTTAACAGGGAACTCTTAACAGGCGTGTGAAAGTCTTATGGTGTCCGTATTTTCTCATTAGTTCATGTCCTAATCTACCTGGCAACTGCTATA
>NZ_QMEB01000180.1 GCF_012912135.1 Brasilonema bromeliae SPC951 | reverse complement strand
CCTGTTCCCTGTTCCCTGTTCCCTGTTCCCCCTTCCCGTATCCTTCCTTTGGGGCAATCACGACCTCTGCTTGGTCGGGCTGATCTGCCTCATCTGGAGGTGAAATGATACTATAAAAACAGTCTAAATTTAAGCTGAAAAATAAAACCAATCATTTAGCAACTTGATTGGGTCTTTATCCTTGTGTTTTTTAGCAAATTCTCATGTACAACCCATCCAAAACCACACCCGGATCGGTTGGGTTAAGAGTTTATAATCAATCCCAATCATTAATCATCCCCGTTCCCCTTGATTTTGTATAATCTGCCATGCTAAAGACTTTGTTGGGCGACCCCAACGCTCGTAAACTTAAAAAATATCAACCTTTCATTACAGAAATTAACCTTCTAGAGGAAGACATAAAAGCCCTTTCAGACGAAGAGCTAAAGGGCAAAACGGCAGAACTGAAACAGCGTCTGAAGAAAGGCGAAACTCTGGATGATATTTTGCCAGAGGCGTTTGCTGTTGTGCGGGAAGCAGGACGGCGAGTGTTAGGCTTGCGGCACTTTGATGTTCAACTTTTAGGCGGTGCTATCCTGCATACAGGGCAAATTGCCGAAATGAAAACTGGTGAGGGCAAAACTTTGGTTGCGACTTTGCCAAGTTATTTGAATGCCCTAACAGGAAAAGGCGTACACGTCATCACTGTAAACGATTACCTGGCTCGTCGGGACGCAGAATGGATGGGACAGCTACATCGCTTCTTGGGATTGAGCGTGGGGCTGATTCAGCAAAGCATGACGCCATCTGAGCGCAAGAAAAACTACGACTGTGATATAACCTATGTTACTAACAGCGAGATAGGTTTTGACTACCTGCGTGATAACATGGCAACAGACATCAAAGATGTTGTGCAGCGCCCATTCAATTACTGTGTGATTGACGAGGTAGATTCTATCTTAGTTGATGAAGCGCGAACTCCGCTGATTATTTCTGGGCAGGTAGAAAGACCTACAGAAAAATATTTAAAAGCCGCTGAAATCTCAAGAGCGCTGCAAAAAGAAGAACATTATGAGGTAGATGAAAAAGCTCGTAACGTTCTGCTCACCGATGAAGGCTTTGCTCAAGCAGAACAACTTTTAGAGGTAAAAGATTTATTTGACCCCGAAGATCCTTGGGCACACTTCGTTTTCAACGGTATTAAAGCAAAAGAACTGTTTCTTAAAGACGTCAACTATATTGTCCGCAACGAAGAAGTTGTGATTGTAGACGAATTTACTGGTAGAGTCTTACCAGGACGGCGTTGGAGTGATGGACTGCACCAGGCAATTGAAGCAAAAGAACGGGTAGATATTCAACCGGAAACTCAAACTCTGGCAACAATTACTTACCAAAATCTGTTCTTGCTTTATCCAAAACTCGGTGGTATGACCGGAACAGCGAAGACAGAAGAAGCCGAGTTTGAAAAAATTTACAAACTGGAAGTCACGATTATTCCCACCAACAGACCGAGAAGACGCCAAGACCTTTCTGATATGGTCTTTAAGACCGAAGCAGGCAAGTGGGGGGCAATTGCCAAAGAATGTGCCGAAATGCACACAGTTGGTAGACCAGTCCTGGTAGGAACAACTAGTGTGGAAAAATCGGAATATCTCAGCCAGTTGTTAAGGCAAATGGCAATTCCCCAGGAACTGCTTAACGCTAGACCAGAGAACGTTGAACGCGAAGCAGAGATTGTCGCACAAGCAGGACGCAGAGGGGCTGTGACGATTGCGACTAACATGGCGGGAAGAGGTACTGACATTATCCTAGGTGGTAATGCTGAGTATATGGCGCGTTTGAAGATGCGGGAATACTTCATGCCCCGGATAGTCAAGCCGGAAGATGAAGATACGTTTAATATTCACAGGGCGGCTGGTTTACCTTCTGCTGGAAGTGGCTCAGGTCAAGGCTTTGTCCCAGGCAAGAAAGTCAAAACTTGGAAAGCTTCACCACAAGTTTTCCCGACTTCGCTTTCTAAAGAAACAGAGAAACTTCTTAAAGAAGCGGTGGAAGCGGCTGTGCGGGAGTATGGCGATCGCAGCTTAAGCGAACTAGAAGCAGAAGATAAAGTTGCTGTCGCAGCAGAAAAAGCTCCCACTGATGACCCTGTGATTCAGAAAATGCGCGAAGCATACAACCGCATTAAGCGCGAATACGAACAGTACACCAACCGTGAACACGATGAAGTGGTACAACTGGGTGGGTTGCACGTGATTGGGACTGAACGTCACGAGTCGCGACGGATCGACAACCAGTTGCGGGGACGCGCAGGACGACAAGGTGACCCCGGTTCAACAAGATTTTTCCTGAGCTTGGAGGATAATCTGCTGCGGATTTTTGGTGGCGATCGCGTCGCACGCCTGATGGATGCTTTCCAAGTCGAAGAGGATATGCCCATCGAATCTGGAATGCTCACCCGCAGTTTGGAAGGCGCTCAGAAAAAAGTCGAAACCTACTACTACGATATCCGTAAGCAGGTATTTGAGTACGACGAAGTGATGAACAACCAGCGTCGTGCCATCTACGCCGAACGCCGTCGGGTGCTAGAAGGGCAAGACCTCAAAGAACAGGTCATCAAGTACGCTGAAAAAACGATGGATGACATTGTTGACTTCTACATCAACCCAGACTTACCCTCAGAAGAATGGGAATTAGACAAGTTGGTTGAAAAAGTCAAAGAATTTGTCTATCTGCTAGCGGACTTGCAACCCGCTCAACTAGAAGATATGGCAATGAGTGAAATCAAAGCCTTCCTGCACGAACAAGTGCGTATTGCCTATGATCTCAAAGAAGCAGAAGTTGACCAAATTCGACCAGGATTAATGCGGCAAGCCGAACGATTCTTTATTTTGCAGCGGATTGACACACTGTGGCGGGAACACCTGCAACAGATGGATGCCCTGCGGGAATCGGTAGGACTGCGGGGTTATGGTCAAAAAGATCCGCTGATTGAGTACAAGAGCGAAGGGTACGAATTATTCTTGGATATGATGACCAATATTCGCCGAGATGTGGTATACTCCCTGTTCATGTTTCAACCTCAGCCTCAGCCAATGATGGAAACACCGTCAGAAATGGTTTGAGGTTGTACAGACGTGAAGCTCCTCGTGTAGCGAGGTCATTTCACGTCTGTGACATTGGAAAAACGTTGATTTTAACTTTTTTTACCTGAAAGTGTGAGACTGCTCGTATTTTATTCATAGTGTTTCTCATACTGTGGTTGGACGGGGGAAAATGGCTAAGAATCATATAGAACTTAGAAGGAAAAGGTACTTCAAGCTCAGTTCACAAATTGCTCAGTTGGATAATGCACAATTGCGTTCTTTGTTTGACAATAGTGAGTCGAATGAGTCGGGTACGGGCTGGGGAACAAATCACACCATCGTCTTTGGGGAATCCAAGGTCTTTGTGAAACGTGTTCCAGTAACGAACATCGAATACGACAACCTGTTCTCCACCAGAAACCTCTATAATCTGCCAACTCATTGTAATTACAACGTAGGTTCCACTGGTTTTGGGATCTTCCGTGAACTTGTGACGCATATCAAAACCACCAACTGGGTGTTGGAAGAAGCAATTGTCACTTTCCCACTAATGTACCATTATCGGATTATTCCGTTCTCTGGGTGGCAGACGGATGTCGATATGGAACGTCTAAAAGATTATGTGGAGTCCAGGGGAAATAGTGAGAATGCTGGAAATTATGTGGTGGATAGAGCTCACGCCAACTATGAGTTGATTATGTTCCTTGAATACATACCGCATATTCTAGAAACATGGCTACAGGAAAACCCCAACAAACTTCAGAAACCTCTGGATGAGTTACGCACGACGATTGACTTTTTGAGGAAGAAGGGGATTATCCATTTCGACGCGCATTTTCGCAACGTCCTCACCGACGGCGAGCAGATATATTTGACTGATTTTGGTTTGGTACTTGATAAGAGTTTTGCGTTGACGAAAGATGAAGAGTCTTTCTTTAAGCAGAACACATTTTATGACTATGGCGAAGTCCTGCGGAATCTTGGACACGTAATTCGACCGTCTTATTATTCATGTTCAGAGAACGATAAACGCAGGATAATGGAAAAATATGGCATAAAAGAAGGTTTACAACCTTATGAAGTGGGATCCATATTACTCGACAACATCGAACAGATCCATGCTGACGGGATTATGAAGTTAGATGAGTTTTATGTTGCCAGCATCGTCAAATACCGCATTATTATTACGCTGATGCAAGACTTCTTTTCTAATATGTGGGGAAATAACAAGAAGGATACGAAATTTGATCACGCAAAACTAGAACTACTGCTCAAAGAGACGGGGTTTATTTCTGATGCTGAAACCCAGGGTGGATAATTGCCATCATTTTTTGCTGTAGTGCAGTCCAACAAGGGGCTCATCAACAGATTGAACCAAATCCTCCTCCCCCAGGAGTTTCTATCACAAAAACATCCCCTGATTTCATCTGTGTTGTTGCTGTGCTGTCTAAATTCTCTTCAGTTCCATTGTGACGTTGTATCCAGTTGCGTCCTACAAGTCCGGCTTGTCCACCATTTAATCCAAAGGGAGGAATAAGCCGATGATTGGAGAGAATATTAGCTGTCATGGGTTCATTAAACCGGATGCGGCGGATAACTCCATTTCCACCTGAGTATTTTCCTTTTCCCCCGCTATCAGGACGAAGACTAAAGCTTTCTAAGAGTACAGGATAGCGAGTTTCTAAAACTTCTGGATCAGTTAGACGAGAGTTAGTCATGTGGGTTTGGACTGCATCAGTCCCATCAAAATTATCTCCTGCTCCAGAACCACCGCAGATGGTTTCATAATATTGATAACGGTCATTACCGAAGGTAAAATTATTCATTGTTCCACAAGACGCAGCCATCACACCCAAAGCACCATATAAAGCATCGACAATCGTTTGAGATGTCTCTACGTTACCCGCTACAACTGCTGCTGGATAGGTTGGGTTAAGCATACAGCCATCCGGGATAATAATTTCTAGAGGATTAAGACACCCAGCATTCAGAGGAATATTATCATCAACCAAAGTCCGGAAAACATATAAGACTGCGGCTTGAGTTACGGATTTGGGAGCATTGAAATTACTATTGAGTTGTCCAGATGTCCCAGTAAAATCAATAATAGCACTGCGATTTTGTCGGTCAATCGTTACTTTAACTTGAATGCGTGCCCCGTTATCCATTTCATAAATAAATGAGCCATCTTTAAGAACATCTATCGCCCGTCTGACTGACTCCTCTGCATTATCTTGCACAAATTTCATGTATGCTTGGACTGTTTGGAGTCCGTATTGGTCAACCATTTTACGGAGTTCTTGAACTCCCCTTGTATTGGCGGCAATTTGTGCTTTAAAATCAGCTATATTTTGGTCAGGGTTACGAGCAGGATAGGGATGATTTAAGAGTACCTCCCGTACTGCGGTTTCCCGAAAATTTCCCTCCTCAACTAAGAGAAAATTATCAAAAATAATTCCTTCCTCTTCTACTGTGGTACTATGGGGAGGCATTGAACCGGGAGTGATTCCACCGATATCGGCTTGGTGTCCGCGAGAAGCAACATAGAAAATAATTTGTTTTTCGTCTTCGTCAAAAACAGGAGTTATTGCTGTCACATCAGGAAGATGTGTTCCCCCGTTATAAGGATTATTGGATAAATACACATTTCCCGGTATAGTGGTGTCACTTTTATCATCAATTAAACTGCGGACACTTTCACTCATTGAGCCTAAATGCACAGGAATGTGGGGGGCATTAGCGACTAATAATCCAGAAGAGTCAAAAATAGCACAGGAAAAATCCAGTCTTTCCTTAATATTCACTGATGCTGCCGTGTTTTGGAGAACAATCCCCATTTGTTCGGCAATAAATTGATAGAGGTTTTTAAAAATTTCTAGGCGAACGGGGTCGCTGTGAGATGTTGTGTACATTGTTGACAATTTTAGCTTCTACAAATTTTGTAAATTTCTACGCTAGCCCCAACTTTAAAAAGTAAGAGACTCATCTTTCAAATCAGTCATAAACATATGTCCAGGAGAATGAGTAATTGCTAGTTCAGGCTTGGCTTGAAGAATTGCAGTTTGAGTAGTGACTCCGCAAGCCCAAAAAACGGGAACCTCATCATCACGAAGTGTGACAGCATCACCATAATTTAGTCACAGCGATAATATCTGTGAACGCACCATCCAGAACAGCAACAATTTTCAACATCTATCAATTCTCTCAAGACTATAAAAGTAGAGTAACAATAGAATTAAGAGTATTTCTACTTCATCTGTGGAAATTTTTGACGACAGGTGTGGATAAATATAGCCATTCTTGTTGAAATCAGATACACAACGATGTGTAGAGACCATCCGCCGGAACATCTCTACTGTATGAAGCACAATTAAAAAACGCTATCAGAGTAGGTAGTTTTTAAAAAATTATATTTTCCATTTCCATTTTTGTTGTTCTTCATCCCATTTTACAGCTACTATTTCTGCTGGGGGATTGAGGCGATCGCCACTTCTCTCAAATTGAATTAATCCCGTAACTCCCTTTACGTGTTTTCTCTTTTCTTTGAAATATTGATTCATGTGTGTCAGTAAACATTGGCTAACTTGACTCTGATATTCTTCTAGAATTTTCAAAATTATTAATACCGAATCAAAAGCTGTTGCACTGCGCCATGTTAAGTTTTCTGTTCCCCATAACTGAGCGCCGATTTGACAAAAACTCTGCCCTATAGAATTAGAACTGTCACACCCGTTTTCTTGACTATGCCAATGCCAAGGAATACAAGCTATAATTTGACGCTGATTTTGATTCATAGAATGACACTGGTTTTGCTCATGAATCCAATGTAAAACATTATCATGATAAAAAGTGGCTGAGCCAGCTATGAGACAGTTGTTGAGATTTAGTCGGCTAATCAGCCCAGCGTTATCGAGGGATAATGGTTCAATTCCTCCATCAGGAATTATGATGATAATATTAACGTCATCTTGTCTAATATTTTTTAGATATTTTTCTACTTGATAATAATTTTCACTGAGATAACTACATTCCTCTATAAAAACAAATCTTTCTTTATCTTGTTCTAGATATTTCTTAAGACTGTTTCTGTAGGAAGTACTGTAAGTACTATTTTGATTATAGATAATAGCTACTTTCTTGGGAATTTGATTGGAAACTTTTTTATTCAAATAATCAGCCATTTTTTTAGCATTAATACTGTCTTGAGTCGTTAATCTAAAAAAAGATAAGCTTTCACCTACAGATAAATCGGAAAGTTCATTAGATGTACTACTAGAATTTACTAAAACTAACCCTTTTCGGGCATAGAAATACAGTGCGTTTTTTGTCATTTCGCTTGAGTAATGACCAATAATAGCAATCAGGTTTAACTGTGGTGCTAAGTCGGCTAACTTTTCTGCTGTTTGGTTATAGGGTGCGTATAAATTATTAGGTTCATTAACAATGAGAATTTGCAGGGCTATGTGACGACATATCAGAGTCAATAAAACACTGGGTTTGATATCATCTAAATTTATCTCTGTGCCTAAAGAAATTTTTTCAAAGCTTGGCAGATTAACTTGTAATTGTATTTGGGCAATTCCTCGTAAAATTTCTGCAGCGACGTGACCCTGATTATGAAAAAATGGAACAATTACAGCTAGAGTATAAATTTTAATACCTTTGTCTTGTAAAAGAGATTTTTTATATTCAATTAAGCAGTTATTAATATAGATTAAGACTTCTGGATTACCAATTCCATAAATCTTCCGTTCTTTATTCCAAGCCATGACAAAACATTGAAATGCTTGATAGTAAAGCCCTTGCTGATAAAAATGGGTTCCTTCAATCTGATATTTAACAATTTCTTGGTTAGGTGGATAAAGGAAAATTTGTCTACCAAAACTTCCTTGAAAGTTATCACTATTTAATTGAGGAGCAGGATTCAATTTATAACCTTTTTGTGGATTGAGTAAAAAATTAATAATTTTTACCCAATTGCCAGCTATCTCCTCTTGGTCAACGCACATTAGCTCTGCTATTCTCGGATATATATTATTAGTCAGTCTATCTCTAATTTTTTGGTCAAACAACTTGACTATATTAGCTATTTCTTGTCGAGAAAACCCTAATAAAGAGTGACAAATAATGACTCTATCTAGATCACTGAGTTTCTTTTTATTTGCAAGAGTATTTAAATCGTTGAAGAAAAGTTCAATATTAATAGCTAATTTTTCTATCACCTGTTGACAATTTTGACACATATTCAGATATCATCACTTTTTTTCAAAATGATAGTCTGATTTTCAGGTCAGGTTATCCTATTGGTGTGGAAATAATTTCTACAGGTGTTGAAACAAGTTATATCTTTAGGTGCCCGAGTCGCAGATATCTCGGGAACCACCCCGCCAGACTATCTCGCGCTAAGATGCCAAAACAACCTTATAAAACCAAAGTTTATTGGATCTTTTCATTGGCTGGTGGAAGTCGTGCGTTTTATTTCGCCGCATGAAATGAAAATAGGATGATTATCTCACGCCAAGATGCCAAAAAGAACTTTGAGACGACAGCATCTGTCTAGTACCGCTGCCTTGGAATTCGCTCATTCACGCATTCACGCATTCAAAAAGCTTTTATCCTGAGCTTTCTGGCTGTTTTAAGGGGAGCGCGGTGGGAGGATGTCAATCCCGTAGCAAAGCTCTCAGTTCTCGCAGCATTTGCCTGGTTCCGTCATCAATTGCTTTTTGCACCAGTCGGGGAATAAGTTCAGTGACGGGTAAATTAGGAAAGGTGGGACTGAGGAGAGATTCTACGTAGCCGTCAGCTTGGAGAATGTAAACGGTTAGTTGATGGTTGCTGTAAATCCACACTTCCGGAACTCTCAGGGATATGTAGGCGTTGAGGGTTGTTTTTGAGGTAACATCAGATTCAACCGCAAGGTCACAGGGAGGATATACGGTTAAATCCATTTGAGTACATCCTTTGACCTGGCTGGCATTTTGAATATAAAAGCAGGTATCTGGTTCAACCCCAGCAATATCTGGACGTTTAAAAGTCGTCGAGCCGAAGTCTTCCCAGTTGCGTCCTTGTTCCTCCAGAATTGTGGTGATGATGTAAGCAATGATGCGGTGGGGACGCTCATGTAATGCTAACGGGGACATTATTTCTAAGGTTCCTCGGTAGTAAGCAATGCGGGTGTTGCGTTTTTCTCCCAAGTCTTCGAGAAGTCGCTCAAAGTCTTGCCAGGACAGGTTATGAATGGCAATCTGGCTACCGGGAGCGAGTTCTATGGCATGTAGGGGAATAGTTACGCTCATGTTTTTGTCTCCGTTAACTGCTGTCCTGCTTTCTCAATTTTGACGCGCCATTCTCCAGTGAGGAGTTTTTGCATTAACCCGCGTTTTTGTTTTTTATATAGTTGTATCTATCACCACGTATTCAAAAATATATTCTGCTATCCAACAGTAGCAGGAGCTTTCGCTAACTTACCATCTTCCATGTAGACAATGCGATCAGCTATATCCAAAATACGATTGTCATGAGTCACTAACAAAATCGTACAAGCTTGCTCTTTCGCCAAATTGTGCATCAGGTTCACCACATCTCGACCCGACTTACTATCAAGGGCGGCGGTGGGTTCGTCTGCGAGAACCATTTTAGGGTGACTCACCAGCGCACGGGCGATCGCAACCCGTTGTTTTTGTCCTCCTGACAAATCATCCGGATAATAATTGACACGATTGCCTAATCCTACCAACTCTAGCATCTCGGCTGAGCGTCTTTTCATTTCTGCTGGAGTTATACTTTTGTGGAGTTCCAAGCCCATCCTGACGTTTTGCAGTGCGCTTAAGCTACCATGCAGGTTGTGTGCTTGGAAAATATAGCCGTTACTGCGTCGCGCTAGTGTGAGTTGTTGTGCATTCGCACCACAGAGTTCTCGTCCTAACACTCGCAAACGACCTTCTTGGGCAGAACGCAACCCACCTACTAAGGTCAGAAGTGTGGTTTTCCCAGAACCAGACGGACCTGTCATAATGATAATTTCACCGGCGTTAATCTCTAAGTTGATATCATATAGCACTTGTTTGCGAAGTTGACCTTTACCAAAGTAGTGGTTGAGATTTTGAATAGAGATAACAGGTTGATTCGTCATAGTCATTAGTTATTAGTCATTGGTCATTGGTCATTGGTCATTAGTCATTAGACATCTGGTGAAAAACAATGTAGAGACGTTACATGTAACGGAGCCACTCGCGTGCGCGGGTTTCCCGCGTTGAGCGATGTGGCGTTCTCTACGAGGGTTTCACGTAACGCATAATTAATTTCTGGAGATGTCTATTAGTCATTAGTCATTAGTCATTAGTTATTCTCCGCGTCCGGTGCGTCTTTGAGTCCTCTGGTTCTGTAGAACATGGGTTTAGAACATATCAGCGGGGTCAGCAGATTGGACTTTACGAGTGGCGATCGCCCCAGAAATCATACACATAATTATTGTCAGCATCTGTACCTGAACTGCTCGTGCTATTGTCATGATTAGCGGTAAACCGGTGGCATTCCGCGTGAGAGCATACAGTCCCACAGACACAGTGAGACCAGGTAGAAAACCCAATACTGCCAGAATGATTGCTTCTTCAAACACCACTCCTAATAAGTAGGCGTTACGATAACCCATTGCTTTGAAGGTGGCGTATTCTTTCATATGTGCATTCACATCGGTGGAAAGGACTTGATAGACGATAATCACCCCTACCATGAAGCCCATTGCTGCACCCAAGCTAAAGATAAAGCCGATTGCAGTACTTTTTTGCCAGTAGTCTTTCTCAAATTTAATAAATTCCTCTTTTGTAAAGACTTTGACATCCTGACTACTACCCAGATAAGATTTCAAGGTCTTTGACAC
Source organism: Brasilonema bromeliae SPC951 (assembly GCF_012912135.1). Lineage (GTDB taxonomy): Bacteria > Cyanobacteriota > Cyanobacteriia > Cyanobacteriales > Nostocaceae > Brasilonema > Brasilonema bromeliae. The sequence goes on along the minus strand of NZ_QMEB01000180.1, from coordinate 3,014 downwards.
AAGCTTAGGATCATAACCTGGTTGTAGCTGAATCAAACCTAGATTCACGCTGCTTGCTTGTTGTCCGGGAAAGAGTCGCAAAAAGTTTTGGTCGCTGGTTATCAAACTACCATCAGCAATAAAGGAAGCCCCGACTTTAAATAAGCCACTCACAGTGAGTGTCCGCCGTTGTATCTCGGTGGTAACAGATTTCCCTTGGTCGATTTGGGCTATGATCTTGGCGTAATCTCCTTGAGAACCACGATCAAATAAAACTGTATCCGGTAGCTTGAGAACATTTAATTGACGGTTAACATCTGGTAAATCAAAGAGTAGCTTATTAGGATTAATTCCTACTACGAGGACTCCAGTCTTCTTAAGCGTTTGGGGATTCTTCCAATCAAGAAAGTTAATATACATTGCCTCCGCTGACTTTACCCCTGGTACATCCATCGCCTGGAACAATCGCCGGCGAGGGAATGTAGACAGATATGCCAGGTTACGTCCTTGGAGACTCATTAAAAAAATGTCTGCTTGCATCGCAGTATGCAGTCTGGTGTTACTGTCAAATAAGGCAGCTTGAAACCCCATTTGTATGAACATGAGAACATCAGCAAAGGCAATCCCTGCTAATGCCACCAAAAAGCGCCCCTTCTGGTGACTCAGTTGCAGCCATCCTAGTGGTGTTCGCCTGCTTAGTTGCTGGATTTGCTGGGTTATCAGTCCAATCACAGTGAAATCACCGCCTTGACTTGCAAATTAGAGAATTTAGCTGCTTTGAGGGTGGATGGCTGATCAAGTTTTACGTGCACTTCCACAATTCTGGAGTCAATATTGCTTGTGGGATCACTGTTGATCACATTTTGCCGTAGAACTTGCGAATCAATCCGATCTACAATCCCTGACAATTCACCAGCTACAGAATCACTGAGTAGCCGTACTGGTTGCCCCAAACGTACTTTATTGATGTCACTTTGGTACACTTCTGCAACTGCGTACATCTGAGCGTTTTGCCCCATCTCGACAATACCGTCATTAGAGACTAACTCTCCAGGACGGGTACGAATTTTGAAGACTTCACCTTCTTGGGGCGATCGCACGAAAGCCTGTCTTAAATTCGCCTCCGCTCTTTTGACAGCTGCAGCAGCACGATTAACTTCTGCCTGTGCTGCTGCAACATCCACAGAACGGACTTCTGCAATTTTATCTAAGGTTGCTCGTGCTTCTGCCAGTTGTTGTTTTCGGGATGTTTCGATGCGTTTGAGGTTTGCTCGTGCTTCTGCCAGTTGTTGTTCTCGGGATGTTTCGATGCGTTTGAGGTTTGCTTGTGCTTCTACTATTTTTTGCTGCGCTGTAGTCAGAGTCAAGCGCTTGGTATCCTGGAACGACGTAGAAATCGCCCCTTGTTGATAAAGTGTTTGATAGCGTCGGTATTCCGCTAGAGCATTGTTGAGCTGTGCCTGCAGTTGAGCAATCGTTGCTTTTTGTGCCTCGATTTCCGTATCTCTTTCTGCCTCTAAGCGGGCAATGGTTGCTTGTTGTGCTTGAACTTCCGTGCCTTGTTCTGCCTGGATGCGGGCAATAGCTGCTTTTTGCGCGTCTGTTTCACCCTTTTTGGCACCCGCTTTGATTTGGACAAGATTTGCTTGGGCGACTCGTACCTGTTCCTGTGCTTCTGCTACTGCTGCACCTAGTTTATCGCGACTATCCAAAATCGCAACCAGCTGCCCTTGCTTCACCTTAGTTCCTTCCCGCACAAGCAACTGTTCCACCCGACTTCCTTCTGCTGATGCTGGTGCCGAAAGTTTAATGATTTCTCCCTTTGGCTCTAATCGTCCTAGGGCTGTTACTGTTGTTACTTGTACTACTGGGGCTGCTTGCTGTTTTGCTGTTTTTGCGTCATTCTGAAATCGTTGAACAGTATAAACACTAATTCCACCTGATGTTATAGTTGCAAGTATAACTAGAAGAAAAGGTAGACGAAATATAGGTTTTAGCTCAGATGAACCCTCCAGGTTCGAGTGTTCAAGCATAGTTATCGTTCCGTTGCCTGTAAAACTAAACCGTTTAGTCTTATAATATATCTAAATTAAATCAGTTAGTTCAGTCCTATTTTTAGCACTTTATAGGACAACAACTTTCGCCTCAAGCGCGGGATTCAGAGAATCCCTATAGAGTAGCATTCTATAGCAAATTCGACAGCTCCTCAAAGAGAAGATGGGCTTGAAGGCATATACTCACTTTTGTGTCAATGCGTAAGTTTTAGATATATTGAAAAAAGTTGCATATAATATTAAGTCATCTCAGACAGCCAAAGAACTTCTATAAGATTGTTTATAGGACAGTGTTTTTGAAAAATGGTACGTGAAAGAGTTACTGAAATTGAGCGCGATAGTTCATTAGAGAAGGTTGAACGAATCTTGCAAGGGGCGATGCATGAATTTCTCCTTCATGGCTTTGCTGGTACAAGCATGGATAGGGTGGCGGCGTCTGCTGGAGTTTCTAAAGCTACGGTATATAGCCACTTTCAAGATAAACAAGGACTTTTTAAAGCACTGATAGAAAAACTCGCTCAAGAGCGATTTCATTCTATTTTCGGTACAGAACCTCTTGAGGGAGACCCGAAAATAGTACTACGGCGCTTGGTAACCAAAGCATTGAATCAGATGCTCAAAGACGAAGAGTTTCATGCGTTTAAGCGAGTGGTGATTGGGGAGTCTGGTCGTTTTCCTGAGTTAGCCCAGCTTTGTATAATTACCTTAGTAAAGCCGACGATTGACACTCTAAAGTCTTACCTGGCTTCTCACCCTGAACTAAAGATACCAGATCCTGAGGCAACGGCACGAATTCTTGTCGGGTCATTGGTTCATTTTGTGATGACTCAGGAGATGATGAATGGTAAGGAAATTCTTCCTATGGAGAGCGATCGCCTGATTGATGCTTTGATACACTTTATTCTCAAATCGGCTGCTTGACTTGCATCAGTTATCAGTTATCAGTTATCAGTTATCAGTTATCAGTTATCAGTTATCAGT
>NZ_QMEB01000179.1:6107-13995 GCF_012912135.1 Brasilonema bromeliae SPC951 | reverse complement strand
CGTTAAGGATTGATCCTCCCTAGCCCTCCTTAAAAAGGAGGGAACCAAGCAAGCTTTTTAACTTTGGTGGGGGATCTTACAAAACTAAATACCACTAACAGCAACCGTATTGGGGTATAGGGGAACAGGCGGAAATGCATTTTATTTGGAACTGTTGTTTATTCTCCTTACACCCCTACACCCCCAGTTGTTTATTCCCCTTACACCCTTACCCCCTCACACCCTTACACCCCTAGTTTTAGTCAATTTTGCCAGTAAAAACCCGCTCTGCTGGTCCTGTCATATAAAGGCGTTGGTCGATTTGGGACCATTCTATCAGCAATGGTCCTCCTGGAAGTTCCACCGTAGCCTTGCGATCGCATCTCTGTGTCAACACACCCGCCACTAACGACGCACACGCGCCCGTCCCACAAGCTAAAGTTATACCCGCACCTCGTTCCCATACACGCATTTTCACGTAGTCAGGACGCACCACTTGGATAAATTCAGTATTGATTCGTTGAGGGAAAACTGGGTGATGCTCAAACTGAGGACCAATAATTTCTAGAGGAATTGTTGCAACATCTTCTACAAAAGTGATGCAGTGAGGATTTCCCATATTGACACAGGTGACATCCCAAGTTTTGCCTGCGACTTCTAGCGGTTGATTGATCACTTTTTCGTTAGCTGGGTTGATAGTCGTGGGAATTTCACCAGCAAGTAGCCTGGGGATACCCATATCCACTTTCACTTGACCATCTGGCATGAGTTGGGGTGTCATCACACCACCTAGAGTATGAATGCGATATTGGTCGCTTTTTTTAGCGTCGCCCTCCAAATCAGCTAAAAAAGCACCTAGACAGCGAATACCGTTACCACACATTTCTGGTTCTGAACCATCAGAATTAAAAATCCGCATGGTATAGTCAGTACCGTTTTCTCCAGGTAAGGCAAAAATAACACCATCTGCACCGATGCCAAAGTGGCGATCGCACAACTTAACCGCTTGCTCTTGAGTGATGACAGGCTCTGATGACGAGCGATTGTCAATCAATATGAAGTCATTGCCCAGACCGTGATACTTAGTAAATTCTATTGCCATTGTCAAAGTCGATGAATTATATTTGAGTTTTTACGTCATTAGTGTAATGTCTTTTGTCAGTTATTACTGACTTACGATAAGGGTACCTCAACCCACCAACATCTACGATTTGGTGGTCTAAAATCAGTGGAAGCACCTCGACCGACTGATTTATTCCCTACACCCCTACACCCTTATACCCTTACACCCCTTCTTCAATTATGGGACTTGACACCTCACTGCCTAGCATTCGGCAAGTACAAAATTTAATACAGCAGGCAGTCACAATTGAGATTAAACTGCTAACTGGCGACATATTGATTGGGAGAATTATATGGCAGGATTCTCAGTGTATGTGTCTTATGAATGAAAATGGTCAACAGATGACTGTTTGGAAGCAAGCTATTGCTTATATTAAGCCTAAAGAATAGTCATTTGTCTTTTGCTAATAAACGATTGGTTGCACACTCCCTTAACCCGCAATATAGCGGTTCGGGAGTAATGACTAATGACTAATCCAACACACTATCCCTAGGCAAAAACTCTTTGAGTGCTTCTGCTTCGCCTGCTTTCACCACTGGGATAGATAGCGGTATTTCGCTTCTTGGGACAAGGAACCGCACAAGTTGATTCAGAGAAAGCAAATTTCCACACAATAAAACTTGGTCGCGGACTTGCAAGTCCGCTTTACCATCGGGAAGGCGGATAAACTTGCCATCTCGTCGCATTGCTTGCACCATGACCTTATATTTGTTGCGGATATCCAAATCTGCAAGGGTTTTCCCAACCAGTGGACTATCGGTACTGATAGTAACCCACTGGCAAGCGTTGCTTTCTCCGGGAACAGCAACTTGACCTTTGGCGAATTCATCTAAAGCTGCCAATTCATCATCAGAACCAACTACCAAGAGGCGATCGCCCTCTTCCAACTTGGTCTGCACTGGAGGATAATCTATTTCCTCACCTCCTTCACGACGAATCGCCATCAAACTCACTCCTGTTAAGTAGCGCATATCTGCTTCTTCTAAAGTCATACCGACTAGGGGTGAACCAGATGGTAAAGAATACCAACGTTTATTCAGGTCTTGAGTTGCGAGTTGTAAATCACGGGAAACCTCAGACGCAGATAGTTCCGGTCGCAGATCCAAATAATGACGATTGCGAATTTCCTGCATTTCTCGCTGCACCACAGCAGATGACAAGCCCAAATCAGTTAATATGTAAGTCGTCATTTCCAAACTAGCTTCAAACTCTGGTTGCACAACTTCCCGTGCTCCCAGTTGATAAAGTACCTCAATACTTTTGTCGTTAGTGGCGCGAACAACAACATCTAAATCAGGAGACAATTCCAAAGCGCGTTTGAGGCAAAGACGGGTACTCATGGGGTCAGGAAGTGCGATCGCCACTGCTCGTGCTGTGTTGACTCCAGCAGTTTCTAAAACGTGAAAACTCACACAATTACCATAAATATAAGCCACCCCAGCTTCGCGCAACTGCTGAATTCGACTTTCTGACTGGTCAATTACCACAACAGGCAAATTGTGCTGCTGGAGCAACTTCACCAAATTGCGTCCCACTCGCCCATAGCCGCAGACAACCACATGGTCTTTGATTGGTAGTTCGTCAGCAACTCCCAACGGCTGACCATCCCCGCTTAAATAGGGCTTTAACCAAGGTACTGATTCTACCCAGTCAAATACAATTGGAACCAAACGCAGCACAAAAGGGGTAAGCACTAATGTTACTGCTGTTGTTCCCAAAATCAATAAATATACTTTTCGTGAAACCAGCCCCAGGGCTTGTCCTGAGCTTGCGAGAACAAAGGAAAATTCTCCAATTTGAGCCAGTCCCAACCCAACGATTAACGCTGTTTTCAACGGGTAGCGGAACGATTTTACCAGTGGCGTAATAATTAAACATTTACCAATAAATACCAGTGTCACTAATCCCAGAATTAATTGCAGATTGTTCCACAAAAATACTGGGTCGATTAACATCCCAATGGAGGCAAAAAATAAACTGGCAAAAATATCTCGCAATGGCTCAACATAGGTAAGGGTTTGATCAGCGTATTCCACTTCCGAAATCATCAAGCCAGCGACAAACGCCCCCATTTCAATAGAAAGCCCCAAAGACTCTGTCAGTAGGGCAATACCCAAACACAGTGCTACGACACCTAATAAAAATAATTCTCGGCTTTCAGTACGGGCTAGCAGTCGCAACAAAGGAGGGATGAGCCAAATTCCTGCAACAACTGCACCAGCAGCAAATAAACCAATTCGCAACAGTGCCAACAAAACTGCGACAACAAGTGTTTCTCCAGGTTCGTGGAGGGCAGGTAAGACTGCGATCATCAGTCCTAGTGCTAAATCTTGAACGACCAAAATTCCCAGCATCACCTGTCCGTGGGGCGTTTCCGTCTCATTACGTTCCATCAAACACTTGAGAACAACTGCTGTGGAAGACAACGACAAAATTGCCCCTAAAAAGATGCCTTTAGCTGGTAGATATGCCCAAGCCCCTGTAGCCCCGCAGACTAAAACTGTGATGAGAATTGTCAGGGCAATTTGGAGTCCTCCTCCCCCAAGGGCGATCGCCTGGACTTTTTTCAGTTCCGTAAAGGAAAACTCAACACCTAAGGCAAATAGTAAAAAAGCGACTCCAAACTGAGCCAACGTTTCTACTTGAATCAATTCTTTAATGAGTCCCAGTCCGGATGGCCCAACGACCATCCCACCAATGAGATACCCTAGTAAAACGGGTTGTCTTAAAAGCGCTGCTAAGAGTCCGCCACAGGCTGCAACGGCAAAAACTGAAACTAAATCAACTATGAGTCTAAAATCTTCCTGCACAAGCTTATAAAAGAACTGTTAAGACCTATTAACCTCAGGATACAAAGTTTTTTCTCTTAAAGTATCAAATGGCTTTTTTTATTTAGCTATTTAAAGTATGCCCTATGCCTGTAGCTAAACAGATAACTGTTAAAACTACAATCCAATAGCTAGACTAGAACAACAAGGTAGCAAGGTTAACAATTAAAGGGATACTATGATGAGCGATCGCGATTACACATTGATTATTGATAAAAGCGGTAGTATGTCCACTCCTGACCAAGTTGGTGGTAGAAGTCGCTGGGAAATGGCTCAAGAATCTACACTCGCTTTGGCAAGGAAGTGTGAGCAATTTGACCCTGACGGCATCACAGTTTATGTATTTGCCGGTAAATTTAAACGCTACGATGATGTCACTTCAGCGAAAGTAGGGCAGATTTTTCTCGAAAATGATCCTGGTGGCACGACAAATTTAGCAGGTGTACTCCAAGATGCCACCAATCACTACTTTCAGCGCAAAGCAGCAGGTCAAGCCAAGCCCAATGGAGAGACAATTCTAGTAATCACCGATGGTGAACCAGATGACCGCAAAGCAGTATTTGAGGTGGTTGTTAATGCATCGCGCCAGATGGAACGCGATGAAGAATTGGGAATTTCTATAATTCAAGTAGGTTCAGATCCTCAAGCAACCAAGTTTCTCAAAGCTTTGGATGACCAAATGCAAGGTATTGGTGCTAAATTTGACATCTGCGACACAATCACCTTGGATGATCTTGAAGATATGAGCCTTGCTGATGTGTTAATGAATGCGGTGACTGATTAATCAGTTTTTTGTCATTTGTTCGTTATTGATGACTGATGAGTGATAAGGGAACAGGGAACAGGGAACAGGGAACAGGGAACAGAAAGTGTACCTAGCTTCGTTAAAAATCAAATATGAGTCCTATAACTGATAACTGATAGGGAGAATTGAAAAATGCTAGATAATCGTGACTATACTTTAATTATCGACAAAAGTGGCAGTATGGCAACTCAAGACCAAAAGGGTAGTAGAAGTAGATGGGTTGCTGCACAAGAATCTACTTTTGCCTTGGCGAGTAAATGCGAGCAACTTGATCCAGATGGTATCACTGTTTATCTGTTTTCTGGACGCTTCAAGCGCTATGAAAATGTGACATCAAGTAAGGTGTTGCAAATTTTCCAAGAAAATGACCCTTCTGGTACAACTGACTTGGCAGGTGTGCTGAAACACGCGACTGATAACTACTTTCAACGCAAAGCTGCGGGTGAAACTAAGGCAAATGGTGAAACTATTTTAGTTGTGACTGATGGTGAACCAGATGACCGTAAAGCGGTTATGAAGGTGATTATTGAAGCTTCTCGCCAGATGGATCGCGATGAGGAACTTGGTATTTCTTTTATTCAAGTAGGTACAGATTCCCAGGCTACTCGCTTTCTCAAAGTATTAGATGATGAATTGCAAGGGGCTGGTGCAAAGTTCGATATCTGCGACACCATCACCATAGAAGATATGGAAGACATGACTTTATCAGAAGTACTGCTCAATGCTATTAATGATTAAGCATCTTTGATGACTTTTCATTGAATTGAGGAGCAAACTGAATGTGGACTAGTACGGAGGATTTCATATCATGGATTCTCTTGATAAACTTTTAGCTGAACTGAAAGCTGAATATGAGGAACAAAAACCCCAACAGCATCAGCTAAAAGCAAATTCCATCAAACCAGTCAACAAAATGGAACAAAAATCAAATTCCTTAATAGATAACCTTTTAGCCGAAGTCAAAGCTGATTTTGAGCAAAAAGATTTAGCCGAAAAATTGCAAAAACAGCAAGAACAAGAACAAGAACGAATCAGACAAGAACAAATTCAGGCGAAAAAATTAGAGGAGTTGAAAAAGCAAGCCGAAGATTGGCTAGCTAAATTAGACCCCTTGTCCTTAGAAGGGCTTTGGTTTGAAAGATTTGCTGAGGGATATCCGTCAAAATTAGAGGCTGCGATTGAATATTTACAAACAGGGTGAATAAAATTCTGAGTTTTGTGTACCTTACAATTATTAAGAATTAACGAAAAAAGTCCAGTGCTCAAATATTTTGCTTTTTATTATTTATTTCAAATAAATGCTTGACACCCCACTCGTGCATTGCATAGAGAATTGGTTGAAGACTTTCTCCTAAAGGTGTTAAGGAATACTCTACTTTTGGAGGAATTTGCGCGTAAACTTTGCGATCAATAACCCCATCTTCCTCCATCTCCCTGAGTTGTTGGGTCAGCATTTTTTGAGTAATTCCATCTAAAGCTCGCTGTAATTCACCAAAGCGTTTCACACCATCCATCAATTCTCTAATAATCAAAACCTTCCAGCGTCCACCAATGACTTTTAGTGTGGTTTCTACTTCACAAGTCAGTCGGCTATGGTTTTGTGCTTCAGCTTTCATAGTTTCTTTTTGGTAACTAGCTTACTTTTAAGTGCCTACTTCTCATCTTAACTTTACATAGTTTAAAGTTAGTACGGATAAAAAGTTGAACTACAAATCATGGGACTAGTTCGTAGTTGCGTTTATGCGTAACCAACAAGCCTAGTAACCAATCCTAAATCTATTGCCTGCTATTGAGAATTAATTCATGGCACATATCTTGCATATTGACTCTAGTCCTCGTGGAGAACGTTCTTTCTCCCGCAAGTTCTCTGGTGAGTTTATCACAGCTTGGAAAAATGCCCATTCCGGAGATAAAGTCACCTACCGGGATATTGGTCATAATACAATTCCTCATGTAGACGAGTCGTGGATCGCTGCTGCTTTTACACCACCAGATGCTCGCACACCCGAGCTAGCTAAGGCAATTGAATTGTCAGATACCTTAGTGAATGAATTTTTAGCGGCTGACCGCTACGTCTTTGGCGTGCCGATGTATAATTTCAACGTACCTTCTACGTTGAAAGCTTATATTGACCAAATTGTTCGCGTTGGTCGCACCTTCGCCGTAACCGAGCAAGGTGGCTTTAAAGGGCTGGTTGAAGGCAAAAAGTTGCTAGTTATCACTGCTCGTGGTGGTGACTTTTCTCCAGGAAGCTTCGCTGCACCCTACGATTATCAAGAACCCTATCTCAGAGCGATTTTTGCATTTGTGGGAATTACAGACATTACATTCATCAATGTGGAAAACCTCGGTGCAGGTGATGAAGTTCGCCAGCAGTCTTTTGCAAAAGCACATGAAGCCATAGCACAAGCTGTGGCTAGTTGGTAATCTCTTAAGTAGGGTGAGCATTGTAATGCCTACCCTACTATGGAAATCGGTGAAAGTCATATAACTATAATTTCAAACCGCAGATGCACACACATGTAGACGCCCGGAGGGATCCCTACACCCTCACACCCTTACACTCTTACACCCTTACACCCTCACACCCTTATACCCCTACACCCTGCCCGTAGGGCTTTGACTTTTGCAAAACTTTTTAAAACGAACCGCAGAGGTACAGAGAAAGCAGAGGAGAAAAATCGAGGAGGGAGAAAGCAGGCTTACTTCCCCTGCAGGCTTAATAGAGGTGTTCCCCTGTATTTGCTGCCGCAGATACTGGATGATGTTGATATGATTAGGCACTGTCTCCGTATTAGACTGAGAGAAAGGCGATTCGTATATGACATCAGGCGCATAAACGTACCAGGTACTCTTGGCTTGTCCCTGATTGGGTTGAAGTGGCTGCACGAATGTGACTTTCCAGTGGTCGCCACCATATCTAAAAGCATTGCGATCAATAGATGAAATACGCAATTGCTGACCTGCTGTGGCTGCGTACTTGTCTTGTTGTGCTAAATTTGACGATTGTTCTCGCCAGTCTTGCTTGAAAGTTGTATTTGTTCTGACTCTGAGGAAAGCTGAGGTTGATGTATTAGTTAATAATTTTACATCAGGCACATAAACGTACCAGGTACTCTTGGCTTGTCCCTGATTGGGTTGAAGTGGCTGCAC
>NZ_QMEB01000179.1:0-6097 GCF_012912135.1 Brasilonema bromeliae SPC951 | reverse complement strand
CATAAACGTACCAGGTACTCTTGGCTTGTCCCTGATTGGGTTGAAGTGGCTGCACGAATGTGACTTTCCAGTGATCACCGCCATATCTGAGGGCATTATTGTCAATAGATGAAACGCGAAATTGCTGACCTGGTGTGGCTATATACTTGTCTTGTGGTGCTAAATTTGACGATTGTTCCCGCCAGTCTTGTTTGAAAGTTGTAGTTGTCCTTGGTGTTAAAGTGACTGAACTTGATGGAACACTTGATAATTCTTCTACATGAGGTGCGTAAACGTACCAAGTACTTTTCGCTGTACCTTGATTAGGCTGAAGTGGTTGCTCGAAAGTGACTAGCCAATGATCGCCACCATATTTCTCAGCATTACGGTCAATGGACGTAACGCGAAGTTGCTGACCTGCTTGAGCTAAATACTTGTTTTGTTGTTGTAGCTGAGGATCATTTGATTGTAGCCGCCAGTCCTGCTTGAAAATCGTATTTGTTTTCACTCTTAAAGTGATTGTTGGCATTGATGCATCTCCTAGTAGCACAGTTTGAAGCGTTGAAGCTTCTGTTGTTTGTTAATTTATTACTTCAAATCTTGCACCATCATTTTCGTCCGCCAATAAATCAATTCCCGAACTTGAGTTCAAGGCGTACTATGGATGAGGTGCAAGATTTGAGTGACTCGAAATTATAATAACCGATATTATAGTAAAAGAAAGAACTTTTATGATAAGTATATTTCAGTATATTTAACGATTATGCTCTCCAAAAGAACTTCAACTTAGTAAAAAGACTGACAAGACAGGCGATCGCTAACGTATAAATGACACCTTTGAAAAAACCTGTCAAGGGGGTATTTGTAAACTCTAAAATCAACGGTTCAATGTGACTTAATCTCAGAATAGGCAAGAGAAGATTGGCAAAAGCTACATAGGCAATCATTGGGTTTTGTCCATTGTCTATGAGTAGCTGAAGAGATTTTCGCTGTTTGAAGATATCTAGGAGTATGGTGAAGATCATTAGGAAAAAAAGTGCGATCGCCGTGGTAACAAAGTAGTAACTCAACGTCGAAGGGTCTTTCTTTATCCCATTCTCAAATGGCTCAAAAAGCAAGCCAAGTGCCAACCAATAAATTCCCCATTGGTAAAATGATTTCAGCAACCTTTCCGTATCATTCACTGGATTGACAAATAAAAACCAACTTATTGAACAAAGAACGAAACTCAGTAATGTTGTTTGCCACACCCACCTAGTCTGTAAGCCAATGAGTAGTGCCAAACAAATACTCAACATCATGAGAATAATGCTAAAAAAATGTAGCTGATTCCAAGAAAAGTCAATTTCTTCATCTTCCTCATTTCTAGTTGGAGTTTGCAGCCAGTTGAGAATAAAATCTCCTATAATAGTTCCAGGAATAACAATAAACAAATACTGTAAATAATCAAATTTAAAAATCCAAGGCACAGGTGAAGCGTGCCACAGTATAGCAATCCAACTTTGTTTAACAGTAGCCGACAGCCGTAAAGCAATCAATAAGCCTAAGAATCCTAGACGTAGCAACAAATTATTTCTGGTAAAAAACCAGGCAAGTGAACCAAAAACCGCCATGTTTGTCAGAACGACTAGGATAATATCACTTCTTGAAAGTGAGAATCCACGTCCATCTGGATATTGAAGAAAAGAGATAAGAATAATTGCTGCTATTGAAGCACTAAGGGGAAGCCATTTTATATAGTGCCTCAATTGTAAATTGACAGATAACCGAACGAACATAAAAAAGAGTATTAAAAAACCCAACAAAGCTATCCACCATGTTTGTTGAGTTGGATTTGGATTGATTTTATATGGTCTCAGATGTTGAAGAATTATTGCAAATACTCCTAATAAAAATCCTCTTTTAAGAATGTATAAAATAACTTGTTTTGTCGTAAATCCTTTAGCAAGACGACTCGACAACGCTAAAGGAATAGCTGCTCCCAGACAAAACAAAAAAATTGGAAATACAGTATCTACCCAAGTTAACCCAGGCAGATTAGGATTAAATGTATGAGCAGGTGGTGGTTCCTGAGCATGGTACATCCAAGCTGGCAAAATTTTATACCTTATCGTGCCTGACAAAACCATTGCCAAAATTGCAAATCCACGCAGTGCATCTAAGGCGTAGGCACGTTTTAGGTTGACAGTCTTTTCTTGCATGGAAATCTCCTAAGAAACACTCTTAACAGGGAACTCTTAACAGGGAAAGAGTGTTTCTTTCATTTATAACGGGCGGTGCGCCGTCAGTGGGGCGCTTTCAAGAAACACCTTTTTCCCTTACACCCTTACACCCCTACACCCCTACACCCCTGTGTTTCTTAGGAGTCACGGAAAATGTTTCATCCTGCCTATTTACCTTCACATTTTTGTAGACTCTTGTCTTGCTGAAAACCTTCAGCTATTTCCAGCATTTGTTGAAATGTCATTTTTCGATTAACTGGTATACGAGGAATTTCATAGAAGTTTTGATTGCAGTCGTAATCGAGTATTTTGTCATTGTAGAGATATGTTGATAAATAATATTTAGATGCATAGTATCGCACCTGTTTATTAGAAGCTCCGTAAGGATAAGCGAGATGAGATGCTACTTGCTGTTGTGGATCTAAATCTTGAGTGCATTGTCTCAGTTTAATCTGGGCTTGCTGGAGTTCTTGAACTAACTCGCGACGAGTCAGTGTTGTTAAGTTTTTATGATTCAAGCCATGAGATTGAATATCATAAAAACCTTTTTTCAAACCTTCTCTCAATTCCTGGCATCCTAAGTGAGTAGAGGCACTTTCTTCTCGTTGCATAATCCCTGGGTTGATAAACAAGACTACTTTTACTTTTTTACCGTATTTCTTTTCAAGCTTAGACAAAATGGGTAGTAAGTTCGTGTGTACTGTTTTATATCCGTCATCAAATGAAATCATGATTGGCTTTTGATTGGAATGCTCTTTTGGTATTTCGTGATATTTTTTTAAGAATAAATCATATAATTCTTGAGTTGTTAAAAACCAATAGTTATGACGAACTAAATGCTCTAAGATTTTCTCTAAATCTTTTTCTGGGTAGTGCATATCTCGCAATTGAGAAGTAGGAGTATTAGCAGAAAGAATGCCATGAAAACCCAAAATAGGAATGAGAGGCTTATTAATGATTAACTTGATGAGCAAAAAAAGAATTAAAAATGCTAGGATTAAAGGAAAGGGAAAGCTTTGATTCTTTTGACTCACTTTGATTAATTTTGTTCTATTGGATGGTAGATGTAACGAGTTTTAGGGAAATTTTTTAACCGCAGATGGACGAGTATGGACGCAGATAAATACAGATAATTTATCTGTGTTTATCTGTGATTTTCTGTTCCAAAAAATTGACTTTTGTAGGAGACTTCATCAGCTAAAGCTCACAAGGAAGGATAAAAGTAGATTTTTGAGGCAGGTCTATTGTATTACAGCATGACCGAAGTGTCGCACTTGCCAAACAGCATTTATCATAAGTCTAGGTTCTAAAAAACAGTCGCACCTCAAACCAATGTCATGGCTAAACAACTTAAGTTAAATGACTACAAGCAGCAGATAGCGGATGTGTATAATCGCAGAAGTCACAACTACGATGAAAGTGAATGGCATTTGAGGATTGCTCATCGTCTGGTTGAATACGCACAAATCAGCCCTGGATATGACGTTTTGGACATTGCAACTGGAACAGGTCATGTTGCAATTGAAGTTGCTCAAAGAGTTGGCTCTTCTGGTAGAGTTGTAGGTGTGGATATTTCAACTGAGATGCTAACTCTTGCTCGGCGCAAGGTTGAGGCGTTAAGTCTAAGCAATGTTGAACTTCAATTTGCGGATGCTGAAGCCCTGAATTTTCCAGTCAACAGTTTTGACCGAATTTTGTGCGCGAATGCATTTCCTTTGATGACAGATATGGAAGCTGCATTACGCCAATGGATGCAATTTCTCAAACCTAATGGGTTAGTTGGTTTTCATGCACTTGCGGATACAGCTTTAGTTGGAGTTGTTATTTGGCAGAAAGTTTTTGAAAACTATGGTGTTTCGCGAGAGTTGAGCGAACCAACAGGTACAGTTGAAAAATGTCACAACCTGCTTGAGCGAGCAGGCTTTGAAGCGATTGAAATTAAGACGGAGCAGTACGGTAGTTATATTAGTTTAGAGGAGGCAAAGCAAAGGTGGACTATAAGTTCTTATCCAGCCCCCAAATTTTCTAACACTCTGTTCCAGCTTTCACCAGAGCAACTAGAAGAAATCAAGGCTGAATTTGATGCACAATTGCAGGCATTAGTGACAGAGCATGGTATATGGAATGATGGTACCTGCTTTTTTGTATTTGGTCGTAAAGGAGCAAACAGCATCACTCATCAATAAATCAGGGAACAGGGAACTCTGAACACTTATCAAGCAATTGATGACTGATGACTGATAACTGATAACTGTTTTAATAACGGGCGATGTCTGCAATTTTGACTGGTGACTAAATCTGCCACGCCTTGAGCCATTTACTCACGACTGTGTTAAAGAATTTTTTCACCTGATGCTTGCGACGCCATCTTTGGAAAGCGAGTTCGTATTCTTCGCCTTTAGAGTTAAAAGTATTCCAAGCATCAAGACCGACTGCAAACCCACAGCAGAGTAGGATATATAGTGACCAGGAAAGACCAGCACCACCAAGTAGATCAATGGACAACAAAAAGGCGTTAACAATTGTATAATTACCAAAACGCTTTTTGAATCTACCTTGACGATGAGCGTTGAAAGCTCGTCGTTGTAGCATTTCTCCTTGTTGTTCTAGCCAGTCTCGTTCTGCTTGTTGGAGAGTTTCTGGCGAAATTTCTAATTCTCCAGCAATTTCTCGCAGTTGCTCGTAGGAAAATTCTTTGTTGTTATCGTCTGCTTGACGTGCGATCGCCAGATGGAGAATTTGCTGTATATCCTCTTGGCTATAAGTCCGAGTTACTCTAGTTTCAAAAGTCGTCATAACTTTGTTTCTTTTAGTATTTCCAATAAAAAGTTTTGTTTCGATGCTTTAGCACTAGTTTTAGACTAGCAAATATAGCTGGTGCTGTGGGTAGATGGTATACACAGGAAAAATATAAAATTTTACTTAAAAATATTACTTAAATTTACGTGGACGACGAGACAGCCATTTGAATCGATAAATAGAACGAACACCTTCAAATGTAGTGGTATCAAAAGGCAGTAGAATTGTAAAAGTGCTACCTTTGCCTAATTCACTTTGCACATTCAAGTTGCCGTGGTGCGCTTGAACAATTGCTTGGGCAATCGCCAACCCTAATCCAGAACCGCCAGTGCTACGAGAGCGATCGCTATTCACCCGATAAAAGCGATCAAAAATTCGCCCAAGCTCGGTTTGTGGAATGCCAATCCCTGTATCTTGAACCTGAATCACAGCATAATGGTCACTGCGGTCTAAGACAACAGTTATTTTGCCTTCCTTGGGTGTGTATTGAATCGCATTGATAATTAAGTTAGAAATCAGACGATAAAGCTGCTCAGAATTACCGATGATGTTTAGAGGTTGATGGACTTGTATTGAAGATGTCAGGTTCACATGAGCGGCGATTGCCATCGCTGCAAATTCTTCAACTAAATCGCTTATAATCTCATCCAGACAACATTCGTGTCGCATTGGTATAGGTTGTCTATCTAAGCGAGCTAACAACAGCAAATCAGCAACCAAAGTTGTCAGTCGCAGATTCTGACGTTGTATGGTTTGCAGAGTCTCTCGCACTTCTGTTTCATCCAGTTGTGGTACCATGAGCACTGATTCCACTGTTGCGCCTGTTGCAGCTAAAGGTGTTCGTAACTCGTGTGCTGCATCTGCTGTAAACTGTTGAATTTGTCTGTAGGATTGGTAAATAGGTTGCATTGCTAATCCTGCCAACCACCAACTCGCGACACCAACAATAACCATAGCCATAGGTAATCCCAAGGCTAAAATTAATTTCACAGCATCTAGATAACCAATGAAGTTTTCGAGACTACGCCCGACTTGTATATAACCGTTATATAATACCTACCCAAAGCTGTCCATTACTGGAAATATCTACCTTGGGC
>NZ_QMEB01000178.1:4208-13999 GCF_012912135.1 Brasilonema bromeliae SPC951 | reverse complement strand
GAGACAGGTATTCATGTGTTAGTGTTAACCCATTGATTTTAATTTCATCAAGTTATAGTAATTTCTTAGTAAAGAGTGGGAAAATTTCGGGTAGACTGAATGCACATTTTCGTTCCTGGGCGTCTTTGTCTATTTGGCGAACACAGCGATTGGGCGGGAGGATATCGTCGTCTGAATCCTAAGTTGGAGGTAGGTTACACGCTGCTTGTTGGTACCAATCAGGGACTTTCTGCTCATGTTCAGCCTCATCCAACCCAGTTTATTCTTCACACCTGTGTTAGTGATGGAACCCGTCAAACCCTGATTCTGCCAATGGAAAAGGAGGCTTTACTAACCGAAGCTAAAAAGGGCGGTTTTTTTAGTTATGCAGCTGGCGTTGCTTATCAATTTCTCGCTGAGTTCGCTGTAGGTGGACTAGAGATTGACAATTTCCTCACAGATTTACCACTCAAGAAAGGGCTATCGTCCAGTGCTGCTATTTGCGTGTTAGTAGCCCGGTCATTCAATCAGGTGTATGACTTAAACATGACTCTCCGACAGGAAATGGAATTTGCATACCTGGGGGAAATTACCACGCCTTCTCGATGTGGACGAATGGATCAGGCTTGTGCCTACGGTAATCGTCCTATTGCCATGATATTTGATGGCAGTTACACTGATTTGATAGAGTTAAAAGTACCGAAGAATTTGTTCTTTGTGATTGTGGATCTTGGTGCGAGCAAAAACACTCAAAAAATTCTCACTCAACTCAATGAGTGCTATCCCTTCGCTACTAATGAAGTACAAACGAATGTGCAGAAATACCTCGGTTCTATCAGCTATCAAATAACCCAAGCAGCGGTTGATGCTTTGCAAAAAGGTGATGCTGAGCAAATTGGTCTTCTCATGAAACAAGCACAGGGAGAATTTGACATACATTTAATGCCCGCTTGTCCAGAAGAATTAACTGCTCCCGTACTGCATCAACTTCTTGAGTATGAACCCATTCAACCTTATATTTTTGGTGGCAAGGGTGTGGGTTCCCAGGGAGATGGTACAGCACAATTTCTTGTCAAAGACGAAGAAAGTCAACAAAAAGTTATTGAAATTATTGAATATAATTTTCCACAAATGCAATCTTTAAAACTGACGATTTATGCAACAAAATAAGGTAAGAAAAGCTATCATTCCAGCGGCTGGTTTCGGGACTCGGTTATTTCCAGCGACTAAAGTCGTAAAAAAAGAACTTTTCCCCATTATTGATAAAGATGGCAGGGCAAAACCTGTGATTCTGGCGATTGTTGAAGAAGCTATAAGTGCAGGAATCGAAGAAGTTGGAATTGTGGTGCAACCACCAGACAAAGAAATTTTTGGAGAGTTTTTTAAAAGTCCACCTAAAAAAGAACTTTTCGACAAACTTTCACCTCAAAATCAAGAATACAGCAAATATCTTCAAGAATTAGGTAGCAGAATCACAATTTTGACGCAGGAAGAACAAGAAGGCTATGGTCATGCCGTTTTTTGTGCCAAAGAATGGGTAAAAGATGAGCCATTTTTGCTGATGTTAGGTGACCATGTTTACTCATCAAATGCTGATGAAAAATCCTGTGCAAGTCAAGTTTTAGATGTTTACAAACAAGTCAATCAAAGTGTTGTTGGGTTGACAGTCATGTCAGCAGAAATTATCCATAAAGCTGGTTGTGTGACAGGAGTTTGGCACTTGTTTAACTCCCTTCTTTCACTCACGCAAGTTTATGAAAAACCTTCCATTGATTATGCCCGTCAACATCTGCGTGTAGAGGGAATGGCAGATGATGAGTTTCTCTGTATCTTTGGGTTGTATGTACTGACACCGAAAATCTTTGACTTTTTGGAAGAACATATTCATCAAAATTTTCGGGAACGAGGGGAATTTCAGTTAACATCTTGTCTGGATAGAGTGCGTCAAGAAGAGGGAATGACAGGATATGTTGTCAAAGGAAAGTGCTTTGACACGGGATTACCAGATGCGTATCGGCAGACAATGATTGATTTTAGAATTTAGATATAGCGCTTTGGATCTAAATCGAATACACCCCTCCCCAACCCTCCCCTTGCTAAGGGGAGGGTGCGCGACAGCGCGGGTGGGGTATCTTTGTATTTCACCAACTTGCAATCTGCTGTATTTGGCGGTTAGCCTACTTTAGGCGAAACACCAGTGATGAAATTTATAACAAAAAGTCCTCAGTAACTACAACATTTTTAAAACTGATTTCAACCTTAAATTGTTTGCCTAAGGCTTCACTAAATTCTAACTGAATGACATTATCAGCTTTCCTTGCAGTGACTTCTTGACTTTCTGACTCAGATGTGTTGGGATTAAGAGTAACTTTCAGCTTCAAACCAGGCGGAAGATACTCCTCATTGCGATGTTCCTCATAGCAATGAATCACCTGTACAAGCACATCGACTTCATTATTTTCCAACCGTTTTAGATTGAGAACTAAAGCTAAAGTTTGACCATTTAGTAGTAGTCCAAAATCTAATTTTTTCGCCCCAGAATAATGATCAACTCTTGAGTGACTTCTTGCATAACCCCAAACATAGTTATTATCAAGCGTTTTCAGAATATTTTTGGTAGATTGCCAACCTTCTTCAAAAACTTCCAGCCACCAATTGGTTAGGTTAACTAGTGCTTTAGTAGAAATGCTTGTAGTCTGAGTTAGATTTTGTATCTCTGTATCATTGACTTCAGCTACTGATGGTAAAGGAATAGCAGTTGGTGACAAGAAACGTGAGTATAATAATAGGTTGTTTACTTCAGGGTCAAACAAAGAAAGCGGTAGCTGATAACAACTATTAGATTTTGCATCCAAATTAATTGATTGGCAATATTTAACGAGTTGGTCGTAACGCAAAAAACCGTGAATATTTAATTGTTCTTCCTCTTCTAAAACTTCCAGCAATACATAGAAGTGAGCAACCCTTTTTGGTGAAGTGATGACTTCTTCTGGTACAGTGACAAAATAATCAATCAGGTTATCTACAATAATTAAACAAAGGTGAAATTCACCTAGATTGAGATAACAAACATCATCTATTGGATGAGCAGCACTGTGTTGATTAATTTTTATATTTGGATTTCGTTCTTTCAGATACTTTTCAAAACCGAGTCGTGCTAATGCGTTTAAATATATTTTCCATTGGTTTATCTCGCCGAATTTGTTGAAATTATTCTCGCTGATGACTCGCGCTTCCTCAAAACTTTCTGATTCTAGCCAAACAACTTTTGGAGAGAATTTTATTCTCCTGTTTTTTGTTTTAAGTATAGATTTTTTGGAGCTACTCATATTTTCTCCCCCATTGATTATCTCATGAAAAAGCAATGTATTTTTTCTACCATATACCTAGTTTATGCTGCGTAGGATGAATCACTAAGGTAGATGCGGATTTTTTTAGCAAATAAGCTATTTTTGTTTTGTTTTTTACTACTAAGTAATTCTGCTTTTGCTTCTTTGAATGTTTGATTCCAGACAAATTCTCTAATTTCCGCAACAATATTTTTTAGAGATTCAGGTTCATGAGAAATTCTTGTTAACTGAGATTTATCAAGTGATTGTAAAAGTTTATTCAAAAAAATCTCCTCTGTTCGATACTGGACAATTTCCAAAAAGTTTTCTAGTTGCATAATGCGTCTGGCTTTACTCCATTCGATTCCCCAAATTTTACCAATTTCACCTAAGGATATATTCTCGTGGTAATAAAGTCGCAAGCCTTCCGGTAATCGTTGAGCAAAGTTTTTGTAACCTCTACTTTTTTTCAAATTTTCAATCCGCTGGTGAATCACCTCTCCTATTGTTTGAGATAACACTTGTTCAAACAAGTCTTTACAGATTTCTTGTAATTTTTCTAATTCTACGTCTTCTGGCTCGCGGTCTGTGTGATAAGGTAATTCTGGATTGGGAAAATAATCATTGGTTGAATTATCATACACTTCCATAGGTACAGTTTTGGTACTACCTGTTTTTTTGTAAAGCCAGTCTTGACGTAAGTCTTCTGCTATGCGTTTGAGATGATCAATTAATGTATTCTGAGAAATAATAATATTTTTTTGCTGCAACAAATACAGCATTTCTTGCAGTTGGCTTGGTGTTGGTTCAGAACAGCGTCCTTTTTGCCGTGTTTTTAGTCTATCTCGTTGGTAAACTGTTTGAAAAGCTTTTACAATTTCATAGTCTTCTGTTAAAAAAAGCCCAGATAAAGAACGGGGTATAGATTTACATAGTAGTCCCCAATCACTAGGAGTCGCTAACCCAAACTCCCACAAAAATGACTTGATTTCTTCATTCTGACGGGTGAGTCTGGTAGTCCAATTATCTAAGCTTTCGTTAGAACCTAAGTTGGGATTAAATCTCCGCAAAATGTCAACGCTAAAAAATTCTCCGCCTTTTGCGATCGCTTGAGTTGTGCCATCACGATTATTCAAGATATGTTGAGTTTTACCCTCACTATCTAAAATCACCAGTGCTTTACCATCGTCGTTTAAAACGAAGGGAAGTAAATCTGTGTACCTGAAAAGATTTTCTGCACTGACGTTGTAGGTGTGAGGGATGTTTTTGCAGGTGATGAAAATTCTGTGTGAAACATAGCAGCGTAGACAAAGTCCGGCGATCGCACGTTGGTAAATGTCATCATCTAAACGAAAAATTTCCCACAAAACTGTTTGAACTTGTTTATTTTCTTCTGTCGATAGCGTGGGTTTGTTGCTTAGATGAGGGAATTGTGTTTTAAAAAACTCCTTAGCTCTAGAAATTTCCCTCTGGTGTTGTTGCTGAACGTCTTCCCCGATAGGAAGTATCTGCATTTGCCAATATTTTGTTGGTGATACCATAGTAATTCAAATTACTTAACGCTTGATGAAACATGACATTCACAGCGAAGCAGCACCAGAGATTTTTTGATTCATCTTCTGGGGGCTATATTTATATAGGTTTGATTTTGGGAACATATGCACTTTTGGGGAATGGGGAAGGGAAAATTTAATTTTTCCTAGATATCGGCAGACTTACGGTCTGTTTCATGATTACTGTTTGATAATAGAACGATACTAGGCGGACTTGGTTTGTATAGGCGCACTCTTCTAAGTGTCAGCGGAAACTCACACTAACCTCGAATCACTAAATATATATATGTTTCAGTTTTTTAAACCTATACAGATGCTGCGTTAAGCAAACTGGTGTAGAGTAATCGCTCGCGTCAAGATGTGAGCCTCTCACTATCCCTTCGGGCACAAACAACATATGAAAGAAACACAATTCCTCAAAATCCTTGTTCTATAAGGGTTTGAAAATGTGTTTCTTAAGAATAAACTTCTATTTATCTCGCACAAGTGTATAGGTCGATTGGACTTGAACTTATATAGAAGTAGAAGCAGGAGAAACAAGCAATTACCTTCTGAACAAACTCATAAACCATCATATGAGATTCTTGAGTGGTAAGCAGTAAATCTCCCAAAATAAGTACAACTCTAGAAGAGTTTATCGCCTGTTACCATAAAGCTCTACTTTTTAAATTGGAAGAACAATGGCAGATATCCAGAACCAGATCAATAGTGTCATTCAAAAGCGCCGAGAACAGCTACCACTTATTGAGGTACGCATTCAGCAAGCAAAGGACGTAGAAAATGCGCTAAACGAAATGAACAGCGCACTTGTCAATCTTGGCAATCACCCTAAAGCAACGGATCAACTACGAGTTTATCTTCGGGACTTTCAACAGAATCAGTTTCGCCAGTGGATTGCTAGTAGTCTTGACCAGTTAATGAACGCCCAAGCAAGGCTTTTACGCGAAACCATTAATATAGGTGTAAGTGGGCAAGCACGAGTTGGTAAGAGTACCCTTCTCCAGACAATTGCCGGTTTGACAGAGGAGCAGGTTCCTACAGGAACAGGTATCCCAGTTACAGCAGTACGAAGCCGCTTACGTCATTCCACCACTTATTCACGAGCTATTCTTACCTTACACACCTTTGAAACATTTCGAGATCAAATCCTTGAACCTTATCACAAAGAACTGAAGCTCTCCTCGTGTCCAGCTACACTTGCAGATTTCCAGTCTTTCAATTATTCTGAACAAAATATTCTGAGCGATAATACTCAACACAGTTCTATAGTTTTGTTGGAGCGCCTCCGCAAAATGCAGAAGGCCCTTCCTTCTTACTCAGCAGACCTCACTGGAGAGACACGGGAAGTAAGTCTCGAAGGATTACGTTCCTGGGTTGCATACCCAACCAATGAGGAAGAAAAGAATCCAAATTGTCCACGACGTTACTTAGCTGTGCGGGATGTCCTGATTGAATGTCGTTTTCAAGCCACAGATGTTGAAAATTTAACGGTCATTGACCTTCCTGGACTGGGAGAACTTGACGCAAGTGCGGAGGAGCATCACGTAGCAGGGTTGAAGAACGAAGTTGATCTGGTGTTGCTGGTAAAGCGCCCAGTAGAAGGATTAGCTTTTTGGAAAGCTGAAGATGGAAAAGCGGCAGATATTCTCGATCAAGCGCGTGGAGCAATCAAACAGCGACGAGATTTTGTGATCATTGTAGTCAATGGTGATCCTAACTCAGAACTTTTCAAGGTACTCTTAGACGACATTACCCGCCAAGCTAACGAAGGAACTGCTGATAAACACTACCGAGTGTTGCAATGTAACGCCAAAGATTCATCTAACGTGCGTAGTTCCTTACTTGTACCTTGTCTTGAGCATTTGGCACAACGACTGACAATAATGGATCGCCAAGTCATTGAGTCAGCGAAGAGTGAATGGCTAACTACAATACAGCGTATTCAGGGAGCATTAAAAGATTTAAGGGACGGATTAAAAAGACAGACACCAGATTCATTCTCATCAGCAGAAGAATTCGACAAGCTTGTGGAGAAGCTACGAAAGGAGCTTGTAGTTTCATTAGAAGAAGAAATAGTTCTTAAACTATTTCAGAAGGCTCGAAATCCAGAAGAGGAAGATACTAAACTGATTCAAACTATTCGGAATACAAGCAACCAAATTAAGAAATGGGTAGAGGAGGAAGGTTTCGGAATTGGAAAAGAAAAGTGGATTCGAGACGCATACGAAACTATGATGCGAGATAAAAGTGTAGTTAGATTTGCTTTAGAAGAGTGCAATCGCATTCGAGTTCATATTAGTGAAACATACTCTAGAATTGATAATTATTTAGATACCAAAGTACAAGAATTGTGGTCAGAGATTAGTTGTATTATTTACAAAAACACAGGTCAGCTTCTTGAAGGAACTCAAGATGGTAAGGAGTCTCTTGAAAAATTTGTAGAGTTCCTGAAAAACGGCAATGAGCAATGCCCGAGCTTGCAAAAAGCTGTAAAAGACCTCTTGTCACTAAATATCAGTTATCGGAGTCATTTTCACCCGCGAGTTAGAGAAAAGTTAGACTCTCTAAATTATGATGAAATGGTACATAATCTCAAGAGGGAAAATAAACTTGATGAAAAAGAATTGTTTAAAACAATGTCTGATCTTGCCATTCAAGCATCCTACGAAACAGAAAAAGCTCTTTTATCTGAAACCTTAATACCATCTCTGATTCTTCATGCTGCTGCTGAACAATTTGAGGATAGCCTGATTCGCTCTGGAGAATCTGAGCGGGAATTTAAGAGGCTGGGCAGATCCTATAGAGATGAGATTTGGCCAAGCACATTCCGTGATATGGATGCTCAAAATGCCAGGGTAGCAAAAGTGAATCGGGTTATTGATAAGCTTGAAAAAATACTCATAATTTCTAATTAAAGAGGTGGTAAATGGGAGAAAATAATCAGGCAACAGTCATCGAATATAAGATTGGTATTGTTGGCCCAACTCGTGTAGGGAAGACATCAATGATTACTTCCTTGCTTGAGCAAGGGAAAGAATTACTTGCAGGAACTGATGTTTCGATAGAGGCAGTGGGCAAAACAAAAGCACGGATCAATCGTTATCGTGACGAATTACGCGGTTCGTTAATGGCAGATGAGTTTAATCCTGGTGGAATGAGTGGGACTCAAGAACCCTTTACAATTGAATTAGCCATGAGTGTGGGTAGCAGCAAACTTACTTGGGCTATACTTGATTATCCTGGTGGTTGGATTGATGAAGAATCTCGCCCTTCAGATAGACAAAATGATTGGAATAACTGCCAAGCCTGGATTAAGGAGAGTATCGTCCTTTTAGTCCCAATAGATTCCGCTGTGGTTATGGAGTCCTCAACCAAGGCAGAATTGCAAGCTGCTAATACTACGCTGCAAATCAGTCAAGCAGGAGAAGTTGCACGTGAATGGGTTAAGGGAAGGATAAAGAAGGGTGAACCAGGCTTATTAATACTTGTGCCTGTAAAATGTGAAACATACTTTAGTGATAATGGTGGTAAGAGAGATAAGAGTGCAGATTTAGTTGACCGCATCCAGAAGTTGTATCAGGATTTGCTAAATGCTGTACGTCAAGAAATTGATGGTGCTACAAATAAACCAGAAATATTAATTCAATATCATCCTATTGACACTATTGGATGTGTAGAAATCAAGGATGCTAGGTGGATTGAAGAAGGTGTTCGCTTAGGATTTCAAGCCGATTACTTAGTTCGTCCTCCCCGTCAGCCTCGTCCAAAGGGCGCGGATGGACTGCTCATTTCTATTTGCCGCCAAATTGCTAGTCTAGAGAAGAATAAAAAGCGGGGTATCTTCAGTCGTGTTTGGCGTTGGGCAACAGAAGAAGACGAAAAGCTAAACAAGGCGATTGAAAAACTCCAATCAAAAGACCTTGGAACACGTGTAAAACATTTGTAAATTAGAGGTAATTAAGTGTCTCAGATATTTATTGAAACACGGGGCAAGTCCATTGACTACAGATTTCTTGTTAAATCACCATCAGAATCCTGGTGGAGAACATATAGTCAATGGACAGCGTTTGAAAACCCAACTCTCATCATTGAAAACACATCTGGTGCTACTCAGATATATCTGAGTGCCATTCCTTCAAAACGGAAGGATAGAACTCAAACCACCATTCGGTATACCTTAGTTATCGAGCTTGATCGTTCTGATAGTAATGATGATCTTTTTCTTAAACTTATTTCAAAATGGCTAGAGGAGGTGAAAACAGCACCTAAGAATCTTCCCAAAAAAAGTGAGATAGGAGATTTATTAGATCGGTGTTTTCCAGAAAATATGGTAGAAGAATTATTAATCAAGCGACAAAATGAGGAAAATCCTGAAGAAATGATTGAAAATTTGAAAAGTGGTATTTCCAATTTTCAGTTTTCAAAACCCAAGGAAGAGAACACACTCCGATACAAAATGTGGTGGGGAGGAATAAACAATCAGAAAAGTAATAATTCTTGGATTTCACTTGTTTCCAAACTGTTGAAAGAGGGATATGGCAAAGCCCTATTACTGAACCTAGCAGGAGAGAATGACTTAAAACAGTTACTACCAACCGATCAAAATAATCAAAATATAGGGCTGCTAATAATAGAAAACGACCAGGAACCAACAGAAATACCGATTTTTAACAGACAATCGGATTTCGATAAAATTGGGCGTAATTGGCCCAGTATTCTAACAAAGCTTAGCGCAATAAAATATGTGGTTCTACTTATTTTTATCGCATTGTTTGTTGTGTTTGGGCGTAATTTTTTTTTAAAGACAATACCTTGAGTGATGAGAATAAGGTTGTTCGGTTTGTGTCAGAGTCTTGCCCAAAAGCTACATTAACTCCAAAAGCTACATTAACTCCAAAAGCTACATTAACTCCAAAAGCTACATTAACTC
>NZ_QMEB01000178.1:0-4198 GCF_012912135.1 Brasilonema bromeliae SPC951 | reverse complement strand
CCAAAAGCTACATTAACTCCAAAAGCTACATTAACTCCAAAAGCTACATTAACTCCAAAAGCTACATCAACCCCACTAAAGCCAAAAGAAACTAAACTCATCACAGAGGAACTAGCTAAGGAGTTAGGGGTAAGTAAAGATAATCTCCTATCTGAGGTTAAAAAATGTCATGAAAACTTTAAGAAGTGGTCAGCAACTCATGGGAAAGGAACATGGGATTTTGAAATTGAGACTTCCGAGGGTAAGGAATCTATACTCAAGTTTCAAAAGGTTAATTGAATAGAAACGTCGGCTTGCTAACAGTTTTACACAGGGAGAAAGTTTCGAGAGTGATTTTTTCGGGGGAGATGGGGTACATAATACTAAATCCGCTTTTATAACCCCCTTTTAACCCAGGCGATTAGAAATCGCGGCTACACAAACGAAGTCCGCCTGCGCGGACTAAATAATAAAGGGGGTATTAGATCCGGATTTAGTATAACGTAGTAAGATGACGCAATGCCCCTTGTCCCGCTCATCTCTCCACACTTAAACTTAGTACAAAATTGCACAAATTCGTAACGAACACTCTAGACATCTCCGAAAATTCCTCTCAAACTCTTGCGCTGTCTGGGCTAATGTTTAATTTCTGGAGAGGTCTAATAAATTGCCTGCACTGCTAACCAGAAATCGAGCCGTGCAGGCGGCTAAGGTTGAGTTAAGAAAATATCTTTCAAAAAGCGTTACCTGAAACTACTGAGTGCCAATGCCATCACAGAGACGGCGATCGCTCTCCCTCACATCACGATTATTCTTCAGATAATCACGCACCCAATCGCAACCATACGCCATTACCTTATCTTGATCAACAACACGAGCTAAATTCCACAAAATCACTGTCTTGTCGTCACTCGCCGAAGCGAGCTTTTTACCGTCAGGGCTGAAAGCAACTCCCCAAACCCTTTTGTTATGCCCATTGAGAGTAGCCAGTAAAATAGCTAACTTGCCTGTCTCCATTTTCCACAGTTTCACCGTGTTGTCTGCACTCGCCGAAGCAATCATCTTGCCGTCAGGGCTTATTGCAACTCCAAAAACCGTACCCCCATGTCCCTCAAGAGTGGTCAGCTTTGTGCCGTCTGGCTTCCAAAGTTTCACCGTCTTGTCCTCACTTGCCGAGGCGATTGTATTGCCGTCGGGGCTGATTGCAACTCCCCAAACTCCAGCTTTGTGCCCTTCAAGAGTTTTCAGCAATGTACCATTTTTGTTCCACAGTTTCACCGTTTTGTCTGCACTTGCCGAGGCAATCATCTCACCGTCAGGACTAAAAGTAACATCCCAAATCGGTTGTAGATGCCCCTCAAGAGTTTTCAGCAAAGTGCCGTTTTTGTTCCACAGTTTCACCGTGCTGTCCCAACCCGCTGAAGCGATAGTGTTCCCATCGGGGCTAAAACCAACTCCCCAATTCCCAGCTTTGTGTCCCTTAAAAGTATTTAGCAAAGTGCCGTTTTTATTCCACAATTTGACTGCACTGTCCAAGCCCACCGACGCGATTGTATTACTGTCAGGACTGAAAACTACTCCATAAACTGCACTTTTGTGATCGAGCGTCACAGGTAAAATGTTATCCTGCTTCCAGAGTTTAACCGTTCCATCATCACTTGCTGAGGCAATTGCCTTACCGTTAGGACTGATTGCAACTCCGATAACTGCTGCGCTATGACCTCTGAAGGTAGTCAGCAACGCGCTATCTAGTTTCCAGAGTTTGATAGTCTTGTCCCCACTGACCGAAACTAGAATTTTGCTGTCAGGGTTAAAAGCGACTCCCCACACTCTATCGCTATGTCCATTAAGCGTAGTTAACAACTCACCGTTTTTGTTCCACAGTTTAATAGTATTATCCCAACTTGCCGAAGCAATTGTCTTACCATCAGGGCTGAAAGCAATACTCGAAACTGGACCTTGATGTCCTTCAAGAGTTTTTAACAACGTGCCGTCCTTGTTCCACAATTTGACAGTGCTGTCCGCACTAGCTGAAGCTAGAGTCTTACCGTCAGGACTTATTGCAACATCCCAAACTATACTTTTATGCCCAGCAAGCGTGGTCAGCAACGTGCCGTCCTTATTCCATAGTTTGACGGTGCTGTCCCCACTAGCCGAGGCGATGGTACTTCCGTCGGGGCTAAAAGCAACTGCCTGAACTGAAGTTCCATGTCCTTTTAAGGTAGTCAATAAGGCAGATACCTTGCCCGACACTCTCCAGAGTTTGATACTACTGTCGTCACTTGCCGAAGCAATTGTGTTGCCGTCAGGGCTGAAGGCAACGTTTAAAACCCCACCTTCATGTCCCTTAAGAGTAGTTATCAACGTGCCGTCACGCTTCCATAATTTAATAGTCTTGTCTGCACTTGCTGAAGCTAGAGTCTGACCGTCCGGGCTTATTGCAACTTTGTAAACAGTAGTCTTATGCCCCTTAATGGTTCTGAGCAATATGCCATCTTTACTCCATAGTTTAACGCTACTGTCGTCACTCGTCGAGGCGATTATGTTACCATCTGGGCTGAAAACTGCACTTTTCACTTCACCGTTGTGCCCTAACAAGCGGTTGTACTCTACCGCCCCATAAACTGCTTGCTGCAGCACCAATTCAACCTGATGCTGAGTGTCGGCGTCTACCCCTAGTAACTTTTGTAGTTTTCGCCTCGCCCTAATTGCTTCTTTAAGCGCGTCCAACTTTTGATTTGAAGCAAACAGTGCTGCTGAGGATTCACTAATCGCTTTGATTTCACTCTTTGCTGAATTCTGCCATTGCCACCAAGCTGCCCCAGCTAGCATCAAGGTTACCACCAAACCACCAGTAAGCCCGAAAATAGTTAGCTGTCGTCTGCGCCTCTGTTTTTGCTGCTCTTGTTTGCGCCATTTAATACTAGCGTTAATAAAGCGTCGCGCTCGTGGTGTTAGTTCGTCTCTCCGTTGTTTGTACCAATCTTCTGCTACTGCTAGCCGTGTTCCTTGCAATAAGGTTTCTGGGTTTCGATCACTATTTTCCCAGTCACGCATTTCTTGCTTGAGTCTTTCTTGCCAAATCCGAAACTCACGGTTAGCACTCACCCACTCCCTCAACGTTCTCCATTCCCGAATCAACGCTTCATGGACAATTTCTACTGTTTCTATTTTCTCAGTTTCATCCCACCCAGTCACCAGCAAACGCGCATCAGCTAATTGTTGCACCAAACCCCAATTTTCCTTCCCCACCTCGTTGCGAGTCGCCACACGCCTAGTGTCTTCCGTCCCTTCCCCTGGACGCACTAACTGAATAAATACCCTTTGTGCTTGTTGTTTCTCTTCCTCAGATAGGTTTTTTAAAACTTCATCAGCGTGTTTTGCTAAAGCTTTTTCTATACCGCCAATTTCTTCATAAGCCTTGTGAGTCAAATACCAATTTTTCTGTTTTGACCAAAGTTGGGTTAAAGCAAACTCCAAAAGAGGTAAACGACCAGGGCGATCGCCTACATTATTAATAAGTTTACTAGTCAACCCCTCCTCCAATTCCACCTTCATTTTTAAAGCTGGTTTTTCAATGGCATCTCGCAATTCCTCCTTGTCCATTGGAGTCAGTAACAATGGGGTGTATTCTTGCAAAGCCTTCCCCATTGGTTGATAATCAAGCACAATTCCCAAAAAATCCGCTCGCAGCGTCAACACCAGCGTCAATGCTGGAATACATTTTACAGCCAAAAGCAGTACATTCAAAAAACTGTGACGTTCTTCCTGGGCAGCAAGGGTGTAAAGTTCTTCAAACTGGTCTGCCACTAACACTAAACGCTGCAATCCTGAGGTGTTTATAATATTTTCGAGAAAATGAAATAATACTGTTTCATCATGTCGCAGATTTACCTCAAATTCCAGTTCAGCCAGCCTATTGTCCGCTTCTCCCGATGTTTTTGGTTGTCGTTGTACTAGGGACTGACAATATTTACTCAGTGCGACAGCCAAAGCATCAAAAGGATTTTTCCCCGGACGAAAACTGATTATCTCTACATTTCTAACAGTTCTTAAATGGGGAATCAATCCTGCAAACACAACAGAAGACTTTCCACTCCCAGAAGCACCAACTACAGGAACTAGCGGTTTGCTGTTTACTGCTTCCACTAAAGAAGCAATAAATTTCTCCCTACCAAAAAAGAAATCCGCGTCTTTCTCCCCAAACGCAGATAAACCG
>NZ_QMEB01000177.1 GCF_012912135.1 Brasilonema bromeliae SPC951 | reverse complement strand
CTACGGCGGGAAAACGCCTCATGCGCGCTGGTCTCACAATATCACGAGCTAACCACAGTTCCCAACTAATCATTGGCATCAACTCACTCCAACGTATGCCCTTCGGGCACGCTACGCGAACACACTGTTTTGGGGTACTAAGCTTGGGGAGAGTCCAGTGCAGGCGTTGCTTTAAAAAACGATACCAGTGGTCAACGCTAAAGCGACGCAAATAAAGTAGCCAAACTTCAGATAGTGGAGGCATTTGTTCTCCTACCCAAGCCAACCATAAAGGTTTTGACACTCTTAAGCAACCTTGTTGGTCAAGACGCTCAACCCTGATTAATGACATCGGGCGCGTAGCCGTTTTACGGAAGTGTAAATTTTCCCATAAGCTAACTCTTACCCGCCCCAGTTTGAGCTGGTTAACCTCCAAACTTTGAATTGCTTCACCCCAACTAGAAGGTTCATTCAGCTTAAACTTATCGCCATGCTTTCTGGGACGCCCTCTACCAGAGTACACTGGAGGTGCTCCCCATAGACAAAGATTTGAACGCAAACGGACAAGAATATCTGTAGCAATGTTAGCAGTCTTCAAAACAAAAGGGGCAC
Organism: Brasilonema bromeliae SPC951; assembly: GCF_012912135.1. GTDB lineage: Bacteria > Cyanobacteriota > Cyanobacteriia > Cyanobacteriales > Nostocaceae > Brasilonema > Brasilonema bromeliae. Next base: position 13,465 of record NZ_QMEB01000177.1, on the reverse strand, counting down.
AGCCATACTCACTGTCCCAAACAGAAATCGGTCTGCTGGGCAAATGTTCGCACACCTGTTGTAGTTGCCAAGTTGCTTTCTCAATAGGGCTTTCCGCTCCTTGTGATGCGTTCATGTCTCAAGGGTAATGCCCAACTGCCAGAATCCTCTGGTATCCAAGCAATGGTACTATATCCCTGACCAATGGTAATTGGTCGATTTCCTGGCACAAAGCGTGTTGCTATGCTCAATTGTCCTTTCTTGCAGTGTCACTGCATCCGGGCGAGACCAGGCGGTGTGGTCGCCTGCTAGTAAGAGACGTCCCTTTGCTGGCATCTGCTTGATGTATAACTGCATCAATTTTTGTCGTTGTGGTCTACTATCTTGTAACGCTGAGTCCCCTTGGGACACGCTGAGTCCCCTTGGGACACGCTGCGCGAACGCGAACGTAAATGCTGCGCCACTTACGGCGAAAAACCGGGGACAGGGATAAATCTGCCAAACTGTAAGCGTTACGGGTCAGCAATATAGCATCTATCAGCTTCATTGCGTAGCATCATGTGCCTTGCCTAAATAGTTGTAAGCAGCACGGGCGTAATTCTTGGAGTTTGGCTAGTTTCATCTTGGGGGCGTGAGAGTTGGTGGTTCTTCTCTCATCTTCCGGCGAAGGGGGTCTGTGTTAATTACAAACTCCCCTTCCAAAAATTTTATACCAACAACACCTGCTTTCCTTTGTTAACGTTAAGCGAAGCTCTGCCTACGGCAATCGCCTGCCCTTTAGTCTAAACTCCAGAAAATAACGTTTAGAAAGCTTATTTTTCGTCCTGCTCAAGCAGCTTGGAAAGTCTACTTTTCATCTGTTGTACTTGCTTATCGCCCTTGGGTAGTGTTAACAAACGAACTTCAATCTCTCCATGCACATTCAATCTAAATTCTGGACTGCATTAATACGCCTTACAATATTTGTAAACCTAACTTAGGATACATTTTTGCATAATTTTTTACTTTTGAAAAGCTTTTGGTTAAAATTTTTTGGCAACAAATGATACAAACTGCATTATTTCCTAAGATTTGTACCTAATGACGGGGTCAGTGACTTGCCAATGGATACATCTTTTCTGTCATCATGGAAAGGATAATAAAAATAAATTTTTATTAAGCGAGGATAGAAATGTACATAGTACAGATTGCCTCGGAGTGCGCTCCTGTTATCAAAGCTGGAGGTTTAGGCGATGTTGTTTACGGACTCAGCAGGGAACTAGAAAACCGGGGACATTGCGTCGAACTCATTCTGCCAAAGTATGATTGCATGCGTTATGACCACATTTGGGGACTCCATGACGCTTTCACTAACTTATGGGTGCCCTGGTATAACGGTGCAATTCACTGTTCAGTCTATTGTGGTTGGGTACACGGGCGGCTGTGTTTCTTTATTGAACCCCACTCTGAGGATAATTTCTTCAATCGGGGCTGCTATTACGGGTCTAACGATGACAATATGCGCTTTGCGTTCTTCAGTAAAGCCGCTTTGGAATTTCTGCTCCAGAGTAACAAGCGACCGGATATTATCCATTGCCATGATTGGCAGACGGGTTTAGTTCCTGTCATGCTGTATGAAATGTACAAATATCATGGAATGGAGTACCAACGGGTTTGCTACACCATTCATAACTTCAAGCATCAGGGGTTTGCTGGAGTCGATACTCTCTGGGCAACGGGTTTAAACCGAGAGGCATACTACTTCCAGTATGATAAGCTCCAGGACAACTTCAATCCTTTTGCCCTGAACTTTATGAAAGGGGGCATTGTTTATTCCAATGCTGTGACGACAGTTTCACCACACCACGCTTGGGAAGCTCGTTACACCAACATTGGTTATGGATTAGGTCACACCTTGCATCTACACCAAGATAGATTCACTGGTGTCCTCAACGGCATTGATTGTGATTTTTGGAATCCGAAAACAGACCGCTACATTCCCTCTCACTACACCAAAGACAATTTTCAAGAAAAAGCCAAGAATAAAAAAGCTTTACGAGAGCGGCTGTTATTGCAGGATGTTGAGAAGCCAATCATTTCCTACATTGGTCGTTTAGATGAGCAAAAAGGCGTTCATCTTGTCCATCACGCAATGTATTACGCCCTCCATAATGGAGCACAATTTGTGCTGTTGGGTTCAGCAACAGAGTCAAGCATCAATAATCATTTCCGCCATGAGAAAGACTTTTTGAACAATAATCCTGATATTCATTTAGAACTTGGCTTTAACGAAGAATTATCCCACCTCATTTATGCTGGGGCAGATATGATTATTGTCCCCAGTAATTATGAACCTTGTGGACTCACTCAAATGATTGGCTTGAAGTACGGTACTGTACCTATAGTCCGGGGAGTCGGTGGACTAGTTAATACCGTGTTTGATAAAGACTACGACCAAACCAAACCACCAGAAGAACGCAATGGATATGTGTTCTACCAGTCAGATTATCATGCGCTTGAATTTTCGTTGGAACGTCCTTTGAAGTTGTGGTACAACAACCCAGAAGAGTTCCGCAAACTTGCCCTTGCAGGTATGGAGTATGACTACTCTTGGAATCATCCAGGAGAAGAATACGTAAAGATTTACGACCGTATCCGACATAAATAGACATCTCCAGAAATTAAACATCAGCCCAAACAGACCAAGGATTTGAGATTAGTTTTAGGAGATGTCTAATGGTAGTTGCTTAGTTTATCACTGGAACTCATAAATCCCCCCATACCCCTCCACTTCCTCCAACTCCCCGCTTGCAGGGGAGAGATGAGAAAAAAGTTTAGTCGCAGGGGTTGGGGGGATTATCTTGAGTTAAGCTGATGAATAAGAATCGGAGAATTGCAGGACTCCGCATAATGAGATCACAACAAATTATTAGACATTCCGACATCTTAAACACTAAGGTAATCACCCGTAACAATGGCGAACAATTAGGGGTGGTGAGTCAATTGTGGGTAGATATTGAGCAGCGACAGGTTATGGCTGTTAGTCTGCTAGACAACCTGATCGCGTTTATTGGTGCGCCTCGGTATATATACTTCGACAACATCAATCAGATAGGTGAGGTGATCCTAGTTGATAATAAAAATGTAATTGAAGATATTGACGTTGAAGGTTACAGCAATCTCATTAACTGCGAGATTATTACAGAAACCGGTGAAATATTAGGCAGGATACAGAGCTTCAAGTTTCATCGGGAAACAGGAAAGATTTACTCTATAGTCATCGCTTTTTTGAGACTACCGTACATTCCCGACCAATTCTTGAGTACCTACGAGCTTTCAGTGGACGAAATCGTTAGCACTGGTTCCAACAGGTTGATTGTGTTTGAGGGAGCAGAAGAACGGCTCACCCAGTTAACAGTCGGTTTGCTGGAGCGTCTGGGTATCAGCACGCCGCCGTGGGAGCGAAACAAAAAGGGTATGGTTACCCATAAGTTATGGAAAAATGACAAATGGGACTCGGAAAACGATGACACTGGCGGTTCTGGGCCGATTCCAAGTCCACGGCGACCTAAACCAGGACCAAGACCAAACGATACCGCCGAGCAGCTGAGTATCGGCACACCGTGGGAGCGAAACAAAAAGGGCTGACAACAGAAGTGAAATAATTGGACAAAATTAGATAATATTGGACAGTCATCAAATTATAATGAATAAATGTCCAATATTATTGGGGTAAAGGAGGCAGCAGAACTACTTGGGGTCAGTACCAAGACAATCAGACGTTGGGAGGCGGAAGGAAAAATCAAGTCTGTGCGTACAGAGGGAGGTCACAGGCGATTTGAAATCTCACAATTGCTTGGGACAAAAACAGATGGCAGCTTAACAATTGGTTATGCGCGTGTCAGTAGTTATGAGCAAAAGCAAGACCTAGAACGTCAAGTAATTGTCTTAGAGACGTACTGCGCTAAACATGGTTGGTGTTTTGAAATCATTCAAGATTTAGGCAGTGGCTTAAATTACCGTAAAAAAGGACTGATACGGTTAATCAAGTTGATATGTTCATACCAAGTAGAAAGATTGGTTGTCACTCATAAAGATAGACTATTACGCTTTGGGTCAGAGCTAATTTTTACAATATGTGAAATATTTGGAGTTGAAGTTATCGTGATTAATCGTACAGAAGATTCAACGTTTGAGGAAGATTTAGCACAAGATGTGTTAGAAATAATAACAGTATTTAGTGCGCGATTATATGGGTCAAGAAGTCATAAAAATAAACAAATAGTCAAACAGCTTAAAGAAGTAGCAAATAATTTAAAGTAGTGTGATGTTGCTCGGATTCAAGACAGAACTCAACCTGAACAATTATCAACGTACCCAACTAGCAAAACACGTAGGTACTGCAAGACACGCATATAATTGGGGATTAGGCTTGTGTTTAGGAATTCTTGACCACAATCGACTTCATCCAGATAAAAAGATTAAATTTCCAACAGCGATTGACTTACATAAATGGTTAGTAGCCATAGTCAAGCCGGAGAATTCATGGTATAAAGATGTCAGTAAATGTGCGCCACAGTATGCATTGAAAGCATTGAGAGAAGGTTTTGCAAAATGGTTTAGTAAAAAGGGAGGTAGACCGAAATTTAAGAAAAAAGGTCGTGATGATTCTTTTACGTTAGATGGAACAATTAAGGTCTTAGAACAAAAGAAAATTCAATTACCAGTAATTGGTATATTGCAGACTTATGAAAAACTACCAATTGGTCATTGCCCAAAAAATATTACTATTAGTCGTCAAGCTGATAGATGGTTTATTTCTTGGCGGATAGAAGTATCAACTCTGGTTACAGAAAAAAACATGGATGTAGTTGGAGTTGACTTAGGAGTTAAATCTCTAGCAACTCTTTCTACAGGAGAAGTTGTTAATGGAAGCAAAAGTTATAGAAAGTATCGCCAAAAACTAGCGAGACTACAACGTCGATTGAGTCGGAAAGTCAAGCATTCAAGTAATTGGTACTCTGCGGTAATAGATGTTGCCAAACTACATCGAAAAATTGCCAACATTCGTGGAGATACGTTGCATAAATTAACTACCTATTTAAGCAAGAACCACGCAACAGTAGTGATAGAAGATTTAAACGTGTCGGGAATGTTGGCAAATCATAAATTGGCAGCTTCGGTTGCGGATATGGGTTTTTATGAATTCCGACGCCAACTTGAATACAAATGCAAGCTCAATGGCAGTAGTTTAATCATCGCAGACAGGTTTTTTGCATCAAGTAAAACCTGTTCTAATTGCGGTCATATTAAACAAGAACTCAGTTTATCTGAACGAGTTTTCGTTTGTGAACAATGTTGCTGTCAGATAGACCGAGATTTGAACGCAGCAATTAATCTTAGTAGGTTAAGCTCTAACCGAATTCACGCCTGTGAACAGAGTGCCGCCGACGGTTCTGGATGAAGCAGGAAGCAGACCGGACAACGTTATGTCTAACTTTGTCCAAGTTTTGTAGAGCGGTATAGTTACGCATGACCTATGGGACGATGACGAGTGGGGTTTGGAAAACGATGATACTGGCGGTTCTCCCCCGATTCCAAGTCCATAATGATTTCAACCAAGTCTTGGCGTATCATGATCAATCTGATTGTTCGGTCATGTGCATGAATCTAACTTTATATCAACAACATATGTGCGACTTTAAAGTGCGTTTGCTCTGCTTAACCTTGAGGTCTTAAATATGGTTGCTTCACCTGAAATCTATCTCACCCCTGAGGAATACCTCCAAATGGAGGAACAAAGCGACATCAAACATGAATACATCGACGGCTATATCTACGCAATGGCTGGAGCGCTTGACTCCCATGTGACTATTGCTCTCAACCTTGCTACACTTCTCCGTAATCATGTACGTGGCTCAGGCTGTCGTGTTTACATCGCTGACATGAAAGCACGTATTGAATCTCTAAATCGATATTATTATCCTGATGTGATGGTGACTTGCGACCAACGAGATCAGGAAACTCCTGCGTATAAAAAATTTCCCTATTTAATTGTCGAAGTTTTATCTGACTCCACTGAAGCCTTTGATCGAGGAGACAAATTCGCCGATTACCAAACTTTAGAAAGTCTCCAAGAGTATGTTTTAATTAACACCAAACGTCAGCGAGTCGAGTGTTTCCGCCGTAATGATGAAGGGCTGTGGGTTTTACAATCTTACACAGCAGAAAATAAATCATTTCGACTACACAGTATTAAGTTTGAAGGAACGATCGCGGAGCTTTACGAAGATGTCGTTTTCTAGCAGCAATTCCTAAAAAATAGATTGTAAAATTGTATGAAGCTCTTTGGATTTATATCTTAGTAGTCCGCCAAACCAACAATGCTTGGTTTATCAACTTTTAAATTCATTTTCTTTTCCTCTTCCTTTGCGCTCTTTGCGTCTTTGTGGTTTTTTTCTACCCCTCAAAGTTGCCTTGATAGAGTTCTAGATACTATTAATAAACTTCAGGATTGACACAATTAGGCAATCGCTCCCCCTCCAACCCAGCAATGAGATTAGCGATCGCCATGTTTGCCATTTTTTCTCGTGTTTGACGGCTGGCACTGCCAATATGAGGTGTAATAATCAGGTTATGTGAACTACCTACACCGTACCTGTACTCAGGTCGGTGTAGGCTTCTGGCACGCTCGTAACGTTTCCAGAACTTCCTTCAAGGTACTATTGGTAGTAGAGTCGCCCACTACTAGATTCCCTTTACGGCGTTTTAGCGTTGGGAACAGTCCCAGCCCAACGCGCTTAATGTTGATTCCCGCGTTTATATCGCGGTCAACGTTAAGCGAAAGTTCAGCATCCCAGTAAAAGCGCGTATCGCAGTCAGTGAAGACTATCTCGTCACGATACGCTAGTAATTGAGATGTGTATGCAGGGGTAACTGCGATGACCCTAGCCCCAGCTTTTGCGGCTATGTGTTCCAGGGTTATAAAAAACTGTCCGCATGCTGCATCATTCCAAGATTTGTTTAAGCCTGACTTGGCTGTCTGTCCGTTTGGTAGAAATTTACCATCCTCATCTTGTTTCGTCTTGTTGCGTTTTGACAAGGCTTTTAGATTTAAGTCCTCATGGACAAAAACTTTCTTGCCTGTTCGTACCAACTCATGAGCAGTCTTAAAAGCATGGTCTTTTCTTGCTTTGGCAATACGTTGATGTTCGCGTCCTTGGCGTTTGGCGAGCTTACGACGTGCTTTGCTACCTTTACGTTTTTTCTCCTTGCGACGCGATACTTTAGCTAATCGTTTCTCGGACTTCCGAAACGATTTTAGGGCAGGTAGCTTAGTTCCCTCACTCGTTGCCAAGAAATTATGAAACAGCACCACTTAATTCAAGGACTAACTTGCTACCACTGGTGGCCAAAAACAAGGGCGGCTTAATTATAAGTAATCATCCGAACTTGATATTATGTGTCTTCCTGTGATTTCACTTAACCAATCCGCCACCTTACGACCATTCCACAATCCACCATCTGGGGCTTTCTCTGAAAGTACCTGCCAAAGTCGAGCTTGTTCCACATCTGTTAAATTCGCTTCTCTGCCTGGGTTATGATGCCGTTTATCTCCTAAAGCCTTTTGACCATCTGAGTTATAACGTTTTATTAACTGATAAATCCAAATTCTCGTGTAACCAGTTACTTGCGCCACCTCTTGAGGTGTTTTTCCTGTTGCCAATAACCACATTATTTGGTAATGACTATGCTCAATTGGTTGTGTTGCCTGACGATAACGAATTAACAGTTCTTCCGCACTTAGGTGGTTGGCGATACGCGGAGCGTCAAGCCTCCGGCTTATCGCAATCCGTTTGGGCATGAGACCTAAATAGATACACTGCAACGATTCTATGTTTATTATAAGTGTTTATCCGAACTTGATATTACTTAATCTTTGAGCGACCATTCATGTCCAATTTCTCAAAAGGACACAAAGTCAAAGATTCAGTAAACTAAGGTTCGCAACTGATAAACCATATTAGCAACGCCCCGTAAACAGTCCCACAGGCTCAAACAGTTTGTGCTGTCATCTCAGTACAGACCGTTCAGGGTTACTAAAAGCCTACACCTAGTCTATACAAGAGACAGGTGTAGGTAGTTCACTCCTTACTTTTTAGATTGTTTTATTGTCAGACAGAATAAAATCTACGGATGTGTAGAAACGGTTTGGTTTGATAAGAAAGTAAAAGAAATGAATCGATTTGTAAATCTGTAGAAGTGAAAATCCTGTCAAAGTCTGGTGAATCTGCGATCATGCCAATACGTCAAACCTTCTCGAAACCTGATATCCAACTTTCTTATTTAGAATGGAACCAAGGTCAAGAACCTTTACTCCTATTACACGGTTTAGCCGACCATGCCTTGGTTTGGTCGAGCCTAGGAGATGAGCTATCATCAGACTACCATATAGTCGCCCCAGATATGCGCGGTCATGGTGAGAGTGGGAAACCTGAGAGAGATTATAGTTTTGAGAGTGCGATCGCCGACTTAGAAGCACTGATGGATAGCTTGGGATGGTCAGCTACTCATGTTGTCGCTCACTCTTGGACAGGTAAACTAGCTGTTATATGGGCAAGGATCAATCCGCAGCGTTTACGGAGTATCGTTCTGGTCGATCCCATTTTTATTTGGAAAATACCCAGCTTTTTCAAGCTTACTTTTCCCCTTTTGTACCAATTTTTATCCTTTCTCAAAGGTATGGGACCATTTGCTAGTTACGAGTCAGCCCAACAGCAAGCGCGTCTGTTAAATCAGTTTCAAGGATGGAGTCCCTTACAACAGCAAGTTTTTCAAGCAAGTATTGAACAAAAAAGCGATGGGACTTGGGGTAGTAAATTTACCATCACCGCTCGCGATAGAATTTTTGAGGAAGTGATGCTCTCTCCCGGTTTTACAACCCCCATTCATATCCCCACCTTGTTTGTGCAGCCAGAAAAAGGACTTAACCGCAAAGATTGGCAACTCCAACCTTACAAAACTAATCTGAAAAATTTACGCGTTTGTCAAGTCCCTGGTAATCATTGGCCCTTTTTAACACAGCCTGAGGCGTTTAACCAAACTGTGAAGGCTTTTTTGCAAGAGCATAGATATTGACACTGTCCGTTTTTCAGGATCGGAGATTCTTAAGAGTTCTCCACGGGTGGCGCGCCACCCGTTATGAATGAAAGAAACACTCTTTCCCTGTTCCCTGTTCCCTGTTCCCTGTGTTTCTTAAGACTTTACAGCCTTAAGATCCCTGACTCTGTAAACTTTTCATTTCTTGTTGTACATCCAATGCAATCTGCAATGCTTCATTGAGCAATCGCCCGTGTTCACTAGCCTGTTCGCTGACTTGCATTGCTGTTAATGTTGCTAAATTATCAGCAAACAACTCTAATTTGCTAACAATAAATTTTTTATTTTCTCTTAGTATTTTTTCTGTCTTTAATGCCCTAACTAGATCATTTCTTGTCAGTTTTAGTGCTTCTATAACTTTGTTTCTTTCCTTCAAGTTTACTCCGGAATTTCCTGCCGCTTCTATTTGGTCGTTGATGTCTATTGCTTTAATAACAGCATTATATCTCTCAACATCATTCAAGAGAATTTTCAGCGAATGTGTCATATTTTGAGTGACAGTACGACTTCTTTGTTTCCATAAAAAATAAAAGAATATTTGTGTCAAAATTCCTACTGAACAACTAGATATGACCAATAGTAGCCAGGAAGGTATCGTCACCCAATGAGCAAATACTCTGATAATAACATCAAATGCGACATAACTAAAAACTAGTGTTGTCATTCCAAGAAAAACTACCGTAGCAGCCTCAGAACCTTTGGCTCTTTCTATAATTTGACTCAGTAGTCTTTTCATAGGATGAATAAGAATTATCAGTTCATCGTTCACAGGCAAATTAGTCAATTTTTGGAGTTCTTTTTGACCAATCTCTAATCCTTGTAAATCATTACGCACAGCTTTAATATCCTCTTAATATAGTTATTTTCCAGTATTATATAACAGTAAAATTGATGGCAGACAAATAAAACTACCATTTTTGTTATTCAAAAAATTTAACAAAAATTATATTTTAGAGTCACATGTTAATACTGTGTCAAAGTTGACACTATTAAAAGACGACAAGTCATGTCAGAGCCAAAAGTCCATTAGCCTTTCCTTTATCTCTTTTACATACCTCCACTAAAGGTTTCGGGATGACTTTTCTAAGTGTTGACTTACTATGTTCTTGTGTCAGAGTTTCTCCTTAAAATTTGTCCACTTTTCTCACAAGAATGCCAGAAATATCAGAAAAAAGCAGTTTCTGAGTCAAGAGAGTGAAATGTATCAGGATTTTTATATTATTGTGTCATATGGTAAAAGAAAGTACATGAAATGTAGAAGCAAAGGACACTTCTGTGGAAAGGGTTGTCTGTTGCGCTTGGGTTGCAACTGCCTACGCCAAGGGAAAAATCTTCTTAATGGAAGTGTATTGTTAACTCAAGTGTGTTGGGGTATAAAAGAGTCTAAGACAGAGATTGTGCTTGAACAAGCCGCGCTAGTAATGGACGATGCTCCCAGAAGGAGGCAGCGAATCTGAAAAAGCGATCACCGAAAAACTGCTAAATGTAACGGATTGCAAAGTATAATGAAAACGATAAAACAATTAAAAATATTCAAGAGCAGTAAGGTTAAATGCGAGTAGCGATCGCGGGAGCGGGTTTAGCAGGACTTTCCTGTGCTAAATATCTCACAGATGCAGGGCACACTCCTATTGTTTTGGAAAGCCGAGACGTGTTGGGGGGGTTAGTAGCAGCATGGAAAGACAAAGACGGTGACTGGTATGAAACCGGGCTGCACATCTTCTTTGGGGCATATCCCAATATGTTGCAACTCATCAAAGAACTGGGCATTGAAGACAGATTGCAGTGGAAAGAACACACCATGATCTTCAACCAGCCTAATAATCCAGGGACTTACAGTCGCTTTGATTTTCCCGATGTGCCAGCACCTTTGAATGGCATAGTAGCTATTCTGCGGAATAACGACATGCTCACATGGCCAGAAAAAATTCGCTTTGGTATCGGTTTGCTACCAGCGATGATTCTGGGACAGCGTTATGTAGAAGAGATGGACAAGTATTCTTGGTCGGAATGGATGAAAAAACAAAACATCCCGCCACGAGTGGAAAAGGAAGTTTTTATCGCCATGTCTAAGGCGCTGAACTTCATAAATCCTGATGAAATTTCGGCGACAATTCTTCTAACGGCTCTCAATCGGTTTTTGCAAGAGAAGAACGGCTCAAAAATGGCTTTTCTGGACGGCTCTCCTACGGAACGGCTGTGTCAGCCAATCGTTGATCACATTACCGCACGGGGTGGAGAAGTGCGGTTGAATGCACCGCTCAAAGAAATTGTGCTGAATGACGATGGCACAGTCAAGCATTTTGTGATTCGGGGGTTGAATGGGGCAGAAGATGAAGTATTTACGGCGGATGCCTACGTATCGGCAATGTCGGTTGACGTGATGAAGATTTTGGTACCTACACCCTGGAAAGAAATTGAATTTTTCCAAAAATTGGAAGGTTTAGAGGGTGTGCCAGTGATAAACTTGCAGCTATGGTTTGACCGTAAACTTACTAAAATTGACCATCTGCTATTCTCGCGATCGCCCCTGCTCAGTGTTTATGCTGATATGAGTAACACCTGCCGCGAATACGCCAACCCCGACCGTTCAATGCTGGAATTAGTTCTAGCCCCAGCAAAAGATTGGATTGCAAAATCAGATGAAGAGATTTTGCAAGCAACTGTTGCGGAACTAGAAAAATTGTTTCCTGACGATTTTACAGGAGATAATCCCGCAAAGCTGCTAAAGTATCATGTCGTGAAGACGCCACGCTCAGTTTACAAAGCAACGCCTGGTCGTCAAGAGTATCGTCCCTCACAAGTGACCCCAATTGCTAACTTTTATTTAGCAGGAAGTTACACAATGCAACGTTACCTAGGGAGTATGGAAGGTGCCGTACTTTCTGGTAAGCTGACAGCGCAGGCGATCGTCCGTAATACCGCCGAGGGATTTTCTGAAGGAAAACCCCTTCCTCGTTTCGAGGAAACAAGCCAAACGCCTGAAAAAGCTTTGGGTCGGTAGGACGCGCTACACGACTGCTGAAGCACATCCGGTGGCAAATTCAAAAAGCCTGCAAATGCAAACCCTTCAGCCTGCAACGAATGCTGCAACTGCCTGATTCCATCCCTCGCATGAAAACACCGGTCTCTGTGGACGAGTCCTACAAACTCTGTCGCCAGCTTATAGTCAAGTATTCCACGACTTTTTACATCGGCACTTTGCTGGTTGAGAAGCCAAAGCGCAAACACATTTGGGCAATTTATGCTTGGTGTCGCCGTACAGACGAACTCGTGGATGGTCCCGCATCTGCTATAACGACACCAGAAACTTTGGATCTGTGGGAACAGCAACTGGAATCGATTTTTGCTGGACAGCCATTGGATAGTATTGATGTCGCTTTAGTGGATACTGTTCAGCGTTTCCCGATAGACATTCAGCCCTTTAGGGATATGATTGCGGGTCAGCGTATGGACTTATACCGTAGTCGCTACGAAACCTTTGAGGAGTTACACCTTTACTGTTACCGCGTTGCTGGAACAGTCGGTTTGATGTCAACAGCAGTGATGGGGGTTGACACCTCCACAAACACGGCTCCGTGGAATTGCCATCAACAGCCGTATATCCCCACAGAAGAAGCGATTACTCTGGGGATAGCCCATCAACTCGCCAATATTCTACGAGATGTCGGGGAGGATGCAAGGCGGGGGCGGATTTATATTCCCCAAGAAGACTTGGCGCGCTTTAACTACACAGAGCAAGACCTGTTTAAAGGAGTGGTGGATGAGCGCTGGCGATCGCTAATGCGCTTTCAAATTGCACGGGCACGCCAATTTTACGCTAAAGCAGAAAAGGGAATCTCTTACCTATCTGCCGATGCTCGCTTACCAGTATGGGCATCTTTGATGCATTACAGTCGAATTTTGAATATCATTGAACGCAACGATTACAATGTGTTCACTCGACGTGCTTACGTGCCTCAATGGCAAAAGTTACGTGCTTTGCCAGCGGCATGGTTACGAGCACAAGTCTTATGAGAAAGTTGTCATTTGTCCTTTCTCGTTTGTGATAACAAGTGACGAATGACAAATGACAAATAAACTATTGACATTTCACCTTAGACTCTGTTAAGATTAATCCTCGTGACCCTGGAGAGGTGGCTGAGTGGTCGAAAGCGACGGATTGCTAATCCGTTGTACAGTTCGTAAGGCTGTACCGAGGGTTCGAATCCCTCCCTCTCCGTTGATTAAGAAAAAATAAGGGTTGGAAACTGTAACATAATTCCTACGCATTTCTCTTCAAAACTAGTCAAATTTGAGTAGGTATTGCGGAAATATGCTATGATTTCGATATTAGTAACGGTTAACA
>NZ_QMEB01000176.1 GCF_012912135.1 Brasilonema bromeliae SPC951 | reverse complement strand
TTGCACGTAGTTTTGGTTTTGACATCCATATTTCCAGGTGCAAGATGTGAGTTAAAGCAGCGGCTATAGCCTCCTGATTCAACAGAGGTTCTAATTCACAGGCTTCCTTTAAACTGAGTAATTTGGGAGGGATAGCAAAACGAGTGTAAGACGCTGCTACACTTGCTGGATCTGTATCGGCGGAAATGGTCAATAATAAATCTAGCTCCCTAAACTCAGTATCAGCGTCCAACTCTTCCGACAGGATGCGGTGACGTGCGATACCCTCGTCGCACAATTGGCGAGTGAGTGGAGTGACACCACACCAAAAACTTAAACCACCATAACTATAACGAGTTGCATTGTTTGGTGTTGCATATTGTTCTAGTAAAAGCACTTTGCAGTCTTTTTTTACCAGTTCGTAGGCGAGTGCAGCACCCGTAATACCAGCACCAACAACAATCCAGTCGTAGGTTTTCATTGAATATCTTTATGAACAGGCTCAAAAGATATTCTCTCTCTTTGGTGTTACTTCAACTCCAACTCCAACCAATTTCATCATGAGATTGTCATGCTACCGCAATTATTTTCCAACAGTAACTTTCATGGTCTTTCTATCGGAAAAACGATTTGAAGTCGCACCTTGATGTCTACCTTGGGTAGCAACGCCCAGTAATTTAGGCTTCGTTGAGCGTAAAGTTAAAGTAGGTGAAGGTTCAGGTGCTGTCACTTTCGCTTGACCTCTTCTCAAAGCAACTAAAGTTATATTTGCTTGATTATTAAAAGAGCGTTTTACAGAACCACGGACAAAAATACTAGCAAATTTTTGAGTTCCAGCAAAATTAGAATCTTTCAATTCAGAACTAATTGTCACATTTTCGCTTTTCTTGCTGGTCAAATAGTTATCATTACTCAAAGTGTTTAAATTTCCAGATAGAGAAAAGAACACTAAAGGTTTTTTTTCAATACTATCTGGGTCGGATAGTAAATTGGCCAGATAGTCTGGAAGCTTTTCTTTAGGTATATCAGAAGTATCGTATAAAAAGAAGGAAACCTCTCTAATAGCGCTGGCATTATCTATCTGCTGTGATGCATTTTTTAAGGTTTCCAAGTCTAATGTCGATGTAAAATTGAAAGATAAAGTTTTACCTGCATCTATAAACAAGTTACCAACAATAATTGCATGAGTTTCAGCTAATGCAAAAAAATCTCTATTTTCACCAGAAGCTGAACTAGTTGCAAAAGTCAATACTTTTGTATCATCAGTTTCTACGACTGCGTTATTGTAAACAGTCGCTGTACCACCATCTGCAGTAGCTGAGGTATCAGCCTGATTATCACTGTTAATAGTGGCAAAGCTTTGACTCAAGTTTGTTAAGAAGAAATCTCCATAAGAAAGAGCAGAAGTCGCCGTTTGACTAGGTGACGCGGAGGGTGCAGAAGTAGATGGGTTTGGAGTCGCCATAAGAAAAAAACCTCTTTGCAAATTTTTAGTATAGAGCTTGACGTCATTACTATCTACAATTTAACCATCTTAATTCCTGAAGAGTTATTTAAAATTTTTGTCCTAAATCTACCTTTGTTAGCTATAGCTAGTAACCCAAAAAATAGTACTAAAGCTAAACTTGTTGAAGGTTCAGGTGCTGTCA
This sequence comes from Brasilonema bromeliae SPC951, assembly GCF_012912135.1. Classification (GTDB taxonomy): domain Bacteria; phylum Cyanobacteriota; class Cyanobacteriia; order Cyanobacteriales; family Nostocaceae; genus Brasilonema; species Brasilonema bromeliae. The sequence continues at coordinate 12,493 of NZ_QMEB01000176.1, read as the reverse complement.
CTCTCGCCTGACTTCTCCTAGTCGCAATCAAAGTGATATTTGCTTGTTTTTCAAAATAACGTTGGAAATATCCCCGAAACTCAGCCAGAGTCTTTTCTTCATTTCCTTCCAAATCAACTTCTTTATAACTCTCGCTTAAGGTAATATCTGAACTATTTTTATTGATCAGAAAATCATTACCAAGAGTATTGATATTCCCAGCCAGAGAAAAGAAGGAAAGCGGAGTTTTCTTGATGCTGTTTGGATTGTCTAATAAACCAGTAATCAAGTCAGGAAGAGTTTGTTCTGGTATATTTGAAGTATCGTATAAATAGAAGGCAATGTCTCCTTTTGCTTGAGCATTCTCTACTGGAGATGCATCTATTTGTGTTCCTAGGTTTAGAAAAGAGGAGAAATTGAAAGAAAAGGTTTTACCAGCACCTATATCAAAATTACCAACAATTTCCGAATCGCTTTTTACGAATCCTGTATAGTTTCTACCTTCACCACTCACTGAACTGACAACATCAGTAAATGCTTTTGGTGGAGAATTTGACGTCTCTACAGTTGGAATATTTTGCAAGTTTACAAAATCATTCTTACCCAGAGTAATACCTTTAGTCTCACCATTATTGTCGCTGTTAAATTCTGTGGAAAGAATTCCGTTGAAATCTGTCAAACTTAATTCTCCATCAGAAAAAGCAAAAGTAGCTGCTTGACTGGGTGAGGTGAAAAGCACAGAAGTCGCTACCAATGGAGTAAACAGTAGCCCAAACCGCTTGGCAAATCTCAAATATTGCTTCATAAAATCCTTAAAATCCTCTTAATATTTAGTTTGCTTCTCTCTGTTGTGAGACTCTTAATAAAAAATACAAAAGAAACTATCGCGATTCCGTAATTCTCAGGCTACTTTTGCGAAAGCTACATAAAATCTACCTATGTATCAAAAAATGATAAAAAGATATTAACCCTATCCCTGTGTATGAAGCATAAATTATATTTTATACTCTAGCTAGAGTAAAATTACTTGGTTTGGGGACAAAAATTCTTCTAAAATTTATCAAATACTGTTAAAATTTTACTAAAAATATACAATATAGTTCCAAAAAATACCGCAAATATACAGTAAAATTTTGTGTTAAGTAGGTGTAGTCATATTTTGTACTTTATAATACAAACTCTAAGCTATGATAAATAGAGCAATACTTGGTTAGATGATAATTATAAAAATTACAAATATCAGCTTGTGTTAATTATTGACGTAAATAGATTTATGATAATTAAACACTTGCGGTAATTACTCATAAAGTGGTTAGTCAATTCACTAAAAGAAAACTTTTTTCTGAGGGACAAGGAAGGCGAAGCAAGCAATATTGTGTTGCATAGTTTGCCTTGATTTTACTAAACCATTGTTTTTTTGAGATCGCAGTCTAAATTTCTTTATTTCAGTGTGTAGGAGTTGCCATGAGAAGATTTTTACTAGCCTCTGCCAGCGGAGCAAGTTTTCTATGTTTAATTGCCAAACCATTATCTGCACAAGTAATACCGAATCTAGATATTGCTAATAACACATCTAAAATTAATTACGCGGCAGAACAATTACCACAAAATAGCAGTTCTTTAACTGAAAGTATAGGCAGTATTAATGACATACAAAAAGGCAGCCAAACTCAGGGACAACTCATTGTATCTACGGATAGCAAACAACAAGATTTACCTACTTTGAATCAGAAGCAGAAAAGCAACAATTTGGGGCTAACTGCAAAATTTCCAAATCAAGTCCCCGCATCAAATGTGATAGCACAAGTCACATCTGTATCGCAATTATCTGATGTACAGCCTACGGACTGGGCTTTTCAAGCACTGCAATCTCTAGTTGAGCGTTACGGTTGTATTGCTGGGTATCCAAATGGTACTTATCGAGGCAATCGCGCGATGACTCGCTATGAATTTGCTGCTGGCTTAAACGCCTGTCTCAATCGAGTCAACGAACTTGTTGCCACAGCGACTGCTGATTTGGTAAAAAGAGAGGATTTAGCCACCTTGCAGAGACTGCAACAAGAATTCGGCGCAGAACTGGCGACACTGCGAGGTCGGGTAGATGTTGTAGAAGCTCGCACGGCAGAGTTGCAAGCAAATCAGTTTTCCACAACGACTAAACTGAGTGGTGAGGCAATTTTTGCAGCTATTGGTGCTACAGGAGGCGCTCCTGGTAGGAATGATCCAAATATCATCTTGACAAATAGAGTGCGGTTGAATCTCAACACCAGTTTTACAGGCAAAGACTTACTGATTACTGGTTTGCAAGCTTATAACTTTTTAGGTGGTTCGGACGGTCGCGGTAGCCTTCAAGAATCTTTGGGATTAGCTCCGTCTGGATTTAGTGCCAGTAACGCTCGTGTCAGTTTTGAACCGCAATTTCCTGGCCTTGATGTTAAGACTTTGTCGAGCACGGGTAGCAATGACATTGAGCTTTACAAACTAGTTTATATCTTTCCCATTGCTAAAAAATTAACTTTGTTTGCTGGAACTGCGGTGGAATCATCGGATGCCTTTCCTGCCATCACACCTTTTGCTGGTGAAGGACAAGAAGCAGTTTCTCGCTTTGCAGGTTTGAACCCCGTGGTACGTCTCTCTGGTGGTACTTCTGGTACTGGTTTGGCATCGGCTGCAGGATTTATTTTTGACATATCAAAGCAGGTGGATCTGAGAGCTTTTTATGCCAGTGCAAATGCCAATATTCCTACTTCGGCTGCGGATATCCAGCCAGGTGTTTCTCGCACACCTTTGGGAGCAGGCGTGTTTGGAGGTAGTAGTATTGTAGCAACACAATTAACCTTTAAACCAAGCAGTTCCCTGGATATTGCTTTCAACTATGCCCACAGTTATCACGAAATCAACATCCTGGGTACAGGATTAACCAGTAGTGATATTGGTGCTTTGGCTGGTGTTTCATTGGGAACACCAGTTGAACTAAACTCTTTTGGCGGTACAGTAACTTGGCGTTTATCTCCAAAAGTTGCTTTATCTGGCTACGGTGCAGCAATGTTTGTTGATGATTCTTCTGGTCGTGTTGATGCTTCTACCACCTTCACAAGTTGGATGGCGGGATTGCACTTCAATGATTTATTCAAACCAGGAAACAATGCGGGGATTATTTTTGGACAGCCACTTTATCGCACCTCTGCAGATGGTGATGCTAGATTGACTCCTGATGGTGCGCGGCGGGCTGTTCCTTATCATTTAGAAGCTTACTATCGTTTTAAAGTGAGTGATAATATCAGCATTACTCCTGGAGCATTTGTTTTGTTCAATCCTGAAGGCAACAGTAGAAATGATACGACAACTGTAGGCGTACTCCGCACCACTTTCACTTTCTAAAGGAATTCAGAACGCCACTCGGTATTAAGAATTTCTTCTGGGTTGTGCGTTCTGTATGCTTTTGGCTGTACTTCATCTATGAGATTTTTTGCAAAAATTATGATGAATGAATTTAGATCCGCAGATGGACGCACCCTAGACGTAGATGTGGTTTGATTTTCAGAAATTAGGCTTTTGCAAGAAATCAATTCAAGAACCGCCTTGTGTTCCGACGCACCCACCGACCACAAAACAGCGTCATTCATGGCGGCTTTTGGAGAAAATAGCCGGACGCTGCAAAACCGTGCCTACAATCTCGCAATTTGGGCACTGGTCATTGAGTATTTGATTGATAAAGATGCTCCCCGTTTCAATAATCGCCTTGGGAGCTAGTTGAGTGTTCGACGTTTTGCGATACGCGCTCGTCGCGTCTGCCCTTTGGGCAATCGCCCCTCACGGTGGCAAAATTCATGTAGAATTGAGACCAGCATTAGAAACACTCCAGAAGCTAGCAGCAGCACAGGAGTCATTTGACTTGGTGTTCATTGATTCTAACAAAACTGAGTATGTGTAGTACTTTCAAATACTGCTAGACGACAATTTATTGTCTCCTCACGGATTCATCTGTGTGGACAACACGTTGCATCAGGGGCAAGTAAACTTGCCTTCTTTGGAGCGAGCCAAAAATGGGGAGGCGATCGCTTGTTTCAATCGCATCGTCAAAGATAACCCCCGGATTGAGCAAGTGCTACTGCCAATTCGAGACGGCTTGACGATCATTTGGCGAGTGTAGGAAAGCAGGGGACAAGGAGCGCATCTCCTTATCCCTTTAATATCTGACTCGCCACCAGCCACTGGTTCCACTATCATGTCACAATTACAACTATGAGGAAGCAGATTTTTGCAGTGTTCCAAAACTTGGGCACTCTTGCATTACTGGCGATCGCATTTCCCTTTAACTGCACCGTCGTACTCGCATCCCTGCTGTGGAATTTTTTCGAGCGAAGGTATGCCAAGCAAGTGGTTTTGAACGAGAATCCGAAAAATATCTTGATCGGTGGTGGTAGAATGACCAAAACCCTTCAACTGGCGCGATCATTTCACGCAGCAGGGCATCGAGTCATTCTATTTGATCTCGACAAATACTGGTTCAGTGGTTATCGATTTTCTAACTCTGTAGCAGGCTTTTACACAGTTCCTGACTCCGACGAAGACAAAGAGGGCTATACTCAAGCCGTGCGTGCGATCGCCAAAAAAGAAAACATAGACTTTTTTGTCCCGGTAGGCATTTTTGCTGCCAGCTACTTCGACTCGGAATGCAAGCCAGTGTTATCAGGCTATTGTGAGAATTTCCACTTCGATGCTGATACAATGAAGATGCTGGATAACAAGTTTACCTTTGCCCAAAAAGCACGCTCACTCTCGCTATCTGTCCCGAAAACCTTCCTAATTACAGATCCCGAACAAGTTCTTAAATTCGACTTTTCCAACGAAAAGCGCAAGTACATTCTCAAAAGTATTGTCTATGACTCTGTTTTACGCTTAGATCTGACCAAGCTACCAATGGAGTCTCACGAAAAAATGGCGCTTTATGTCAAAAGTAAGCCAATTAGTAAAGAGAACCCTTGGATATTGCAAGAGTTTATTCCCGGAACAGAATACTGTACTCATGATACAGTGAGGAATGGTGAATTAACGGTACACTGCTGCTGCGAATCATCTGCTTTTCAAGTCAATTACGAAAAGGTTGATCACCCAGAAATTAAGAAGTGGGTGAGTCATTTTGTCAAAGAACTACAACTGACTGGACAACTTTGTTTTGACTTCATTCAGGCGGAAGATGGGACGATTTATGCGATCGAGTGCAATGCTCGCGCTCACTCTGCAATTACAATGTATTACAACCATCCAGGTTTAGCGGATGCCTATCTTAGTAAAGAGCCTCCGGCTGAACCTCTCTTACCTCTGAGTGATAGTAAGCCTACTTATTGGCTTTATCACGAACTTTGGAGACTTAATGAAATTAGATCGTTAAAGCAGTTGCAAAAGTGGTTTAAAAATATTTGGCGAGGAAAGGATGCAATCTTTGAAGTAAACGACCCACTACCGTTCTTAATGGTACATCACTGGCACATTCCTTTACTATTACTCGATAGTTTGCGCTCCTTAAGAACTTGGGTGAGGATTGATTTTAATATCGGGAAACTCATACAGTTTGGAGAAGACGTAAGATATAAAACCTCTACCTCTGCAACCCGTAAGTGATAGTAAGTTTACTGGCTCCGATTGCATCTGTTTGTTCCGCTTCATTTTTACAAGCCACCAGCCACTAATTCCACTATCATGTCACAATTATAAGTATGAAGGAGCAGATTTTTGTAGTTTTCCAAAACTTAGGCACTCTTGTATTACTGGCGATCGCATTTCCCTTTAACTGCATCGTCGTCTTGACTTCGCTACTGTTGAACTTTCTCAAGCAACCATTTGGCAAGTCAATTGTTGTCAACCCCAATTCCAAAAATATCTTGATCGCTGGCGCGAGAATGACGAAAACTCTTCAGCTAGCGCGTTCATTTCATGCAGCAGGGCATCGGGTGATTATAATTGACATCGAGAAATTCTGGCCAAGTGGTAATAAATATTCCAATTCTGTTGCAGGCTTTTATACCGTTCCCGATCCAAGCAAAGACTTAGAAGGCTACGTTGAAACCCTACACGCGATCGCCAAAAAAGAAAAGATCGACTTTTTTATCCCGGTAGCCATTTTTTCTGTCATCCACTATGATCACGGCAAGCCACCATTACCAGACGATGTAGAGTTTTTCCACTTCGATGCTGATCTCACGAAGATTCTGGATGACAAATTTGCCTTTGCCGAAACAGCGCGATCGTTCGGTTTATCAGTCCCCAAATCCTTCAAAATTACCGATCCCGAACAAGTCATCAACTTTGACTTTTCTCAGGAGAAGCGCAAATACATTCTTAAAAGCATTCCCTACGATCAAATACGTCGCTTGAATCTCACCAAGCTACCTTGCGATACACAAGCAGAAACAGCAGCATTTGTCAAGAGTTTGCCCATCAGTGAGAAAAACCCCTGGATTATGCAGGAATTCATCCCTGGAAAGGAATACTGCACTCACACTACCGCGCGAGATGGAGAGTCAAGAATGTACTGCTGCTGTGAGTCATCCGCCTTTCAAGTCAACTACGAAAACGTTGATCAGCCAGAAATTATGCAATGGGCGAATCATTTTACAAAAGAACTAGGAAAAACCGGGCAACTTTCCTTTGACTTCATCCAGGTAGAAGACGGAACTGTTTATGCGATTGAGTGTAACCCCCGTACTCACTCCGCCATTACTATGTTTTACAATCATCCAGGAGTAGCGGATGCCTATCTTGGTAAAGAACCTCTGGCTGAATCTTTGCAGCCTCTTGCTGATAGTAAGCCAACCTATTGGCTGTACCACGAAGTTTGGCGGCTGAATGAGATTAGATCGTTTAAGCAACTGCAAACTTGGGTAAGAAACATTTTGCGGGGGAAAGAAGCAATTTTTGAGGTGAGTGATCCCTTACCCTTTCTGCTCGTACATCACTGGCAGATTCCCTTACTGATTCTCGACAATTTACGAAGACTCAAAGGTTGGATAAGAATAGATTTTAATATGGGTGAGCTGATAGAGTGAGAACGAAGAAATCCGGTATTCATTGGTTTTGCTCACCCAAGATCAAGGCAGACATTTTGTAGGTGGTAGTACCGCTGCGCGGAAGTCAAAAGTCAAAAGTCAAAAGTCAAAAGTATTATGGAACGGGCTTTTTAGGAATTTTAAATGGTTGCCCTATTTACGCCGCTCTGTAGTAGGTTTATTCAAGAACCGCTTAATAGGTTGCCTGTAAACGGCTTAAAAGATATTCTCCTGCAAGAATAGGAGGATAAATAGGTGATTTGTCCCTCTGACAACTTTCTAGACAAACAATTTCTGTATTGTCATTGGGATGACAGAAAAATGCCACAGAATATCTTGACTGGTTGAGTGTATGATCATTTGGAATCATCACTCGATGCTTGGTTGAGCAAAACACGTGATTTGTCCAGCGTTCCATTAAATCACCAGTGTTGACGACGATAGTATCAGGAATTGGTGCAGCTGCAATCCACTTTCCTGATGCTGTTCGTACTTCTAATCCCCCAACTTCATCTTGAAACAATAAGGTAATACTGCCATAGTCGGAGTGTTCACCAGCGCGAACTTGTCGTAGTTTGGGTGGCTGGGATAAAGATGGATAGTGCAGCAGTCGCAAAGTATGATTTTGCTGGTTATGGTTTGTCGTAAAAAAATCTTGTGGCAATTCTAAAGCTAAAGCGATCGCTTGCAACACCTTGTTAGCAAGTTCTGTACAAGCTTGGTAAAAGTTGAGAATATGAGGGTTTTTTGCAGGAGAAGATGAGGCAGTGAATACAGGAGATAATCTATCTGTTACATCTATATCTATTGCCTTTTGTTTACCAATATTAAACGCTTCTTTCAAGTCTCCTGGGTTATTGGGGTTAAGCCGTTCTCTTTCAAAACCAACGTAACCTTGATTGCTAAATTCATTAGTCCAAGCTAACTGTTGCTTTTCTGCCAAAGGTAAATCGAAGAAGTCTTTGCTTTGTTTAAGTACTTGATTAATTAAGTTATGTGATATGTTTGTATTTTTTAAGTACATGAATCCTATTTCATGGCAAGCTTGATAGATTTGTTGAACGACAGTTTGCCTAGCTGTTGCTTTACCAGTGGTGAAGGAAGATAAATCAATAACTGGAATTTCAAGCATGTTATTTTGTTATTTATTTGATAATGACTGACGTCTAGGATATATATGGAGTTAGTTCTCAAGCCTAATTAAGAAACCCAGTTTCTTGAATAAACCGGGTTTCTATTTACTTTAATTTCAACAAAATTACACATTAAATCGGAACAACATCACATCGCCTTCTTGCACGACGTAATCTTTTCCTTCACTGCGAACTTGCCCTTTTTCCTTGGCAGCATTCATTGAACCTGCTGTGGCTAAATCCTTATAAGCAACAGTCTCTGCCCGAATAAATCCTCGTTCAAAATCGCTGTGAATCACACCGGCTGCTTGTGGTGCTGACATTCCTGCTGTGATTGTCCAAGCACGGGTTTCCTTTTCTCCTGTGGTGAAGTAAGTACGCAAACCTAACAAAGTATAAGTGGCGCGAATTAAAGATTTTAAACCGCCTTCTTCTACACCCAAAGATGCCAAGAATTCAGACCGTTCTTCTTCTGGCAATTCAACTAATTCCGATTCAACTTGGGCAGAAACGACGACAACTTGTGCATTTTCAGTAGATGCAATTTCTCGCACTTTTTCTACGTATTCATTACCCGTTGCCAATTCATCTTCAGACACATTGGCACCATAAATGATTGGTTTATTGGTGAGCAGTTCAAGTGGTTTAATAATCTCGGCTTCTTCTTCGGTCAAACTAACTTGCCGTACTGATTTTCCTTCATTTAATGCAGCAGCTAATTTTTCCAGCAAAGCTAATTCAATCTGTCCTTCTTTGCTAGTACGAGCTTGTTTACGGGTGCGTTCTATCCGCCGTTCAATTTGTGCTAAATCGGCTAAACCAAGCTCTAAATTGATGATTTCAATATCTCGTGCTGGATCAACTGAACCAGCAACGTGAATGATATCATCATTCTCAAAACATCGCACGACATGAACAATTGCATCAACTTCTCGGATGTGGGAAAGAAATTGGTTACCCAGTCCCTCACCTTGACTTGCACCTTTGACCAAACCGGCAATATCTACAAACTCAACACGCGCCGGAACAGTTTGTTTTGAGGAGGAAATCTTCGATAAAACATTTAACCGCTCATCCGGCACAGAGACAACGCCGACATTCGGTTCTATAGTACAAAAAGGGAAGTTGGCTGCTTCTGCCTTGGCATTGGCAACCACGGCATTAAACAAAGTCGATTTTCCAACGTTGGGGAGTCCGACAATTCCGGCTCGTAGCATTTTAGATTTGAAATTTTGGATTTGGTACCAAACGCTATCTTAAAACAAAACTACTAGCAAGGAATTTCAAATAGGTGCTGGAACTGGTTGGGGAATAGGTGCTGGAACTGGTTGCGGAATCGGAGCAGGTACAGGTTCTGGTACTGGTCCTGGAACTGGTTGAGGCGCAGGATTGGGTACAGGTTCCGGTACAGGTTCGGGTATAGGTTGGGGAATTCTTGGTTCCGGTGATGGTTCGGGATTTGGTAATGGAGGAGGAAGCTGTGGTTCAGGTAATTGTCCAGGATTGGGATAAATCATGGTATCTCTACTGAAATCATTCGACTTTTACCAACCTAGATGACAACAGATGCTGGGGACATCTTCCAATATGACTATTTGCAACGGATGAACGGATATCTTGCACGATTCTCTAATGAAACCTCGCCCGCCTAGAACTGAAGTTCCAGACTAATAGCCTAAGTCCATTCAAATGGACTAAAAGCTTTGCTGAGTAAGTATTTAGTCTTATGCGCGAAGACTGACAAAGTAACTTATCCGCGACATCCGCCACAAAATCTGTTGCCAAAATGCTCAATCAAAACCAAATACCTTTACTAGACTCCTTAAAAGCCTGTGCAGAACGTCCTCACGCTCCTTTTTACACCCCAGGACACAAACGAGGACAAGGGATTTCCAAATCCTTAACTGATGTTTTTGGCAAAGCAGTGTTTCGTGCTGACTTGCCAGAATTAGCAGAATTAGATAACCTTTTTGCACCAAGTGGGGTGATTCAGCAAGCGCAGCAGCTAGCGGCTGAAGCCTTTGGTGCATCACAAACTTGGTTTCTTGTCAATGGTTCTACTTGCGGAATTGAAGCGGCGATTCTTGCGACTTGCGGTACAGGTGATAAAATCATTTTGCCTCGGAATGTTCATTCTTCTGCGATCGCAAGTTTAATTCTCTCTGGCGCTATCCCAATTTTTATTCATCCAGAATATGACTCAGTTTTAGATATTGCTCACAGTATCACTCCCACGGCTGTACAAGCTGCGTTGGAACAGCATCTTGATGCGAAAGCGGTGTTGATGGTTTATCCCACATACTACGGTGTGTGTGGAGATGTGAGGGCGATCGCTTCCCTCGCCCACCAACATAACATCCCCTTAATTGTGGATGAAGCACATGGTGCACACTTCGCCTTTCATCCCCAACTACCCACTCCAGCTTTAGCCGCAGGTGCTGACATCACTGTACAATCTATTCACAAAGTACTAGGTGCATTGACTCAAGCATCAATGCTACATGTTCAAGGCAACAGGATAGATATTGACCGTGTTAGTAAAGCTTTGCAACTCGTACAATCGACTAGTCCCAGTTATTTACTCTTAGCTTCTCTGGATGCAGCGCGTCAGCAGATGGCGCTTTATGGTCAAGAGTTAATGTCTCGCACATTGGAACTAGCCCAAGAAGCGAGAACTCGTATTAGTCAAATTCCTGGTTTATCGGTTTTGGAAAACCCCCCAACCTCCCTTATTAAGGGGGGTAAGGGGGGTAACGGGGAATCACCTGGTTTTGTTGCTTTAGACAAAACCCGATTAACCGTCACTGTTTCTCGCTTAGGTTTGACTGGCTTTGAAGCTGAGGAAATTCTGAATGACAAGCTGGGTGTTACGGCTGAATTTTCATCACTCCTACATCTGACTTTCATCATCAGTTTCGGTAACACCCAAAAAGATATTGAACAACTTGTGCAAGCTTTTAGTACCCTGAGTAAAGAGTATCGAAAAACTCCATCTCCCGCCTACTCCCTATTAATGAGCGAAGGAAAGGATTTGTTTAGCATAACAAGAAATTCAATACATCTTTCGCCTCGTGAAGCTTTTTTTGCTCCTACAGAAACCTCGCCATTCAAAGAAACCTCAAAACGCATTTGTGCGGAAATCATTTGTCCATATCCACCAGGAATTCCTATCTTGATGCCTGGAGAAATTATTTCCCCATGTGCTTTAGAGTATTTACAACACATTCAGGAGTTGGGTGGATTTATCAGCGGTTGTGCTGATACAAGCTTAAGAACCCTAAAGGTTGTGAAAGCATGAATCATGTCGTATCAGATGACATTTCTTGTGGTAATTATTGTGGATATGATACCAAACAAAAGTTAGACTGGTCGTTCACCTCTTCCAAACGCGAAGTTTTTAACCTATCAAGCCACTTTTGCATAAAGACTCGATTCATTTTCTGCTCATCTGGATTTTGAGTATCAACTGGATGAGGCATGAGTCCTAAAATCGTCGCTGTAGTCACACAAAACATCGATTTTTGAAAACTCATACAAATTTGAACTCGCAAATCATCTTCTCCCCGACGACTACGCTTATAAACTTCATGCAAATAATCTGGAAGATAATGACGCATATCTTGCATCAACAAGGTAGGAGGAATACCTGCACCGCCAATGGGTAAAGGATCCGCATACAAAGCACCATATTGAAATCGGGTTTGATCAGGAGGAATTTGATAAGCTTGGGCATTATATGAAACTGTGCCATGAAAAGCTGTTCCTCGGAAGAAAACTGCTTCTACATAAGGTATTGCTGTATCTGCAAGAAATGTTAAACCAGTAGATTTAGGAATAATGTCGTAAACTTTTTCCCGAATTTTAACGGCGTAGGTAATCGGCTTATTGGCATCTGCTACCAAACCTGCTTTGACGTGTTCTACAACATCAGGAATACATTTGATTTCACCTTGATCATAACGGTCTGATAAAGTGAGGAAAATATCAGCCATCACACGCCAAAATTGACCTAAACCAGTAGAGTAAGAACTGACACGCAATTGTTCTGTTAAAAAATCTGGGAAGAGTTGATTAACTCCCTTGATGATGGGATTGTTTTTAAATTTGGCTGCGATAACAGCTTGCGCTCTTTCTTCAAATTCTTTTGAATCTAAGTATTGATCCAATCCACCGCCGCCATGCCACATCATACTCTTCATGCAATATTCGGCATATTCAAAATTAATTCTGTCATGCCACCAATGCCGTAGTAGTTTTTTAAAAGAAAAGTCTCCATTAAAGTATTTCCAAAATTGGAAAAATACTAAAAATTGATGTTCAGCAACATAAATG
>NZ_QMEB01000175.1 GCF_012912135.1 Brasilonema bromeliae SPC951 | reverse complement strand
GAGAGAAGAGAGAATTTTACAAATGATTTAGGATTGCTATAGACTGACAATCAAGATGTTCATTCATGAATGTCTTTTCAAAATAAATCCTAGCATTAGATTTTTGGCTGCATGACAACATGTTTTCAGTCAAAAGACGCCTTGTACATTATATTTATTGAATATGGCATGAGTTACCCTGAATGTCTCGTTCGCCAAGTATTTACATGAACCCTGGCGTTAAGCGTAGCTCTGCCGTAGGCAATCGCTCACACATCCTCTAACCTAGCTTCTCGCACCATCATAAGATTAATCTCCAAAAGAATTGACGCATCTGCATTTGCTCAGCCCACAATTTCCTTTGTCCATTACAACATATAGCTTGCGTAGGTAGTCCAGTCGCTCTCTTTTCGATAGCATTGTTGAGAAATGCTAAACACCAAATTCTCTGGGAGATAGAATCAATGCAAGTCATTCGTCTTGAAGCACTTTCAGATAATTACATTTTTCTGCTGCACGATCCAAGGCAAAATATTGCTGCTGTCGTCGATCCAGCCGAGGCGGAACCAGTATTGCAGAAACTCAAAGAATTCAAAGCTGAGTTGGTGGCGATTTTTAACACGCACCATCATCAAGACCATATAGGAGGAAACCGCCAACTGATGCAACAATTCCCTAATGTGATAGTTTATGGTGGGGCTGAGGATAGAGGGAGAATACTGGGACAGCAGGTGTTTTTACAGCAAGGCTCGCGCGTTGAATTTGCACACAGAACAGCTGAGGTTATCTTCGTTCCCGGACATACCCGTGCTCATATTGCCTATTATTTTCCTCCAGAAAACCCAAGTCAAACGGGTGAGTTATTCTGCGGCGATACCCTGTTTGCTGGTGGTTGTGGTCGCTTATTTGAAGGAACACCTACGCAAATGGTTCATTCCCTGAGCAAATTCCGCTCGTTACCTGATTCTACTCGCGTCTGGTGTGCCCACGAATATACTTTGAAAAATCTGCAATTCGCCCTCACCGTAGATGCAGATAACACCGACTTACAAACCCGTTATGATCAGGTGAAAACCTCCCGCAGTCACAAAGAAGCAACTGTTCCCTCGCTTTTAGGAGTGGAAAAGCTCACAAATCCCTTTTTACGTTGGGACCAGCCAGCATTACAATTAGCTGCTAACAGTCGCGACTCAGTGCAAACCTTTGCGCGGTTGCGAGGAATGAAAGATAAATTTTAAGTAGGTCGTTAAAATAAAGTTAACGATGTTTTGGCAGTCATTAGTCATTAGTCATTAGGAAGCAGTACTCGACTAGGAATAAATGACTCGGTGCAAAGAAGATTTATTTTTCTTGCTCTGAGAGTTGCGATCGCACCTTCCATTTCGCTATGATTTGTAGGTTTCGGGCTATACGCGAAGCTGCTTGGGATATAGCTGCATCCATATCAACTGTCCTGTTGAAGCCCAAGCAATTAAGTTTTTAGAGAAAGCAAAGAAAAAGAACAACGATGGCGAAACGCATACAATTAGTTTTAACTCAAGATATCATCAAGCTAGGAAAATCTGGCGACTTAGTGGAAGTTGCTCCTGGCTATGCTCGTAACTACTTAATTCCCAAAAGTTTGGCAACTCGTGCCACTCCTGCTATTCTTAAGCAAGTCGAACGTCGTCGCGAAATAGAACGCCAGCGGCAATTAGAATTGAAGCAACAAGCTCAAGAGCAAAAAGCAGCTTTGGAAAAAGTTGAAAGCTTCCAAATTGCCAAGCAGGTTGGTGAAGCCGAAGCTATTTTCGGTACTGTCACCACCCAAGAAGTGGCAGAAGTTATTCAACAAATCGCAGGACTGGAAGTGGATCGGCGTGGTATCACCATACCCGATATTAGCAAGTTAGGAACTTATGAGGCTGAAATTAAGCTGTATACTGACGTGACAGCAAAAGTCAGCATTCAAGTTGTAGCTAGCTAAAACTTATAATAATGCCCGTTGAAAACTCTTGAGGATGTATCAAGCTCAGCTTGATAAGTAGGTGGGCGCTAAAAAACACAACTAAATTAAGAAATGTAAATCGCTTAAAAGCTTATTTTTAAAAGGTTTTTGGCGCTTTACATAAGTTAACATAGTTCGGTTTAATCGTGCCTACTTACTTACATTCGTACTTTCAAGAGATCAAAACGGGTAAACCCATTTTATACTCATCCTCTTTTCTCTTCCTCTGCGACGCCAGTCGCTACAACGGGGGGAACCCCCGCAACGCGCTGGCTCTTCTCTGCGCCTCTGCGGTTCATTCTTTAACCCCTCAAAGTTGTCTTGACGGATCACTAGAACTAAATTGCTCAATTATCCCACCACCTAACACCTTCTCCCCTTCATACCACACAGCAGCTTGTCCGGGAGTAATGCTGAACTGAGGTTCATCAAACACTAGGCGAACACGAGAATTTTCTAAGGGAATAACTGTGACTGGTACAGGAGTCGAACGATAGCGAACTTGCACCTGCGCCCGAATAGGAGTTGATGGTTCAGCAATGGAGACCCAATTCACCCTTTCTACAGTACATTCTGGTTCGGTGACTTTGGTGCGATCGCCCACAATCACCCTGTTATTCACTGCATCCAACGCAATCACATACAGTGGTTCCGCAGCGGCGATACCTATACCCTTACGTTGCCCAATCGTGTAATGATGGACACCATCGTGTTGACCCAGTATCTTACCTGAAGTATCAACAATATCTCCTTTTTTCGGCGCGAGATACTTATCAAGAAACGCTCGCATTGAGCCGTTGCTTTCCACCAAGCACAAGTCTTGGCTTTCTGGCTTATCTGCTGTTTTCAACCCATATTCATCAGCAAGACGACGAGTTTCGCTTTTTTGTAATTCTCCCAGTGGAAATACGCTTCCTGCAAGTAACTCTTGCGACAAATCATAGAGAAAGTAGGACTGGTCTTTGTTGCGGTCAAAAGCACGCAGCAATTGGTAGCGTCCAGTAGCTGGATCATATTGAATGCGAGCATAATGACCAGTGGCAATGCTCGCGCATTCCAAATTTTCGCGCGCGTACTGCAACATGGGACCAAATTTTACAGTTTTGTTACATTGTGAGCAAGGCAAAGGAGTGACCCCAGTACTGTAACCATCCACCAAGTAATCAATGATATTTGCCTGAAAGACGTCCCGAATATCAACAATATGATGGGGAATACCTAGCTGTTCACAGATATAAGCCGCGTCAATCATACCCTCAGAGCAACACTGACCCTTCCCTTTCATCAGCCAAAGGGTTAAACCAATCACTTCATAACCTTGATGGTGCAAAATGGCTGCTGCAGTGGAACTATCAACGCCACCAGAAAGACCAACTACAACTTTGTTCATAAAAGACTTCGCTTATTGTATAAAATTACTACATAAATCAAGATGTTTTAGATTTTGGATTGAATCACTCGATTATTTTTTAGTCAAGAAAATCATTTAAAATTTTGCTACTAATTTGCTGTTAATAATATGCTCAGTGCAATACCGAATCAGATTATGGCATTTCTTAAATTGAGCCAACCATCTTTGATTTTGCGTTTGCTTTTAGGAGGATGCTTAGTTTTTTTATCTCAATCTAACCTAGCATATGCCCAAATCAATCCTAGCGAAGTTTTTATAGCACAGCGACGATCAGTGTATGATACTCTTCCGCCTGCACCTTCAAACGAACCGCTACCAGCAGTACCGTCAGATTCACAAGGTTATACAGTTCCTGAGGTGAATACATCGTCCCAGCGTTCTATTGAATTCCAAGCACCTGAAGCACCCTCTTATGGATCTAACCGTGGTTATGCTCCCTACAAGGTGTATATTAATGACAATGATTATGGACGGCGAGGAACAAGTCTGATTCCAAGAGATGCTTTTAGACAGCGGTTTCAAGGACGTTCTGTGATTCAAGTAGGAGCTTTTAGGACAAGAGAAGGAGCTAGAAGCCTAGCCAGACGACTGCAATCTAACGGCGTATCTTCCGCAAGAGTCGTTGATGGCGATCAAGTTGTCTATAACGAACAGAACAGACGGGATGAACGCGACGTTTCCTATGATTATGGTAGAGGCGATTATGGTAGAGGCGATTCTGGTAGACAGAGGTCTAGTTATTACTATGTCGTTATTCCTGCAAACTCCGAAGAGTTACCCCGCTACAGGAACGAGATCAGAAGCTACCTAGGACGAAATATCTACCCAGGATCAGATGTATACGTCATCCCCAGACTTGAACCGCGAGGACCACATGTGGCAGTTGGACCTTTTGTCAAGCGTTGGCAGGCAGAAGAATGGAATAACTTTCTGCGGAAGGATTCAAGATTTGGTAATGCTAGAGTTTATTACGGAAAGTAACTTATACCCACGCCTTATTCTTTTATTTCTTACCCCTTTACCCCCCGTACGGGCGCAAGGCCGCAGCGCCCCTACACACCCTTACACCCCTAATTGTTGACTTTTTTCGGACTCAGAACTCATGAAAGACAGGCAAGAACAAATTGCACAAGTCATCGTCACCGCACAGCAAATGCGCGAGATCGAAGAGCGTATTTTTGCAGCGGGAATGCCTGTGGTAGCTTTGATGGAGAAAGTAGCAGGACTTATTACTCGTCGTGTTCAGGATATCTATCCCCTTTTTTGCCAACAAGAGAACAAGGCGAAAGCTTCCTCATCTTCCTCATCCCGTGTAGGAATTCTCACAGGTCCTGGTCATAATGGTGGTGATGGTTTGGTTGTTGCCCGAGAGTTATACTTTCGTGGCTATGAAGTCTTGATATATTGCCCTTTCTCTAAACTTAAGGAATTAACTTCGCAGCACTTGCAGTACGCTAGGAGTTTGGGTTTACCGTGTTATGACTCGATTCAACCACTGCAAGATTGTGATTTATTAATTGATGGGTTATTTGGATTTGGTTTAGAAAAAACGCTTACAGATCCAGTCGCTACTGCTATCAATCAGCTCAATGAATGGCACAAACCGATTATTAGTATAGATTTACCTTCTGGGCTGCACACGGATACTGGTGAGGTGTTGGGAACTGCGGTACGTGCTACACACACGTTGTGCTTAGGTTTGTGGAAGCAGGGTTTATTGCAAGACCAAGCTCTTGATTATGTTGGTAAAGCCGAGTTAATAGATTTTGACATTCCCTTGGCTGATATACAAGCTGTGCTGGGCAATTCACCAAGTATTAAACGCATCACAAAAACAACTGCCCTCTCGACTCTGCCTTTACCCCGTCCGCCAGTTACTCATAAATATAAAGAAGGACATTTGCTGTTGATTTGTGGTTCGCGTCGGTATTCGGGAGGAGCAATATTAACTGGGTTGGGAGCACGAGCAAGTGGTGTCGGTATGCTCTCTATTGCTGTGCCAGAATCTCTCAAGTCTCTAATGGTAGCACAGTTACCTGAAGCTTTGATTATTGGTTGTCCGGAAACGGAGTCTGGGGCGATCGCCCAACTACAACTCCCACCAAAAACAGATTTGAGTTCATTTAGTGCGATCGCCTGTGGTCCCGGCTTAACCCAAGATGCCAGCCCGATTTTACAAGAAGTATTAGATAGCACTATCCCCTTACTTCTAGATGCTGACGGTTTGAATATTTTGGCTGAAATGAGATCGATCCAGACGTTACAAAAACGACAAATATCTACCGTACTTACACCACACACTGGTGAATTCAAGCGATTGTTTCCTGACATTCCTGATGCTAATCACGACAGGGTAAAAGCAACGCGGGAAGCGGCGGCGCAAAGTGGTGCAGTGGTGTTATTGAAAGGGGCAAGAACTGTTATTGCCAATTCCCAAGGAACCGTTTGGATCAATCCCGAAAGTACGCCAGCTTTAGCGCGTGGTGGTAGTGGGGATGTATTAACTGGGCTGATTGGCGGATTATTAGCGCAAGCGTCTTCTAAAAAAATTTCTGTAGAGGAGATTGTTGCAACTGGTGCTTGGTGGCATTCTCAAGCAGCAATTTTAGCAGCACAAGAGCGGACAGAGTTGGGAGTAGATGCCCATACTCTGACAAATTATCTCATTGCTGTTTTGGCATCTACTTCGATTGGACACTTATAAAAAACGAAGAACCTCACCCGTCTGCGGCACCCTCTCCTTATTAAGGAGAGGGCTGGGGTGAGGTAACGCACAAATTATAAGTAATTAAGCGGACTGTTGATATTAATTGGTTAACTCCGCAGCATGCGCCTTTTCTAAACAAAGCTTTAATTGCTCTGCCAATACTTCTACATCGGGTTCATCAAGGAAGGAAAGGTGAGAGCCAGGAAGATGATAAACATCTACTCCACTGGTTATTTCGCCCCAACCAAATAACGGATCATACTTTACACCGACAGCATCGTCCCGATTTTTATCGTCAGTCCGAAACACAGTCATTCGACCAGGATACGCTTTGAAAGTATACTGCTCAAGAGCTTGGACATTAGCACCCATAACATCTAAATGTTCGTCGCCCTCAGGTAAAAGCTCCGACTTTTCCAACAAACGCCGGTATTTGTCTCGGATATGATACGTCCCCCACTCACTCCAACCCGCAAGCTTATGTTGAAGGTAGCTAGGTCCTTCTTGTATGATATTATTTATGTGCTCAAAAACTCTTAGCACGAAGGGCAATCGCGTCTCAGTACCCGGACGAGAGGTATCAAGCATAGCAAGAAGATTCACTTTTTCACCTTGAGAGTAGAGTTGCTGTGCCATCTCGTAGGCAATTATACCACCCAAGGAGTAACCTCCTATATAGTAAGGACCATTGGGTTGAATAGTTTGGATTTCTTTAATATAGTGGGCTGCCATATCTTCAATCCGGGTTAAAGGAGGGTGTTTTCCATCTAGCCCTAGTGGTTGTAGCCCATAAACTGGTTGATCCGATCCCAAATGCAACGCCAAAGGACGGTAACACAGGATTTCTCCACCAAGGGGGTGGATGCAGAAGAAAGGTGGCTTGGAACCGTTGGGTTGAATTTCTACCAAGGATGACCAAGGAGCTCGTGATGTGTGCTGGTGATGTGTCGCTATTAACACCTGATTACCAGCTGTAGGCTCTTCTTCTTGACGGAGTATATTGG
The DNA here is from genome assembly GCF_012912135.1 of Brasilonema bromeliae SPC951. Lineage (GTDB taxonomy): Bacteria > Cyanobacteriota > Cyanobacteriia > Cyanobacteriales > Nostocaceae > Brasilonema > Brasilonema bromeliae. The sequence goes on along the minus strand of NZ_QMEB01000175.1, from coordinate 7,110 downwards.
CAAGAGCTTCCACTGAACCTGATTGGAAAAGGGTGGCTAGGGGAAGTTTTTTGTCGAATTTTTTCTCTATTTGTGCAAATAAGCGCACAGCTAGTAAGGAATGCCCTCCCAGATCAAAGAAGTCATCCCTCACGCCAATGGGTTGGATGCCTAAAACTTCTTCCCAAATCTGCGAAAGCGTTTTTTCTAAATCATCATGGGGAGCAACAAAGGTTGCTTGGAGATCTTGCTTTACTAAATCAGGTGCTGGAAGGGTGCTGCGGTTGACTTTGCCGCTAGGAGTTAGGGGCAGGGCTTCCAACAAGACGAAAGCGAATGGTACCATGTACTCAGGCAGCTTTTTCTTTAGGAAACGACGCAACTCAGTAATTGTAACGGTTGTCTTTTGATTTGGGACAACATAGGCTACCAAACGTTTTTCGCCACTCTTGTCTTCACGAGCAACGACTACAGACTGGAGTACCGCCGGATGTTGGTTCAAGACAGCCTCTACCTCTCCTAACTCAATACGGAACCCGCGTATTTTTACTTGGTAATCACTGCGTCCGATAAACTCAATGCTACCATCTGGCAGATAACGGGCTAAGTCCCCAGTTTTGTACAGCCGTGCCCCTTCTTTTTGGCTAAAGAGGTCGGGAATGAATTTTTCTTCTGTCAATTCTGGTCGGTTGAGGTAGCCTCGCGCCAGTCCCAAACCACCAATGTGTAGTTCCCCAGCTATACCAATGGGGACTGGTTGCATATGAGAGTCGAGCAGATAAATTTGCGTGTTGGGAATCGGGCGACCGAGAGGGACGATTTTTACCCGCTCGTGCTGTTGGGCAGGAATCGGATACGTTGCAACAATCCCACAAGTTTCTGTTTGACCAAACATATTAATTAATCGTGCCTGATGCTTAAAGCCAAACGTCCACTGAGTGGGAATATCAGACATCAGTGGTTCACTTGCAGAAACAATTAAGCGCAATTTGTTGTCTAATAAAGCTTGTCTTGTTCTTGGTTCTAAAGTTGCCAGTGTATGAATGCAGTTGCGCCAGTAAGAGGGGACGATATCAATTACCGTGACATCGTGTTGTTGAATTGCTGCGAACAGCGCTTTTGGATCTGTTCTCTGTTCGGAAGTCGCAATTTTGACAGTAGCGCCAGCCGCCAGAGGTACCATTAACTGCCTAACGGAAGAAGAGAAAGCGATCGATGCTGTATGCAGATACACATCTTCTGCTGTGATACCCAGCGCTTGTCCCATTGCTTGCGCGTAGTGACACAAATTAGCGTGTGTAACTTGAACTCCTTTAGGCTTTCCGGTTGAGCCAGAAGTATAAATCACATAAGCTAAGTTGGCAGTTGTTGCTGTTTGGTTTAAGTTTTCTTCGCAGTGTTGAGCAATTGATTGCCAATCTCTATCAAAGCAAACGACTTGCGCGCTTATTTCGGGAAGTTCTGTGAACAGAAACTCCTGAGTCAATAGTACCAAGGGTTGAGAGTTTTCCAACATGAACGCCAAGCGCTCTTTGGGGTACGATGGGTCTAAAGGTACATAAGCTCCACCCGCTTTGAGAATTCCCAACACTCCCACGACCATTTCTAGGGAGCGTTCAACAAAGATACCAACCAGTACCTCTGGACCTACTCCCAAAGTTCTCAAGTAGTGCGCCAATTGATTAGCAAGGGCGTTCAACTGCTGGTAGGTGAGTTGCTGGTCTTCATACATCAGCACCACATCGTCCGGAGTGCCCTCTACCAGTTGTTCAAACAACTCATGGATACACTTATCGCAGGCGTAGTCGGCATAAGTATCGTTCCACTCATACAGTAATTGGTGACGTTCAGCTGCTGTTAGCAGTGGCAATTCGCTAATGTGCTGCTGTGGATTAGCAACAACAGAGTCCAGCAATGTCTGGAAGTGCCCACTCATCCGGTTTATAGTGCCAGCATCAAACAAGTCAGTGTTGTATTCCCACAACCCCTGCAGTCCTTGTTCTGTTTCCGTGATTGACAGTGTTAAATCAAACCTGGTGGTGACGTTATCCCAATCGTAGGGAGTTAGACTCAGTCCTGGCAACTGCAATGTTTGTTTTGGTGTATTTTGCAAGACAAACATCACTTGGAATAGGGGATGATATGAGAGCGATCGCTCTGGTTGCAGTTCTTCTACCAGCTTTTCAAACGGCAAGTCTTGGTGGGCATAAGCTCCTAAAGCGACTGCTCTTACCCTATGCAATAGTTCTTGGAAACTGGGGTTGCCCGATATATCGGTGCGTAGTACCAAGGTATTGGCAAAAAAGCCAATTAGCCGTTCGATCTCTGGCAAATTTCGTCCCGCGATGGGAGAACCGACCAGAATGTCCTCTTGTCCAGTATAACGGTACAGTAGAGTCTGGAACGCCGCTAATAATGTCATGAACAGTGTCACACCCTCTTGCCGTGACAGTGCAGACAGCGACGCAGATAAACTCTGGGGTATAACGAAATTTTGCTTTCCACCTTGGTAAGTATGGACTGGTGGTCGGGGTTTATCCGTAGGTAATTCCAGTACAGGGCTGGCACCTGCCAGGTTCTGTTTCCAATAGTTGAGTTGGTTTTCTAGCACCTCACCAGAGAGCCACTGGCGTTGCCATTGGGCAAAGTCAGCATACTGGATGGGCAGTTCTGGTAAAGGATTCGGCAATCCGTTCAAGAATGCTTGATAGAGAGTTGTCAACTGTTCAAATAAAATGCCTGTTGACCAGTCATCAGAAGCGATATGGTGTAACACCAACAGCAGGATATGCTCTTGTGGGGATAGCTGAAGCAATTTAGCACGTAGCATCAAGTCTGATGCTAAGTTGAAGGGGCGCTGCACCTCATCTTGTAGCAGCCGTTCTACAATGGTTGTGCGTTCAGTTTCCGGACAATCCTTAAGGTCAATCACCACTAATTCTACTGAGCGGGGTTGACTAATGATCTGCACGGGGTTGCCCTCCTGTGCCACAAAGTTGGTTCGCAGTGCTTCGTGGTGGGCGACAATCGCATCCAAAGCCTGTTGCAAGACCCCCAAGTTGAGGTCGCCTTGCAACTTCACACCCTTAATAACGTGATATGCTGTGCTGCTTGGCTCTAACTGATCAAAAAACCACAATCTTTGTTGGGCAAATGATAAGGGAGCTGCTTCCACAATTTGCTTATCTGTGATATTGTCTGGTAGCTCTTTTTTGGCTGTTGAGAGAACGGCAGTCTTGTTGCTGATATCGTGCATATTTCGTCATCCTTCGTTGCTATTACTTAGTCAATAGACATTAACGTAGCCACCCGTGTGTCGCATTTTCCTGTCTGAAATCTATCTAAGATATCAGTTAGAAAATTTGTGCCTTGTACCAGTTATAGTGCAATCATTTTCTGTCCTTCTCCCTGTTGGAAGATGACACATATTATTTTAGAAATTTTGTCTATGTATATATTAAACGCATTTTCTTTTTGCGTGTCTTCCTTTTAACGGCAATCGAGGAGACTTTTTTTAGTTATTCAAAAAGATGCATGACCTATTTTTATTTTGACATCCATTGACTTTTTTGGATTTGATCAAGCTTTTTTCGGTCAATTTACGCACAAACAAGCTATTTCTCTGAATACAATTCATAAATAACATTGGAAAATATGCTTAATTTTGCCTCTCAAAATTGCAAAATAAACGTTAAATAATAACTTGGTAATAGATATTTTCTGCACTACAGTTTTAGTTCATCACAAATGTTCAATTTAAGGCAAAATGCAGTTTAAAAAATTGGGATCACCCCCTATGTTTGGTTGATTATCAGGACATCTGGCTTTATTTCAACACAGTTTTTGATAGGTTAGTGATTTGAATGATATTTCAATGTACATTTACTGGCTAGAGGTTAATGCTTACAATCTTAAGCTTTCTCCCATCTATTACAATACAATAAATCATCATCTTACAAATCAGCATTTTGGTAGATTTCTATCTAACAGAATCTCCCAAGTTGCTAGTTATCAAAACATACGTTGGTATAACTACAAAATCTCCATTACATTTTAAATTGCATCAAAACATAGGGTGGTTTCACTCTTTGTTAATTAACCAGGAATTTCAGTTCGTCACTAATAGCTTAAGTTTGTTCACACTGACTCTTATTCTGAGTATAAGTCGGCTTTAACGGACTTCGGGTATTAGACAAAAAAAAATTTACAGGTGGTTATGCATAGAATTAAATAGCCCTACCTCAAAGCATGGTTTTCGTTTTGTTTTAATACGCTTTTTGGCAGGAATTAGCCACTAATCTTAATACATAATTTTACAAATTCAACAATCAGGTTAGCATTGTTTTCTAGAATTTTTCATATAATCTTTATCGTTTCTTTAAAAACATATAACGATATACACTAACAATAATAATTGATCATAATTTCTTCTGGCTAATTCTAAATTTAAAGTTCACAGTAAATTTACACAGACGTTATTAGACGAAATTCAAATCCAGATTAACTAGCAGTCAAGCTATCGAGTTCAAGGCTGACAACTACAAGAACGGTATCTGGTAGTATGGCAGTACTACTAGCAAAGGTTTGAGGAAAGTTCTTCCAGCTTCTGAGTGATCACACCACTGGTCAACAATTCCTCTGCCTTGGCAATACCCTCACGCATATCTGAACAAATCCCACAACGCCAAAGGTAAAATCCTCCATTCCACAAAGCTGTTTCCATAAAGTTTGAGGTTTTACCATTCAATACCTCTTGTATATTGACAATCAATTCTTCAGTGGTACCCAGAGGTTCGTTCTTTGTCGTAAAGCCGTAATCACGAGGGGACAGGTGTAAACGTTCTATTGGTATATTGCCTGTCTCATCGAGTTCTGAAGTTCTGGTTATGCCAATGATAGCAGTGCGATCGCGTGGTAACTCGCAGCTTCCCTCCAATCCTTTTACTGTTGTTAATTCAGTCATTCCTCGCAATGCTAGGGTGTTTTGAAACAATGTTTCTGTGGGAGGATGGACAAACCCAGCAATAATATGAACATTTCCTGCATAAGGACACCAAATGAGTTCCATTGTCGCTAAAGGTGGACGCTTGCCAAGCTGATCACGGTACTCCCAGATACTATTTGTTAATGGAAAGTGCTTAGGAGTATAAACAAAGCCAAGTCCAGTTTTCTCAAACACTTGCTGGCTTTTCTCTAGTGATAGTCCAGTCCAATCAACTCCTAACCCCTGCCAAATATCTACCAGTGGCACTCCGTACTTTGTGGGGAAACAATCTCCACCGTGCATGATCACTGGCTGTCCGCTTGCTGCTAAAAGCAAAGCCGTTACTGGGCTAATAGGTGCGGTGCGAGTTCTGCCATCATAAGGTATGCCTAAAACTATGACTGGTCGTTCGCAGGCGATTGGTTGCAGTTTTGGTCCTAGTTCATCATAAGCATCTAACATTCCAGCGATTTCTTCAGGCGTGGGACGTTTGATGCGATGAGCAATTAAAAATGCGCCAATTTGTGCTGGTGTCGCTTCTTCCAGCAGCATCATCTTCATTGCGGTGGCGGCTTCAGCACGAGTTAAGTTTTGTGCAGTATGCTCTCCACTACCTATCTTTTTTAGTAAATCTCTGAATAATGTGCTCATATTTTTGTCCTTTGTCGTTTGTCAAAAGTCAAATGACAAACGACAGATGACTCATGACTTATAACTGCTAACAAGCCGACTTTGTAAAAGAGTGCAATTGTGGTGGTACATTGTCCCTAACCAACTGCCAAAAATGCTTGATAGGAGGAATTTGAAGACGGTCTTGAGTCGTCACCATAACCACCTGCCGAGTCAAACTAGAACTATCAGGTGAAGAACCATTACTGTTAGTGTTGCAGGCTAGGGGACGAACTGCAAGGCTTGGGTCAATACGTGCTTCAACTAGTGCCGACTGTGGTAGCATAGCCACGAGTTCCCCTTGGCGCACAACTCCTCGGAAAGCATCTAGAGTATTCACTTCTAAAGCCGCATGCAGTGTGGCTTCTAAGCGTTCAAATCTATCTTGTATTAGGCGTTGCATCCCATAACCATCCTTAAACACGACTTGCGGATAACGAGTGAGTTCGGACCAAGGGATGCGTTCATATTGCGCTAACGGGTGATTTTTTGCGACTAAAACTTCTATCGGTTCATCATACAGCACTTGTACTAGCATTTCTTTGCCAGTGCATAAGAAGCGATTATTCATGACGATTGCCAAATCCACGAGTCCATCTTTGAGGACTTTTAAGGCGCGATCGCTACCCAGCGATGTCACCCGCAATTGGACTTGTGGATAATCATGACAAAATTTTTGTAAAACTGGTGGTAGGTAATAAGCACAAAGTGAGTGAATGGCTGCGACACAAAGTTCTGGCTGCTTTCCTGCTAATAAATCAGCGATTTCCTGTGTAGCACTTTGCCACTCTTGGCATATTTTTTGAGCACGAGGTAGCAAGCGTTCACCCGCCAGTGTCAGCTTTGCTTGACTTGTCCTGTGAAAGAGTTCCAACCCCAAATCTTCTTCTAATCCTTGAATTTGCCGGCTAATAGTCGATTGGGTGACACCGCGTTTTCGTGATGCACCTTGGAAACTACCAGTTTCTGCGATCGCCAGAAAGGCTTGCAACTGCTCTAGTCGCATGTTGATGTAGCCTGAAGTACACTTATGGCAATATTTAAGTTATCGTACTTTCGGGCGCAAATTAGTACTGCTTGTTACAGCTTATGTTTGCTGAGAATTTTTTTGACAACTTTTTTACTCAAAGGTTTCTATTCTCATCCCTGTCCCGTTTAAAAAGAAGTTCGGGCTTAAGTAAGCTAGTAAGGTACGTTAACGAAGTAACGCACCCTACGAATCTCGGATAATTTATTTTTTGGTATTCCATTAAGTAGATAGAATTGTCAGAAATTCTTCTAAAGAACTTACAGCGATTGCCTACGGCAGAGCTGCGCTTAACGCACTATCCATCAAACTTTCCAATTGTTCCACACTCTCGCCCTTAAGCCTTGCTTTTACTTCTTGAGGAATTTCGCCAAAACGTCGTTGCAAGACTCGGATTAACTGTCGTCCTACACCCTGCTGAAGTCCTTGCTGAAGTCCACGTTCTTCACCT
>NZ_QMEB01000174.1:8396-14211 GCF_012912135.1 Brasilonema bromeliae SPC951 | reverse complement strand
CCCTGTTCCCTGTTCCCTGTTCCCTGTTCCCTGTTCCCTATTCCGTACTTGGCTCTATCAGTGAAAATTTTTTATTTTCTTTATTTTTCTTGTTCCGAAAGTGTCATAAGCATTTATACTTACAAATAACTTGTTATTTGATTGGACTTTTTTTAAATTTTGAATGAGTGTTTGCTTAGCTTGCTCATAGGGCATATGTTAGATCCGCGAGTGTTCACGAAGTGTTTGTTGCAATCAACCATAACAATATAATTTTCCCTTGCAGTGTACCGTCGAAGAGGACGGTTCTGTTTGTGTCATTCATCTACATACAGGAATATCAACCATGACTGTTGCTACAGCTAGCTTTCCTATAAACCTTGGTGCGTACAAGCAAATAGCACTAAACCCTGCCAATCCAACTCTAACCAATGAGCAACGGGAGACACTCAAAGCCAATATTCAACTCTGTCGCGATGCAATTGTTTTCTTCACAGCCACAGGTGCTGCTAGGGGTGTAGGCGGTCACACTGGTGGTGCTTATGATACAGTACCAGAGGTCGTTATCCTTGATGCCTTATTCCGGGGGGCACCTGATAAATTCGTGCCAATTTTCTTTGATGAAGCTGGACACCGCGTTGCGACTCAATACCTCATGGCTGTATTGCATGGCGAGTTAAGCGCTGAACAACTTGTTCATTACCGCGAAGCTGATGCAAAACTACCTGGACACCCGGAACTCGGCTTGACACCCGGAGTGAAGTTCAGTTCCGGACGCTTGGGACACATTTGGCCTTACATCAATGGTGTCGCACTGGCAAATCCCAACAAGGTGGTTTTTAGTCTCGGTTCTGACGGTTCCCAGCAGGAAGGGAACGATGCAGAAGCAGCACGTTTAGCAGTTGCCAAGAATCTTAATGTCAAGCTCATTATCGATGATAATGATGTCACAATCGCCGGACATCCTTCGGAATACTTACCAGGATTTAGTGTCGGTAAGACATTAGCTGGTCATGGATTGAGCGTGAATGAAGGAGACGGCGAAGACTTGGATGATTTGTATCGTCGTATCTGTGAAGCAGTGACGAGTGATGGACCAGTAGCTTTGGTGAACAAGCGCAAGATGGCTGTGGGAATTGAAGGTATCGAAGGTTCGACTCATGGTCATGATGTGATTCCAGCGGATAAGGCGATCGCCTACTTGGAAAAGCGCGGACTCACTGAAGCCGTTAGATTCCTCAAAAGCATTGAAAAACCCAAGAACACCTATAGCTTCATCGGTTCTGGCGACAAATGGGGTTCCAACCGCAACGTGTTTGGGGAAGCTGTGGTGTCCGTCCTCAGTCGCTTGAGTGAAACCGAGCGTAAAGAAAAGGTCATGTGTATCGATAGTGACCTCGAAGGCTCCTGCGGACTGAAGAAGATTCACGACACTTACCCAGAAATCTTTGTAAGTTCCGGCATCATGGAACGGGGAAACTTCTCCGCTGCTGCTGGTTTTGGTATGGAAAAAGGTAAGCAGGGTATCTTTGGCACCTTCAGCGCATTCTTGGAGATGTGCGTTTCAGAAATCACAATGGCGCGGCTGAACTACTCCAACGTCCTGTGTCACTTCTCTCACTCTGGCGTAGATGACATGGCGGATAATACCTGTCACTTCGGGATAAACAATTTCTTTGCCGACAATGGCTTAGATGACGGCTACGAAACACAGCTATACTTCCCCGCTGACGCCGCTCAAATGAAAGCTTGTGTCGAAGCAGTATTCTTTGATCCGGGACTAAGATTTATCTTCTCCACCCGTTCCAAAACTCCGAATATTCTCGATGCAAATGGTAAAGAGTTATACGGCGAAGGCTACACCTTTACTCCTGGAAAAGATGAAGTTGTGCGTGAAGGAACTGCTGGTTATATTATCAGCTTTGGTGAAGCATTATACCGTGCAGTCGATGCGGTGGAACGTCTCAAACAGCAAGGAATTGATGTCGGCTTAATTAATAAACCAACACTCAACGTTATTGATGAACAAACGCTTGCGAAAGTTGGTAAAGCACCGTTTGTATTGGTTGTTGAATCTTTCAACCGCCGCACAGGATTGGGTAGCCGTTTTGGTACTTGGTTACTTGAACGGGGACTGACTCCAAAGTTTGCCCACTTGGGAACTCACAAAGAAGGTTGTGGTGGTTTATGGGAACAGTTCCCGCATCAAGGAATCGACCCTGAAGGCATCATCAATAAAGTTAAGGAACTTATTGGTTAATCGCATTATTTCCATTTTTACTAAGAATGTGTCGTTTTTCCTCCGTTTGGCTTTAGCCTGCGGGGGATTTTTATAACCCAAACGGAGGGTTCAGAACGGTTGCTGATAAGATAATTTGCAAGAACAATAACCAATGCAATCTTACGTTGCATCCGAAAGTTCTACACGTATGAAATCTCCAAAAACAATCCTTAACAGCAACGGTATTGTTTTATAACCTGATGGAGGAGAATCATCTGATTAGTACGCTCTTGAATTGATCCTAACTTTTGTTATCATTTATACTTGATTATTTTATAACAACAAACTAATAATCTATATTGATGCATTGATATTAGGGTGTCATTTACAAATGATACCCGTTTATACCAATTTGAAAAAAGAATGCAACACATCGGTTAAACCCCTCCCTACCCTCCCCTTGGCAAGGGGAGGGTGCGCGATAGCGCGGGTGGGGTATCTGTCGCAAACATTTTTTGAATCGGTATTACTTGTCATCGCCGTGTTACTTAAATAACTTTGTATCAGAAAACTATTTGCTTGCTTTTAGCCAACCTATTCAAGAATAAAATCAATACGCTAACGGACAAATCGTGAAAGCACCTTATAGAAATATGGTGATGAAAATATTCAAATTAACACCTGCTTTACTGGTGCTAAAAGCAGTGATGCACAGTCAAAATGCTTATGTCAATAAATCAGATGCTGGTACTTTGCTACTGATAACTATAGGACTCTCATCGCGGAAAGAGGATCAAAAAAATCTCTGCTCAACTTTACTCTAGTCAACACTTTCACTGGGTACTCTAACAAGATAAATAGGGGTGTCCAGGTTATTTAATTCTCTAGACAAAAGCATCAGGATTCACTTCCTTAAAAGCTATGACTGAAAACGGTAGGTAAGTGGAAGTGTTATCCATTTAATATGGAATGCCTTGATAAGAATACTGAGAAAGTCATGCGTTTATCTATCACAAGCTAATGACAATCCAATTAGGATTTAGCAAACGCAGCAGCTTTGATTATTCAAATCAAAGATTCAAAATTGTCACATTTTATTCATTTTATAACCCCAAAGATTGAGGACAAAAATCATGAAAAGACTTAACTGGGTAGGCACTTTCCTGCTCGCAGTAACACTTGTAAGTGTTCAGGCTTTCGCTAATCAAACTTTGGCTACTGCAAAGCTCAAGCCGCATCTTGATGAGCCATATTCTCAGATGATGACAGGGCACTCGCCCTCTACTGATCAACAGATAAGCACAAGGCGGAACCCTTTTACTGCTACAACGTATCAAGCTAATTCAGTTCTCGCAAAATTTAAAACTTATGTAGAGAACAAAGTATATTCAATTTCTTATCCCCTGGAGTGGTTTATCACAAGAAGCCATAGAGAATTAGCTTATATTACAAATCAAAAAATGACAACAACAGGTGAAGGAGGTTTTCCGCCAGATTTTATTAAAACTGATGTTCAAATTATTTCAGAAAACTTTCAAACAAGTTTCACTCAACACCTCACCTTCTCTCAAGAAGATGGAGATAGGCTAGTCAAAAAAGAGAATATGAAAATTGATGGAAAAAATGCTGTTAGGCTGTGGTATTCTGGTGGAGAGACAGAAACAGTAATGACTTTATTACCTTATAAAGATAACAATACCGTTTGTATTGCTACTTTTTACACAACGAATAATTCAAACTATATACCTGTTATTGAAAAGATGCACTCCTCCTTCAAAGTTTTAGATTGATGAACTAACACTAAAAAATTGTCTCTGTCTTTTTGATTTCAAGTCGCACTGCACGGGGAATAGCTGGTAAAGATTTTCTTTTCATTTTAGAAATGATTCCTAAATGCGTAGATACATAGATTGGCGAGGGCAAAGCAAAACTCAACCCAACATTTACAAGCGTTGTAGGGGTTGGGTTGACGCACTCTACCCAACATACATGTGTAGCAATCATTTTTTAAATTGGATTAGCCTATTCCTTTAGGTAGATTTTTAGGATCTTTGGCTCAGAAATAGCTAAAAAAGGCATTCATTAACTTAAAAACGAAGACTTACGTGAGTATAAGCGTTGTAACTGCTATTTTTTGTGGATAACATGGAAAATAGTTCTTTGAAAGCTTTTCTCACCACGTTTAGCGTCAGTTTTTTTATGGACATTCAGTTAATCAACATCGGCTTTGGCAACATTGTGTCTGCCAACCGAGTAGTTGCCATTGTCAGTCCAGAGTCTGCCCCGATTAAGCGGATCATCACCGATGCGCGCGATCGCGGTCAGCTGATCGACGCAACTTACGGTCGCCGCACTAGGGCTGTTATTATCACTGATTCCAGTCATGTTATTCTTTCGGCGATTCAACCGGAAACGGTAGCGAATCGCTTTGTGATCACCCGTGATCACCATCAAGCTGTAGATAATTGAGCAAAGGTTAAATCTATAGTCCCACGCCTATTTGCGCCATACCAGCAGTAACATGTGAATAACAGTGGGTTTATGTCACCCAGGCTACAAAATTTCGTTAGTCAGGAGTTGTCCGACTCATGGCAAATGAATAGTATCTACTGATCAATTCACAGGTTAAACGGATGATGCAAGTTATAAGCACTAAAAGTGGTGCTACTACTAAGGAATGCCCGCCAACAGGCAAGCTGATTATCTTGACAGGTCCAAGTGGAGTTGGCAAAGGCACTTTAATGCGATCGCTCTTACAGCGTCATCCGGATCTCCATTATTCTGTATCCGTGACGACTCGTTCTCCTCGTCCAGGGGAAACGAACGGCAAAGATTATTATTTCGTTAGCCGTAGAGAGTTTGAAGAATTGGTTGCTGCTGGCGAATTACTGGAGTGGGCAGAATTTGCTGGTAATTATTACGGTACTCCGCGAGAAGCCGTAATTAACCAAATTCGCTCTGGCAAAAGGGTTGTGCTAGAAATTGAGCTCAAAGGAGCACGACAAATTCGCGCTTCTTATCCTAACGCCCTCAGCATTTTCATTTTGCCGCCTTCTATGAGTGAATTAGAAAAACGAATACGTGGTCGGGCACAGGATTCAGACGAGGCGATCGCCCGTCGTCTGCGCCGTGCTCAAGAAGAAATAACTGCTGCTGATGAGTTTAATCTTAAAATCGTTAATGACGATTTTGAAAGGGCTCTCAATGCCATAGAAGCAGCCATACTGAGTGAACACTCCTTGGCAAGACGCTCAGGATAATTATTTGGTAAAACCCTCCTATGACGCTGCTGGAGGTAAACTCACAAGTAAAGGACGCAAGAAAAAGGTTTACATAACTTTTTCCTGGCGTCCTTTATTTTTGATCATCTGTCTAGCAGCTTTTTGATAGAGGTCTTATGACCCCATGCCTCAGATGACTGATTAACCAAACAGACCTTGAATTAAACCTAGATTACTAGTCAAAAAGTATGCAACTATTGCACCACCAATACCACCGATTAAGAAAGCACTGCCAAAGCCATTCCAACCTTCACCAGATTTAAAAGCATCTGGAGGATTGGGTGTGGTGACAGTGACGTTTGGTTGAGGAGGGTTAGTGTTGCCATACAGAGAT
>NZ_QMEB01000174.1:0-8386 GCF_012912135.1 Brasilonema bromeliae SPC951 | reverse complement strand
GAGATATAGCCCCAGTCAGAAGGACTATCAAGCCCAAAGTTGACAGTAATCCCGCTAAGTTGGCATTAGGCGTATCGCGCAGGGGACCCAGTTTGGAGAAAGGACCAAAAATCCAGTAACCATGAGCCATCCCAACTTCTAGCCCTCTTCTGAAGGGAGTTAGCCCTGGGCGATAGGCGGGCAAGTTATTGATGAACCACTTGACTAAAGGAGAAGCATTAATCGGTGTTTCCAGATTGCCCCGTTGTGGATCGCGCCATTCAGGAAAAACGACTTCGCGATTTCTAGGATCGCTGGGAAGATTTTTTGATGCATCTACTGCTTGCGCCATATTTTCTGTGTGCCTCTAAAGAAAATTCTTGTGGCATGATTTTACATTCATAATAATTCTTAATTGTCACTAAATTTCATTTTTGCAAGTCTAGTTTAGAAAAATTAATTTAGCTGTTTTAATTTTTTTAAATTCAGATGAAAACTCACACATTATCTATATAATTACCAGTTTCAAGCAACTGTGTTTACTATATTGTTGTTCATCTAGGCGAACCTATAAGTTAGGAGTTTGAAACTATGAACTATTAACTATGAATTATGAATTCACAATTCATAATTCATAATTTCTCACTCCTAACTTTTCTTAAAAACCTACGGTAATGGATGGAAAAGTAGGTCTGGGAACCAATTGTTAAAGAGAATCAAAATAACTGCAGTCACAATCAAATTGACAAACAACAGAACTGGTGCCAGAGAAAGATATTGAACGAAATAATTTGGCTGTTTTTCCGCCATGAACCATTCTCCTCAATAAGTCAGTTAAATGAGTGATTTTTGGATGGATTGAGAATTGTTATGTGAGTTGTTAGTTGTTAGTTGTCAAAAAAGACTACTAACTCCTAAACCACTCCAAATCTAAAATCCTCACTAGCGTGGCGAGATGGGAATTTCCTCATCTTTCGCTGTCAGTTGACCCGAAAGCAATTCCTTTATGGATGCGATGGGCCAAGTAAAGCCTGACAGCATAATTGGCAGTGCCTTTGGTACCTCAATTTTGATTTCCTTCCATTCCACATCACCGCCTTCTTTTTTGATTGTTTGTAAATAGGCACGACCTACCCAACCAATCCAGCCAGCAATGTAGAGGAAGAGAATGCTAGGAATTAAGAAATCACCAGCGTGGTCAAGACTACCATCCACTATCAGGTGAGGTAAACCTTCAGGACCACACAGCGCTTGAGAGTAGCGCTCAAATCTTTTTTCCCCTGAATTGGGGTCACCGGTGGTATTGCGGGCAGTTTGTACCCGCTCTTGGAAGGTAGGAGATTCACTGCATGGCACAAGATCTGCCCCAACGGCAAATGCCTTTGGGGTGAAGTTGAACCAAATACAAATCGCTAGAACCAGAGCAAACAAGCAACGCATGGAATTGTTTCCTTTTATGACGAAACAAAAAGTTTTTTGTACAAAACGAGGCGGCTTGTACAATCTTGATATGCAGAACTAGGATGTCATGATACTCTTGCGCGTGAACCGAGTAAAGTTAAAGTAAATAAAAGTTAAAGCTTCTCAAACAAGTTCTTAGAGGCAAAATTCTTGAATGGCAACCGTTTTAGCAATAGAAACTAGCTGTGATGAAACTGCCGTGGCGATTGTGAACAATCGTGAAGTTTGTAGTAGTATTATTGCCTCACAAATTCCAGTCCATCAGCAGTATGGTGGAGTTGTGCCGGAAGTCGCATCCCGGCAGCATTTAGAAACAATAAATGGGGCGATCGCCCAAGCTTTGGAACAAGCAGCAGTAGATTGGGGCGAAATTGATGGTATCGCCGCGACTTGTGCACCTGGACTAGTAGGGGCGCTCTTAGTCGGATTAACTGCCGCCAAAACCTTAGCAATGGTACATAATAAACCATTTTTAGGTGTTCATCATCTCGAAGGTCACATTTACGCGACTTATTTGAGTGAGCCAACTTTAGAGCCTCCTTTTCTTAGCTTACTAGTCTCTGGTGGTCACACGAGCTTAATTCATGTCAAAGATTGTGGTGTGTACCAGACCCTAGGAGAAACTCGTGATGATGCTGCGGGTGAAGCGTTTGATAAAGTGGCACGTCTGTTGCATTTGGGATATCCCGGCGGACCAGCAATTGACAAGCAAGCATTGCAGGGAAATCCACAAGCCTTCAGACTACCAGAGGGGAAAGTTTCTCTACCAGAAGGTGGATATCATCCGTATGATGCGAGTTTTAGTGGGTTAAAGACAGCAGTGCTGCGGTTGGTACAGCAATTTGAGAAAGATGGACAGTCTTTACCAACAGAAGATGTGGCGGCTAGTTTTCAGGAAACTGTAGCACGTTCCCTCACCAAAAGAGCAATAACCTGTGCTCTTGACTATGGTCTTTCTACCATTGCCATTGGTGGAGGCGTAGCAGCCAACAGTGGGTTAAGACAACATTTACAACAGGCAGCACAAACTCACAACCTACGCGTGCTATTCCCTCCCCTAAAATTTTGTACCGATAATGCCGCTATGATTGGTTGTACTGCTGCTGACCATCTCAACAGAGGTCATACCTCGCCTCTTACCCTAGGCGTTCACTCTAGGTTAGCGCTAAGCCAAGTTATGGAGTTGTATCAAACTGGTACACACAATCTTTAACTTGACTTTATTAACAATTCACAACTGACGATTGATTCTTGACAAGAGAGCGAATGTGAGTCGCAACTGCATCCGGTTGTTCCAACATTGCTAAGTGTCCGCAATCAGGAATTTCGATCACATTGTCACCACAGTAAGAAAAAAGAGGGTGAAAGCTAGCTAAATGACGGACATACTTAGGTTCCATAACCTTATCTTCCGCACCAGCTAAGAAATAAATTGGTTGCTTAAGTTGAGCAACCAGCCCAGGCAAACAGTTAATTTCTTCCTCTGTTGTAGAATCTAGCAATGCTCCTAAAGCAGCTTCTGGATCTGCAACAACAAAATCAATAACTCGCTGCCGTGCCCAATTACGCTCCAAAGGACGTGCTACACTTGCTCTAGTAAACAGTAAATCAATCAGAGGCAATTGCCCAAGCCATTTAGGGCGAACTTGTAAAAACCGCTGACCCGCTGAACGAAACTGCTCAAAAGCTTCTTTAAGATAAATTCCACCGCCTGAGTTAATACAAATAACTCCTTTGACACATTCTGGCATTTGGGCAGCACCCCAAAGGGCGATCGTCCCTCCCAAAGAGTGACCAATCAACCAAGCACTCTTAACGTTTAGCTGTTGCAGAAGATCTGCTAAATCTTGAGTATAGGCAGCCGGAGTATATACAGAATCAAAGGGATCAACAACTGCACGACTAGATTTAGTACTTAGGCTGAAATAATTTTGTTCTTGACTAAAATCAGTTTTTAATTTAGATTGCGACTCGCCAAAACCTCTTAAATCATAAGAGAGACACTGAAAATCATCTGACAACCGAGAAATTACAGGTTGCCAGTATCCACGGCTATTGAGCCATCCGTGGATAAAAACTAAGGTGTGGGGGTAGTTCGTAGGAGCTGTGAGTTCGTATGCGTGTGGAACGCCCAAGATTTCGATGGTTGCCATATTTCTATCGTACCCCGTTCAGTTCGGGAGTTGGCAAGATAAGGAGATTGGAAAATGGAGGCACATGAATTCTGGTGTCATACACAATTTATTCTTAAATGTTTCCGTTTTAGCTAATTTCTTCTTAGCTCCACAACAAAATGCTAAAGTTGAAAAAGACTAGTGTAAGATGCACGCTTGATGACTACTGTCATCGGAAAATTCCGCCAACAGACAAAACAACTGTATGTGTTGCGGAATACAACGTAGGTAGTTGAATCACAAGTGAATCAGCACTCTTATCTGTCAAAACCACCTCGTATATACTACCTGAACCACGTTGGCATGGGTTTTTGGAAAACTTGGTTTAGTACATCAGAAGCTAACTCAACAACTAGGACAACACCCTCAGAGGAGTATGCAGTTGAAACTGTAGGTAACTCAGATTTGAATGGTGTTGGCGAAGTTCATCAGCAGGAAACTCGCATAGTTTTTAGTACTGAGCGAGATATTGACCTGTATGAACTAGAGGAACTATGCGATTCAGTCGGTTGGTCGCGTCGTCCTTTGCGAAAAGTAAAAAAAGCTATTGAGCATAGTTTTCTTGTCGCCTCTATGTGGCAAGTGCGAGGAAACAAAAGGCGACTTATTGGCTTTGCCCGTGCGACGTCAGATCATGCCTTTAATGCCACAATTTGGGATGTGGTAGTTCACCCAGACTTTCAAGGAAAAGGACTGGGAAAGGCACTTATGAAATATGTACTCAAAAAGCTCAGGAGCGAAGAAATTAGTAATGTGACTCTTTTTGCTGACCCCCATGTTTTAGATTTTTACCGGAGTTTGGGGTTTATGTCCGACCCCGAAGGCATCAAAGGTATGTTTTGGTACCCTCATTAATTTTTAAGAGACATTACTCTCATAACTTTTGCATAGGGAACGAAACTGTTTACAAAAATCAACAAAGTATGGTATAGTGTTGATGCAAGTTTGGCAACATATCAAGTTATCTTAAAAAAAAGCTTTTGAGTATCGTCAAAAAGCAACAACTAAGTTAAGATAATAAATTAATCGGGATGTAGCGCAGCTTGGTAGCGCGCCTGCTTTGGGAGCAGGATGCCGCAGGTTCAAATCCTGTCATCCCGATATCATAGTAATAAGCAAAAAACCTATACCTGAACACAGGTATAGGTTTTTTCATTTTTTCATATAGTATAACCACTAATCAGCGCAAGCAAACAACACATAATACCAAATTGCGTTCTTTTGTATAGCACTCCTATTTGAGTTTTGCCAAGCTTCGTACACCTTTATTCCTTCTTCAGAGTTAAGCGTTCGGGTGTTCCCTGTTAAGAGTTCCCTATTCCCTGTTCCCTATTCCCTGTTCCCTGTTAAGAGTTCCCTATTCCCTGTTCCCTATTCCCTGTTAAGAGTTCCCTATTCCCTGTTCCCTATTCCCTGTTAAGAGTTCCCACCTTGAGCGTGCAAATGACTCAAGTATACATAAATGAATTTCGTTCTTTTTTAGATATACCATCAAAAAAATAAATCAAAAAGTCAAAACTGGACTGTGCTGCAACTATTTGTTTGATTTGTCAGACAATGTACACTGAAATTGCATATTTTCCCGGAAGCAGTAATCATGTTGCTTTGCTATTTTTTCTTTTCTATTAGGCAAAACAATTTCCAAGTATTAAGTCGCACAAGAGAGGAAATATGTAAACCTTGAAACATTTTCAGCAGATGTAAAAGGAACGATCTCATATTTATTGTCGTCAACGATAACTGAAAAAGCCAATAGAATGGCAAAAGACACCCTTGAAGTGAACAGTACACTTTTCGCCGCTTTTGTTAATCTACAGCAATCATCTACCATCCGAGTGCAATTCTTAGTAGGGCGAAATTAAAATACCAAAAACAGCACAGTCAATGAGCAAAAAAGGTAGTATATCTAGAACTGGTTAATACTGTGCAAATCCAACTATATTGTCAGACTTGATTTTAGAGGTATTGATGCGGGGAGAAATTATGAATTTATTAGTTCGCTGGGGCACAACATTGACTTTAGTTGGGAGTACTCTGCTAGCAACAGTTTTTAGCGGAAATGCTCCAGTGCTGGCATTGACAGAACAACAAATTAAAGAAAAATTAGATCCAGTACCTGTGTTTTTGATTACTAACAACCAGGGTGTACCTCTGACTCGTACTGTGGCTAACAATGGTCAAAATGGTCAAAACGCTCAAAACGCTCAAAAGAAACAAGCTACGGTCACAGACGTTTTTATGAGCGGACAGGAAGCTCAGGCTTTTATTAACGAACTGCGGAATGTCAAAGGTAAAGATCCAAAAATGGCAGAAATGTTAAAAAGCCTGCAAGTGACGCCAGTACCTTTGGGGATGATTTATCAGAAACTTCAAGAAAATGCTAAGAAACCAGACAGCCTAGTGTTTGCTTTTAATCCTGGAAGACAGGATTTAGAAGGAGCAGTCACACTGCTGCGCCAAAACGGTAAAGAAGTTAAGCAGTTCCCAAGTGTCCCTGTTTTTATTGTTAGATCTCCGGATAAGGGATATGTATCCGTCAAACGGAAGACTGACAACAAGGAAGTTATTCCTCTGTTCTTGAGTCAAAAAGACGCCCAAAGTTTATTAAGCCAGGTAAAGCAACAAGTTCCCAAGGCTGATATTCAAGTTGTAGACATAGACGGAGTTATTAAAACTTTGAAAGAGAAAAATGACACTTGGCTAAGTCAAGTATCTATAGTACCATCTACCGAGAGTATGCAGTATGTCGTTAGTAAGCGAGGCAATGCTCCAAATCAAAACCCCTCTGCCAAACCCGGCGCACCAGCGACTCCTAAGAAATAATAAATTTCTGCCTTAAGATAGAGGCATGGCAGATAAACAGTTATCAGTAACTGGTTTACAACTTTGGCAGTGGCGTAACGTGGCAATTCAAGCTGCAAACGCCACTGGTATTTTACCTACTGAAGTCGATTGGTTACTACAAGAAGTCGCTGGATTAGACCGCTTGGCATTGCGTTTGGAATCATACAAACACCAGGCTGAGATTCCTTTAAAGTTATCTTTTGAGAATTTAGATAAACTCTGGCAGCAGCGATTAAATGAACACTTGCCAGTACAATATGTTGCAGGAGCGACTCCTTGGCGAAAGTATAAAATCGCTGTGTCAAACGCGGTTTTGATTCCCAGACCAGAAACAGAGTACTTGATAGATTTAGCTGTCGCTGCTGCTAGAAAAAGTACGGTGACACCGTCTTTAGAGCAAGGACACTGGGCTGACTTAGGAACTGGTAGTGGGGCGATCGCCATTGGATTAGCAGACGTTTTCACCACAGCAACCATTCACGCTGTTGACTACAGCCATGAGGCGTTACTGGTTGCAAAAGCAAACGCCCAAAATTTAGGTTTTGGGGAGCGTATTCAATTTTATCAAGGTTCTTGGTGGGAACCTCTGGCATCGCTCAAGGGTCAATTCAGCGGAATGGTATCTAACCCGCCCTATATCCCCACCAACATTATACCTACTCTACAGCTTGAAGTCGTTAAGCATGAACCACATCTAGCTTTAGACGGTGGAATTGATGGCTTAGATTGCATCCGCCATTTGGTAGAAATTTCTCCCATTTATCTACGTTCAGGTGGGGTTTGGCTGATTGAGATGATGAAAGGACAGGCGGATACTGTGCGAGAAATGTTGCACAATCAAGGAAGTTACTGTAATATTCAGATTCATAAAGATTTAGCTGGCATTGAGCGCTTTGCTCTGGCATATACAAAGAGCTAACATCACCAATAAAGAACTCACCAACTCAGCACAGTGAACAGTGAATTGATAACTGGTGAGTGATAACTCAATTCTGAGTTCTCGGTTCTGAATTCTGGGTTCTGTTCATGCAAGTTTCCCTAGACACCCTTATCTTAGGCGCACGTGCTGGTAAATTAATCAGCTTTCCTACAGATACTGTTCCTGCTTTGGCTGCAATACCCGAACAAGGAAGGTTAATTTACGCCGCGAAGCAGCGTAGTCGAGAAAAACCCTTAATATTAATGGCAGCGAGTGCTGAAGAAATCTGGTCTTTCACCACGGGTAGTGACCAAGAGTATGAAATTTGGCACAGAGTTGCCAAGAAATATTGGCCAGGAACAGTGACTTTGGTGTTGCCTGCTTCAGCTAGCGTACCACAAGAAATGATTTCTATTTTTGATGGAGATTCAGCTCCTCAGAAGGATAAGCTTATTTCTGACAGGACAATTGGAATTCGAGTGCCTAATTGTAGAATTGCCCAAAGTATCTTAGCGCAAACAGGTCCTCTTGCAACCACCAGCGCTAATTTATCAGGTCAACCTCCCTTACAAACAATGGCAGAGATTTCGGTACAGTTTCCTGATGTTTTGACTCTAGCGGCGACGGAATTTCAAGACGAGGTGCACGGAGATGGTGTTCCTTCGACTGTTGTGAAATGGACTGGAGAGAATTGGCAAGTTTTACGACAAGGTGCTACGAAGATAGATTTTAAGCCTTGAAGTCGATAAGTTTTATGTAATATCAAATCCGTTTGTATCAATATGATTTCTTTGTCATACTCTGTTTCCTGTGCGTCTGGAGTGGTTTTTTTATTAATCCGATACTACAGGATTTAATCTCAACTGTGAAATTAAGGCAAGGGTGCATCTGGAGACAAAAGCAAGTTGGGAAGAATTAAAACGAGAAGTACATAGGCAGAAAGTTGGCGATTTTTTACTCCCTTCCCGCCAGAAGAATACCTAATTTAACGAACCGCCAAGACGCCAAG
>NZ_QMEB01000447.1 GCF_012912135.1 Brasilonema bromeliae SPC951 | reverse complement strand
AAACAGCAGCGAAATTGCCTTCATTTCGGATTTCGTGCTTCGTATTTCGAATTTCCTTCTGAACAGTGGGTAGGGAGGGATTTGAACCCCCGAATCCGTTAGGAGCCAGATTTACAGTCTGGTGCAATTGACCACTCTGCCACCTACCCGTTTTTCCCTCACTTCGGTGCGGCCCTCCGCACCTATGCCGTTATACAAACCGCGGACGGAAACGGAAAGCTCGCGGAGGGAGTTGAACCCACGACCAGCGGTTTACAAAACCGCTGCTCTACCACTGAGCTACGCGAGCACGCTGCTTTCGTGCGGTGCCCGCGTTCGAGCCGGCACCACATCCAAGAGCGATTCTACAAGCTCCGGGTTCGCGCACAAGCCCACCAAACCGGACCCGGACTTCCCACCGGCGGTTGCAAAGCCGGACGGCGTACGGACGCGTGTGAAGTGACGTCGGGTGGGTGGAACGGAAAATACCAGTCTGGACGATACTTGTCTGAACGGGTATTATTCCCGGGGCGCTCATTGGGCTTGGGTGATCATCCCCGCGGCCCGACGTCCCTTTCACGAGGTACCCCGTGGGCACCCGCGCCGCTCCCGCCCCACCCCAAAGG
>NZ_QMEB01000173.1:4753-14223 GCF_012912135.1 Brasilonema bromeliae SPC951 | reverse complement strand
TAGTTACGACTTACGTCGCAACGGGTGCAACTACGTTATTTTTGCGTAAGTCCTGTGAGACAAAAAGAACAATTATCACAACAAAGGTTTAATTTGGAAATTCAACAAGACACGCAGATGGGGAAACTTAGCCTCAAAGCACAACTGTGGCTAGAACAAGTCAGTCTTTTTGCCAGCCTGAAAACCCAGAGTCAGGATAATCAACTGGGATATCCAATATTACAGGATATTTCCTTTGAGGTATTTGAGGGAGAACGGGTTGCTATTGTTGGACCATCTGGTGCAGGAAAAACTTATTTATTACGCTTGCTGAACCGTTTAAGTGAACCCACAAGCGGTAAAATTTATCTGCAGAATCAGGAGTATTCCCAAATTCCTGTGTTGCAGCTACGCTCCATAGTAACACTGGTATCCCAAGAACCAAAGCTATTAGGAATGACAGTAAAAGAAGCTTTGGCTTATCCACTGGTTTTGCGTGGTTTACCCAAACAAACAATTCAGCAACGCGTCAGTCACTGGATAGAACAGTTGCAAATTCCAGATGAATGGTTAACGCGGACTGAGGTGCAGCTTTCTTTGGGTCAACGACAGCTTGTGGCGATCGCCCGTGCTTTAGTCATTCAACCAAAAATTTTATTGTTAGATGAACCAACCTCTGCCCTAGATGTAAATCAGGCTGAGCATCTGGTGGAAATTTTCAGCCAGTTGGCTCAAAATTATCAAACAACAGTTGTTATGGTCAATCACCAGCTAGAGCTAGTTGAGAAATTTTGTACACGGCTTTTATGTCTACAACAAGGTCGCTTACTTGTCAATCAAGAAGCCTCTGAAATAAGTTGGCTGAACTTGAGAGACAAGTTAACGCAAGCAAAAGCCCAAGACGAATTTGAAATTTGAAGTTGTTCCTCTATCAGCGCTGAGTGCTAAGCATAGAACGTTGATTGTTGAATCTTTCTTTAGGTAACTTTGTTGACGAGTTTGGAATATTAGCATTTAAAATTTCCGTGTTAAATCTGTATCCTACATTACGGATAGTTTGAATTAGACTAGGTTGGCGGGGGTCTAGTTCTACTTTTTTCCGTAATGATAAAACATGAGTATCAATGGTGCGTGGATTATCTATAGCATCAGGCCAAGCACGACGTAGCAGTTCAGAACGACTCAAAGGTACTCCTCCAGCTTGCGCTAAAACGTAGAGCAAACTGAATTCTTGAGGCGTTAAGTCGATAAACTCCCCGAGGATGCGAACGCGACGCTGTACCAAATCAATTTGCAAAGCACCATAATCTAAATAAGCTGGTGCAACGGGTGTGCGCTTACGGCGAATAAGTGCCTCAACCCGTGCAAGAAACTCCTGCATCCCAAAAGGTTTGCACAGGTAGTCATCTGCTCCCGCTTTTAAACCAGCCACAATATCAGCCTCATTATTACGGGCAGATAGCATTAGAATCAGAGGCTGTTGTTGACGATGTAACCAACGGCAGAACTCAATACCATCACCATCAGGTAAATCGGCATCTAGAATAACCAATGTCGGTTGATGGCTTAAAAACACTTCTCTAGCCTGATAAATACTTGCAGCTTGATGCACCCGATACTCCAGTTGTTGCAAGTGCCAACCAAGCAATGACCTCAGATGGGGATTTCCCTCAATGATTTCAATACAAACCGAACCCACGGTGGCAAGACCCCTTAGCGTGCATAAATTTCAAGGTAACAAAGCCTATGTCTTAGGTTTTGTAATCCTTGTTACCTCAATTGTTATTAAATTCATATTTACTAATATCAATACAGAAAAAGCGTTTGATTAACGCGTTGTCCAAAGCCAAGTTAGTAATAATCTTAAATTTTTGTTAGACTTAGTAAAAATGCTTTTGATTACAAACTCTGCTTTGAATTGGGTGCCATTTACCGAGGAAGTCTTACTAAATAAGCTAACCTCTGCCAAAAAACTTTTTCAGCTTTGCGGTTGAAGCATATTCGAGCTAGCGGTACAGATTACTACTCACTCACCTTGCCAGTTAAGTTATTGGTTGAGGCAATTATAACAATAGCTTACCTGATAATCATATTTCCAGTTTTATGGAATAGGATCGAGATAGTCTGTAGCTGCTCGAGATTTTTCCTTTAGGGGAGATATCGTCTTTATAGTTAATGCCAAACTGAAAGTGAGACTTCCCTTGGGTGCTCGAATAAATTACAATCCTCTATTTCAGACAGTTTTCCAACAGCAGTTATGCTCCAAGACACACAAACCATTCGCTATTACCAAAGACTAACTGACGCCTTCGTCGAGTTATGGAATCGCGGTTATCGCATGGATGATATGCGGATGTATTTGGATGGCTATATAGCCGCACTGCAACACGGTAACGCTATTGAACCGTATCTGATTCATCGCTTAGAAGAGGAGGCTAATCGCTACTTGCACGATGTTTCAAACTTTACAATGACGCAACCACAACTGGATTACTATTAATATCTTCCTTTTGTTATCAATAGTACCAGCACCTCAACGCAGGTAATTATAACATACCTGATTACCTGCGTGGCCGTGATGAGAACTTTTGGACATATTTCTTTACAATTCCGAGCAAAGCAGTCCTAGGTAACAAGTCGTGAGTAACGAGTGAATTGGCTCATCAGCTCACTCATTACTCAACACTCAGCACCTAGGACTGTATTTATGAAGAACTAACTGCTAACTGCAATCTGCTTCATTTCACGAAGCAAGTGCTACTTCCACTATTTGCTGCAATTCGCCTTTCTGGTACAGTTCAATAAGGACGTCCGAACCACCAACGAATTCACCGTTGATATAGACTTGGGGAATTGTTGGCCAGTTGGAATAGTCTTTAATTCCTTGACGGATTTCGTAGTCATCCAAAACATTCACTGTCTGGAAGGGAACTCCCAACGTATTTAAGATTTGTACGACGTTGTTAGAGAAACCACATTGGGGCATTAACTTGGTTCCCTTCATGAAAACCAAAATCTTGTTTTGTTTTACTAAATTATCAATCCGCTCTTTAAGTTCTGGCGTCATGGTCTTTTTGTTTCCTGATTTGCTTTTAGTCTAATTGCTGATGTTGTCTTTTGGCTTGGATCATTAGTCCTAACTCATGACTCATGACTGATGACTCATGACTAATGACTCATGACTAATGACTATTTTCCCAAGCATCGGGAGTATATGTTTTTAGTGCTAAAGCATGGATCGCTTCACTAGACATAGCTTGCTTAAGCGCACCATAGACTAACTGGTGCTGTTGTACTAGTCCTTTATTTGCAAACTGCGATGAAACGACTGTCACTTGATAGTGATCACCGCCTCCAGTCAAGTCCTGCACTTGAACTAGGGCGTCTGGCAGTTCTATCTTTATCATTTCCTCTACTTGCTGGGGACTCATCATCGCAATTCCTAATCATTTCAAAGCCTAATAGGGATTGTAACTCCCGCATTTGGGCAATTTAAAATATATCTTAATAGAGAGTTATAGTGAGTTGCAGTCAAAGAGGTAACTTATCGTGCTAAGCAAAACACACTCAAGCGTGCCTTATGAGGAGGTACGAATGGCGCGTAGCGTGCACGTTAGCGTTTGGCATGTGCCCAGATTCTCAGGCTTTGGCAAACAATAACATAATCAGGACTTACGCGAAATGTTGAAAAAACGTAGACGCAGAGGAGGTTACTGCACTCGTACGCACTCGTACACAAAGGAATAAGAGTTAAGAAGAGTTTTTGCGTAAGTCCTAATAGTGAAAACGCAATTTAGCATCAAACATCAAAACTTCTCACCACCACCAATAATCTCATCCTATCATTCGGGTGAATGACAAGTGGGGATTAGGGGCAGTGGTGAGCAAAGGACAGAGGTAATTCGATTATTTCTTTTGAGGGTTGTTTTGAGGGTTCTTTTGAGGATTTTTTTGAGGGGAAGAAGAGGAAGCACCAGAGGGCGAAGAGGAAGCGTTACTACCCCCTCCAGAAAAGGGAGCATTCACAAAGCCCAATTCCAATAACTGCTGATATGCTTTCTTACCTAAATCACGTGTTGGGTTTTGACTCTTAACTATTTGAACAAGTAACGGTACAGCTAATTCTGGCTTATTTTGCGCTCTATGTACCAATGCTAGCTGGTAAGAAGCTTCGTCTCGCATTTGGGCAGTTTCTAGCGCCTTTTTTCGTTGATCATCCGCAACTCTATTGTCAATTCCAGAAAAACTAGAATTTAATTCTTGATAGAAATTAGACAGCTGATTAAATACGGCTCGTGCTTCTTGAAGTTTCTTTGCTGCTGCGTCGTAGTTTTGAGAAGAAACTGCATTACTTGCTTCTGCCATGAGACGCCTCCCTCCGTCAAGGCTCAAAAGGCTGTTATTTTGTGCTGTGGGACGAAGGTTATTTGGATCGTTGGGATCTATGGGTTGTGGTTGGCTAGAACCAGTGGGTAGCTGTACTTGAGCATGAACAGGTGATAACAAACTCAGGGTTGCTATCACCACTAAGGAAGTGAAGCGAAATATAGGAATGGTTGCAAACGAGTTCATGAGGTCATTTAAAGAGGTAACTAAAAAAACAGTTATGGAAACTTGGGGTATCTTAACTCTGTTTTGAACTTTGGCAAAACAAAGTCTCATATTCAGTTTCCCTGATTTAGACTGAACATCAACGAAATCAGGTTCCCATAGTTTCTGCGTACTACCTAAATTACCGCTATGAACAAACGCACAAATTCCTCTGATTTTTCAACTAAGAATGCTAATTGCTTGATGGGACTAAAAGAGAATTAAGAAATTGACTGAATTCCCCTTAGCAATCAGCAGGAGTTGTTACAAAAGTCTACCTTACGGGGGTTTTCTTTCGGGTGAGCATTGCCACGATATCTCAAATGTCCATCACATAACTTTTATGGACAATGGTCACTCTACGATTTGTGGTGTAATCTTTTGAACACTGCTGTAGGTTAACTATTCGCAATTTCTGCAAATGCACGAGGAGTGATTTGTGATTCCTGATAACTTAATTTTTGCAGAGCCTTTGTCAAATCACCAGTAAGACGCTTGGCATCTTGTTTCAAAGAACCTTTAGTGTAATCTGCTACTTTTATTGCAGAACCAATGTGAATACTTACATCCGTACCCCATGTAGGGTAAGGTTCGCTGTAATTAATGCCGATGGGTACAATTTTTATGCCTAATTCAGGATGACTAGATTCCGCACTCAAAGCCAGACGAGCAATTCCTGACTTTAATGGGTGAACTTTGCGATCGCGAAAAATGCCCCCCTCAGGAAAAATAACTAACATTTCCCCCCTTTCAAGGAGTTCAATACTATGACGGAGAGTCGTAATTGAGGGGCGTTGAGGGTCTACAGAGAACCCCCCTAAGCGTCGAACAAACCAGCCTTGCCATCCTTGGCATTCAGTCACAGTGACCATGAATCGCAAATCTCGTCCAGTTACGCAGCGACCAGCGACATACGGTAATAGCAAAGAATCCCAACGTGCCCGATGTGTGGGAGCAAGGATAACAGGACCAGTTTGGGGAAGATTTTTTTGTCCGGTGACTCTAATGCTTCCAAAGAAAGATGGTAGAAGAACGTGACCTCCTAAGAAATACACCAAAGGACTTAACCAAGGAGAAATCTCAGAGGTCGTAATGTGAGTCACGTTAGCTGTTTCTGGCGTAGTAGCAAGATGTTCACAGGGAGTATCAGAGGGAGAGTTTAACGAAATCATGACGGTAGCTACTGGCTGTTAGGTTGAATACATTCAAGACTCTGTTAGTTACACCGTAGATTTTCTTCCCTAACTTGTGTAGCACCCACTGGACAGTTTTACCTCTGTCCGTTAGTTAGAAAAATGTCGTCGATTCACAAACCAAGCTTGCAATTGCTGACGACAGGAGGATTCTAAAATACCCCCAATGACACGCAAGCGGTGATTGGAAGCAGCGCTATCAGGGATATTCACAACGGTACGAATTGCACCAGTTTTGGGGTCGTCCACTCCATAGACTAGAAGTCTTATGCGCGCCTGTACAATAGCACCTGCACACATCGGACACGGTTCTAGGGTGACGTAAAGGGTACATTCGTTAAGACGCCAAGTTCGTAATTTTTGAGCCGCTGCTTTAATTGCAATTATTTCCGCGTGCGCCGTCGGATCTTTGTCACGTTCTTTTCTGTTTTCTCCTTCTGCAATCAAACTTCCAGACGAATCAATCACAACAGCACCTACAGGAACTTCATCTGCATCACCCGCTATTTGTGCTAACTCTAAAGCGCGACTCATCCATTGACGATGTATGAGATATTCTGTGTACTCAAGAGACATATTCTTATTGAGGAGAAGCTAAACAGCCGATTGACCAAGAAGAGGGTCTAATTGAGCTTGCGTGTCTAGCTGATAAAGGTCATCACAACCGCCGATGTGCTGATTGTTAATAAAAATTTGCGGTACGCTGCGGCGTCCATTAGCACGTTCTGCCATTTTTGCTCTGGCTGTTTCGTCACCATCGATTTTGTATTCCGTGAATTTTACACCTTTCCACCACAACAGCATCTTGGCGCGAATGCAATATGGGCAAGTTTGCCAGGTGTAGATTTCAACATTGGCTTTGATGCGTTCAGGATGGCGACCTAGTAGGGTGTTCAGAGAGTTCAACATAATGTTTTTAAAGTTTTTTGTGAATCATTTTCATCTATTATTTAGTCTAATTCATGGCTGGCACAAGACAAACTGGAGGAGCTTTAAAAGGGGTATAGGGGTGTAGGGGTGTAGGAAAGCAGGAGCTTTCTTTCCCTTATACTCTTACATCCACCCCAAAGGGCTTGGTCATTGTTGCTAAATGACCAATCAAACTACCGTACATCTATTTATGTAGTCTAGAGTAATGAAGTTTTTTTACTTCGTTTCGTTTTTTTCTAAAATAAGTTCATTCTCTAAAATCAGACTATAAGGCCAGGTCAAAGCCTCCATAAAGCAACCAATCATTGTAACTATTTTGGCAGCCCAAATTATGGGAAAATTTGTGTATTCGTCTAATTCCCTGAATTTTGGTCTAAATCCAACCCATTGAATAACAACACCCAAAAGATAAGAAAATAATGCTATTGATATTTCAATTGACATAGAAATTTTCTCCGTTGTTCAAAATGGTTCTATTTCAGAATGTTTTATTTAACAGCAATACTGTAAAGATACGTTTGACTGCAATTTGGAACAAACTTCATTGCAAAAGTCAAGTAAAACCATGACAAACAGCAAAGTGGTGTTCACTTGCCAGACTTTCACTCTTAGGTCATAAAATAAGTTGACGATATGTAGATACAACGAAATTCGGCTAAATTTAGGTAAAGTTCTCAGAAAGTTCTGATGAAATATTGCACCATTATCAACAAGAGGCAGAGCCTCTGTATTCTCGTTACCAGGCTGAGCCTGGTAACGAGCGTTGAGAAGCACGATTTGCCTCCTGAGTCATACGGTTTACTTCAAAAATTTATGCATTGAGGCAAGCAGTTCTTGAGTGCTTGGGAGAGAGAAAGGCTTATCACCAACTGTATTGGTCACCAGATACGCTTGAGTGCAACTTGGTAGAAACTTGATTGCAAAAGTCAAGTTAAACCATCAAAGAAACACAATTTTCTATAAAGCTTTTGATATATATGGGTGAGAAAGTGTGTCGTTTTGTGCTATGTAACTTCATAAGATGCAAAACTTAACATAAGGGTTAGTGATAGTATTTTCCACAGGTATCCCCATAGGTATCCGCCCTTTGGTAGACTTGAAAACTGAAACAGGTTTCTGGAACGACGCAAAATCAAGCAACCGAGAGGGCAGAGTTTGTGGAAAATACACTTGGGTTAGAAATTATTGAAGTTGTTGAACAAGCCGCGATCGCATCCGCACGCTGGATGGGAAAAGGTGAAAAAAATACCGCTGACGAAGTGGCTGTAGAAGCCATGCGGGAACGGATGAACAAAATTTATATGCGTGGTCGCATCGTGATTGGGGAAGGCGAACGCGATGACGCGCCCATGCTTTATATCGGGGAAGAAGTTGGTATTTGTAGCCAGCCAGATGCCAAAAATTTCTGCAATCCTGATGAACTCATTGAAATTGATATCGCTGTTGACCCCTGTGAAGGTACTAACCTTGTAGCTTACGGTCAACCAGGCTCAATGGCTGTTTTGGCAATTTCTCAAAAAGGTGGTTTGTTTGCTGCTCCCGACTTCTACATGAAGAAGCTAGCAGCTCCTCCAGCGGCTAAGGGGAAGGTGGACATCAACAAATCTGCCACTGAAAACCTGAAGATTCTCTCTGAGGCTCTAGATAGAGGTATCGACGAACTTGTTGTCGTGGTGATGAAGCGTGAACGCCACAACGACTTGATCAAAGAAATCCGGGACGCAGGAGCGAGAGTCCAGCTGATTTCTGATGGTGACGTGGGCGCAGCCATATCTTGTGGTTTTGCTGGAACCAACATTCATGCCCTGATGGGAATTGGTGCAGCCCCAGAAGGCGTTATTTCCGCAGCTGCAATGCGTGCTTTGGGTGGTCACTTCCAAGGTCAACTGATTTACGATCCTGCGATCGTCAAGACTGGTTTGATTGGCGAAAGCAAACAAGCCAACCTTGATCGGCTCAAGTCTATGAATATCAATGACCCCGATAAGGTCTACGATGCTCATGAACTCGCATCTGGTGAAACTGTCTTATTCGCTGCTTGTGGAATTACGACTGGTAACCTCATGCAAGGCGTCCGCTTCTTCCAAGGAGGCGCAAGAACTCAAAGCTTGGTAATTTCTAACCAATCGCGTACTGCCCGATTTGTGGACACTATCCACATGTTTGATAAACAACCCAAGGAATTGCAATTGCACTAATTTTTGGGGAAGGGTAAAAGGATAGTAATATTCATTTACCCTTTACCCAATTCCTAATTCTCAATTAGTAACTAAGATTTAGCAAATGAATATAGCAGTGGTGGGGTTAAGCCATAAAACAGCCCCGGTAGAAGTTCGGGAAAAACTGAGTATTCCAGAACCACAGACTGAAGGTGCGATCGCGCACTTGCTCAGCTATCCTCATATTGAAGAAGTCGCAATACTAAGCACTTGTAACCGTCTGGAAATTTACGTTGTTGCTCAAGAAACCGAACAGGGTATTCGAGAAGTGACTCAGTTTCTCTCAGAACACAGTAAACTACCAGTCACATCTTTACGGCAACATCTGTTTGTTTTGCTCCATCAAGATGCGGTCATGCACTTGATGCGTGTTGCTGCTGGTTTAGATAGCCTGGTTTTGGGAGAAGGTCAAATTCTGGCTCAAGTCAAAAATACTCACAAACTGGGACAGCAATACAACGGTATAAAAACAATTTTGAATCGCTTATTTAAACAAGCTATTACAGCTGGCAAACGGGTTCGCACCGAAACCAGCATTGGTACTGGCGCAGTCTCCATC
>NZ_QMEB01000173.1:0-4743 GCF_012912135.1 Brasilonema bromeliae SPC951 | reverse complement strand
CAGTTCAGCGGCTGTGGAGTTGGCGCAGATGAAACTGGTAAATTTAACCGCTTGTCGGGTGGCAATTTTAGGTGCTGGCAAGATGTCGCGGTTGCTAGTACAACACTTACTTTCCAAAGGTGCTGAACAAATTTGTATCTTAAATCGCTCTCTCGGACGGGCGGAGGAATTGGCAAAGCACTTCCCCGGACAACCCATCAAAACTTGCTTGCTTTCGGAAATAATGACGGTAATAACCGAAAGTGATTTAGTGTTTACAAGTACATCTGCAACCGAGCCGATTCTTGACCGCGCTAAATTGGAGATGGTTTTGGAACCCAGCCGACTTTTGATGTTAATTGATATTTCTGTACCACGTAACGTTCATGCTGATGTCAACACGTTAACAAACGTACAGGCGTTTAATGTGGATGATTTAAAGGCGGTAGTCGCACAAAACCAAGAAAGTCGCCGCAAAATGGCGCAGGAAGCCGAAGGACTTTTAGAAGAGGAGACGGAAGCTTTTGATGTTTGGTGGCGATCGCTCGAAACAATCACCACAATTAGCTGTTTGCGAAATAAAGTTGAAACAATCCGCGAGCAAGAACTAGAAAAAGCATTGTCGAGATTAGGCTCAGAATTCGGCGAAAAACATCAAGAAGTTATTGAAGCTTTAACCAAAGGAATTGTTAACAAAATTTTACATGATCCAATGGTGCAACTGCGAGCTCAGCAAGATGTCGAGGCAAGACGCCGGTGTATGCAAACTTTACAAATGTTGTTTAACTTAGATGCGGGCGAACAGTTTAGCTAAATGACTAGTTAAAAAGGGGGCTTTCGGTCACGTGTCCCCTTTCTAAGAGCGAATTCAAACCAAACATCCTCTGAGCGTAAGCCGCAAAGCACCATTGCCCAATGCCCTAGAATTGAACTGTATATCAAGCTTTATGGCATTGTCATGAACAGCAAAAAAGTTAAGGTGCAGTCTTTGTACACTGTCACCGATGAAGAACTTATGCTCACGAGTTCGCAAAATCCAGAACTTAGGTTTGAACGTAATGCTGATGGAACACTAGAAACTATGCCACCGACTGGGGGAATTTCTGGAAATAGAGAAGCAAAAGTAATTACTTATCTCCTGACTTGGGTAGAAAGTCAGAATTTAGGTGAAGTGTTTAGTTCAAGTACAGGTTTTAGATTACCTAATACTGCTGTACGTTCCCCTGATGCAGCTTTTGTGGCTAAAGAACGCTTAAGCGAAGGTTGGGATGAACAAGAGGACAAGTTTATCAACCTAGCACCCGACTTTGTCATTGAAATTCGTTCTAAAAACGATAGTCTAGAAAAACTCAAGGCAAAGATGGAGGAATATATAACTAATGGTGTCAAGTTGGGATGGTTAATTGACCGTCAAAATCAGCAAGCTTTGGTTTATCGCCTGGATGGTTCAATAACCCAGTATCCAGCTACAGCAATTTTGAGTGGTGACGATGTTGTACCTGGGTTTACATTGCCGTTGGCAAAGTTATTGTAGAAGTGAAATGACACTCATGTACCGTTCCCAATCCTTGGCAGGGAATAACGCTTTTCCAGATGGATTTCGAGAAAATATGGATAACTTTTGGGCATCTTTTGTCACATTGCCTAAAAAAGCTCTGGAAACAGTTGATAGATAATAATCCTCAAATCCACCTATTGACCTGGCGCTGATTTAAGATCGTCTAGTAAAGGTCGTGCAATGCGTTCGTCATAGATTAATGGTTGATGGCTTATTCAAACGAGGGTCTCGACTGATTATCCTGCTACTAGGGCTATGGCTGTTTTTTGATTTAACTTGCCACCTGAGAGCAGAAATATTCTGGTTTAGTGAAGTTGGATATTTACGAGAATTTTTGTTGCGCTTGTTAACGCAACTAATAGTGTGGGCAGTTGTCTTTTTCACCTCAGTCGGTTTTTTATTCAGCAATTTTCTTGTCACCTCAAGGTTGAAGTATTCCCCAAGCAGACAAGGGGACGGAACAATTCCAAATTCAAAATATGTCCTGCGGACACGCTACGCGAACAAAGTTCAAAATTTAAAAAGTCCGACTTCACACCTCGCCACTCAGGATTCAGAACTCGGATTGCGCTTGCTCTTACCAGTAGTGATAACATTGAGTGCGCTGGCGGGGTTAGTGTTTATTTTTTATGCTCAGAAAGCCTTAAATTTGTGGTTTCCAAATGTTCAATTACCCACCACTAAGTTGGCATTGACACCTTGGTTACAGCAGGTATTGCAGCAAATGCAAATACAGCAGATAGCCATCCCAATTGTGCAGTCGATTCTGTTGTTGGTGTTGACAATTGGGATTGTTATTTATTGTGAGTTTTGCTTGAGAGCGATCGCACTCCTCATCTGTTTACTCCTAAGTTTTCTGTTATCAACACATTGGGTAACCGTTCTAGAGTATTTTCATGTCACTAGTTTTAACAGCACAGAACCGCTATTTCACCAAGATATTAGCTTTTATGTATTTTCTCTACCGATTTGGGAATTGTTGGCATTTTGGCTAGTGGGACTGTTTCTCTTTGCCATCTGCGCCGCAACGCTCATTTACTTGTGTTCGGCAAATAGTCTCAGTGAAGGAAGATTTACAGGGTTTTCTACACAGCAGCGACTCCACTTAAAAGCTTTAAGTAGCTTATTCATGTTAGCAGTTGCCCTGCATTATTGGATTGCAAGATATAAACTTTTGTATTCCACCAGCGGGGTGATTTATGGTGCTAGTTACACCGATGTTAATGTCTTGTTGCCAATTTACACTGGGTTGAGTTTTTTGGCAGTGGCGATCGCCATATATCTACTACTGCAAATAATTATTTTATCTAGAGCAAGAAAAACAAGTTTTAAACTCATTCTCTATCCACCTCAACTCATTTACGCACTCGGACTGTACATATTTGTGGCGGCGGTTTCTGGAGAGATTTTACCCTCAGCAGTACAACGCTTTGTTGTGCAACCGAATGAACTGAGTCGTGAACGCCCATACATTGAGCGTACTATCGCCCTCACCAGAGAAGCTTTTAATTTAGATGCCATAGAAGCAAGAACTTTTGACCCCCGAGGTCAACTAACTGCGAGTAATTTGCAAGAAAATGACCTGACAATTCGCAATATCCGGTTGTGGGATACACGTCCTCTTCTAGAAAGCAACCGTCAGTTGCAACAAATCCGACCTTACTACAAGTTTCCTGGGGCTGACATTGATCGCTATACCCTGAAACGAGAACAAACAGATGAAAAGCAACAGACAATCATCGCAGCGCGGGAACTAGACTACGGTGACGTACCACAACAAGCACAAACTTGGGTGAACAAACATCTTATCTACACTCATGGCTATGGGTTTACACTCAGCCCCGTAAATGTTGTCGCACCTGGCGGATTACCTGATTACTACGTCAAAGATATTGGAGTTAATAACACAGATAACCAGGGTTCGTTGCTGATAACGAATGAATCAGTTCGCTCAAGTGTTCCTATTAATCAACCGCGCATTTATTATGGCGAAATCACCAATAATTATGTGATGACGGGGACAAAAACCCAAGAATTAGACTATCCCAGCCAGAATGATAACGTCTATAACGTCTACGATGGACGTGGAGGAATCTCTATTGGTGCGATGTGGCGGCGCTTGGTGTTTGCTGAATATCTTAAAGATTGGCAGATGCTGCTGACGCGCAATTTTACACCGCAAACAAAGCTGCTGTTTCGTCGCAATATTAAAGAACGAGTGCGGGCGATCGCTCCCTTTTTACGCTACGACAGTGACCCTTATTTAGTTGCTACAGATGGCGAAGGAACAGATATCAAAGGTGACAAGACTTATCTTTACTGGATAATTGATGCTTACACTACGAGCGATCGCTACCCATATTCCGACCCAGGCAAAAATAAATTTAACTATATCCGTAATTCTGTAAAAGTTGTCATTGATGCCTACAACGGCACTGTCAATTTCTATGTTACCGATCCAACAGATCCAATTATTCATACTTTAGGGGCTATCTTCCCCAAATTACTAAAACCCTTGGATAAAATGCCAGTCGCTCTGCGCAGCCATATCCGCTATCCACAAGACTTTTTCAGCATTCAATCTGAGCGATTATTAACATATCACATGACAGACCCACAAGTTTTCTACAATCAAGAAGACTTGTGGCAAATCCCCGACGAAATTTACGGTAGCAAACAGCAGCAGGTACAGCCTTACTACCTGATTATGAAACTACCTCAAGCACAATCGGAAGAGTTCATCTTACTACTACCCTTCAAACCTGTACAACGCGCAAATTTAATTGCTTGGTTAGCAGCACGTTCCGATGGGCAAGAATACAGCAAGTTGTTGCTTTACGAGTTTCCTAAGCAGCAGTTGGTTTATGGAACAGAACAAATTGAAGCTTTGATTAATCAAGATCCAGTTATTTCGCAGCAAATTTCTCTGTGGAATCGCCAAGGTTCAAGAGCAATTCAAGGAAATTTGTTAGTGATTCCCATAGAACGTTCCCTGTTGTATGTTGAACCTCTTTATTTAGAAGCTGAACAAAACAGCTTGCCAACACTTGTAAGGGTGATTGTTGCTTACAATAACCGAATTGTCATGGCAGAAACTTTGGAACAAGCACTTGCTGCCATTTTTCAAGAAAAGAAACCTACAACTCCCCCAATTGTGCGTCCCGTTCAGTAAGCAACCTCCTCCTAACGAGAGAAAACCTCACCCT
>NZ_QMEB01000172.1 GCF_012912135.1 Brasilonema bromeliae SPC951 | reverse complement strand
GTGATGAGCAAGAGGAAGAAGAACCAGAAGATTGAATCACCAAGATAATTCGCGATTATTGCTCGCGAATTATCTTTTTCCCTTTATTTTTGCAAAATTGGGATGCTCCCCTTTTCAAGTAGTTTAGTTATAGGGAAAGATTTCCTTTCTTGTTGTCTTGATTTTGTAAGCTTACGGTTACATTGGTTCAGGGTCTTTCATTCGTTAAATGCTTCAAGTTTGCTTAAATCGATAGGTCTGATTTGTTCTTTGTTGGAGTGTTCAATCTCCCTTACAAGGAAACTCTTGTCTGTTTGCACTACAACGTCTGGCTTTTCACTCTCGACTTGCAGTGAACTTTTCACTTGTGTGTCATCAATTCCCTCAAAATTTTCTTTCATAAAGCTTTCCTCTATTTGCACTATCTTGCAATTAGAATTCCCAAAGGGTGCAAGAAGGAAAGTATAGAACTCACTCCGCCGCAAAAAATCCCAAATGATTACCAACAGGACGCTCACGCATTGGTACTCTGGTATGTATTGGAGCGTTTAACACCTTTGAACCATTATTGGTTCCAATCACCAGTGTCGTTGATCCACCTCCATCTAAATTCAGTGCTGTGTAAACCCCCAAATCGGTGACAGTTTTTGTCAATTCAGCAATTGTGATTCCTTCGCTGTAAAGTGGTTGTTTTCCATCTACCAAAATCAGCCACAATTTTGTTCCTTCTCGATTGATAGCAGCTGCAACACGTGGATAAGGCTTATCATCATTTGAGTTATCATCAATTGCTTGACCGCGATAAACTAAAAGCTGGTTCCCTGCAACACCTTGAGTTGTACCTTCAGGACACTTATCACTTTTCAAGATTTGAGCACGATTTTGAGCAGAAAAGCACAACATGGGGAAATTTGCTTCGGGTGGTGAATAACGATATCCATTGGAGATAGCCTCGCCTATTGGATAGGAAGGATCACCACTGTGAGGATAGTACTCCCAAGGGGACTTTTCGTGGAAATGATGGAAAAAGCTAGCATTAATTGCTAATTGCAGCTTGAATTCTTTGAGAAAATCAGAGGTTTTCCGTGCGCTTGTTTCTCTATCCGTTGGTTTTGGTTCTCCTGGAGTGACAAGTGCTTTCACTCCTGGTGTTTTTAAGTCAATGGTGACAATGTGGATCATTGTTGGACGTGGTGTCGAGAGAGGATAACGTTTGTAAACAATTCCACGAAACAAAACTTGCTCCATATCCGTGCGGGAAGGACGCAGAAAACACCGCCACCCGTAGAATATGAGTGGTGACAATAGCAGACCTAGTAAACCTATCCCGATAGCTAGTAAGAATCGCCGTGTGTAAACTTTGTATCGATAATGCATTGCTTGATGGAAGTAAAGCTATTCTTGGCGATAGTGCACCTGTGATAACAACTTCTTCTCGATTACAATCTGATACAAAATAATGAAGAGTTGTTTACCTAGTTTACTTCGTCGATATTCAGATTGAGTTTGTTGCGATATCAGGACTTTTGTATGGTTTTGTTGCCGGAAATACCGTAGTCAAAATAAAAACTTTGGGAATAAAGATGGTAAAATTAACCATATATTTATTAATTTTACGTAAAATTTTATGCCAAGACGTTACGGCGTGCGTTCGGCAAGACGTTACCTTTTGACTGCTGCTAGCGTTGTGCTGATGGGTGTATTAGGGTACTGCCAATTCATGAGTAGTAGCACGAAGGTGGTTGCTGAATCTCCTGTGTTTCAGTCAGAATATGAGATATCGCAAAACACATTCAAGATGGATGATGAAAAACTCGTTGCTGCTAACACTAAGTTTGGCTTTAAACTGTTTTCAGAAATTCTGAAAACAGACGCTGATAAGAATGTTTTTGTCTCCCCTTCAAGTGTAGCGATCGCCCTTGCCATGACCTACAACGGCGCTAGTGGTAGCACACAACAAGCAATGGCTAAAGCACTTGAGTTACAGGGGTTGAGTTTGGAACAAATCAACTCCTCTAACGCGGTCTTAAAAGAATTCTTAGAAAACCCCGATCCAAAAGTGCAACTAACTATTGCTAACTCGCTTTGGGCAAGGCAAAACTTTCCTTTTAAACCAGAATTCTTGCAGACAAACCAGGAATTCTACAAAGCTGAGGTGAGCAATTTAGACTTTAGCGATCCAGGTTCACCTGCTATTATCAATAACTGGGTAAAAGAGAAGACAAGCGGGAAGATAGACAAGATTGTTGAAGAGATTACACCCGAGCAAGTGCTATTTCTCATCAACGCCATCTACTTCAAAGGGAGCTGGACAGAGAAATTCGATAAAAACACAACAGCTAATTATCCCTTTAACCTCATATCTGGCGAGCAGAAACAACACCCGATGATGTCGCAAACGGGTGACTATAAATACTACGAAACGGAAGAATTTCAGGCAGCTAGTTTACCTTACGGCGATAATGGCAGAATCAGCTTTTATATTTTCCTGCCTAAACAGAACTCTAGCCTAACAGCCTTCTATCAAAACTTGAATACTGAGAACTGGGAACAGTGGATGACTAAGTTCAGCAAACGGGAAGGCTTTATTCGCTTACCCCGCTTTAAAATGGTCTATAACATTGAACTCAATCAGGCGCTGAAAGCTTTAGGTATGGAGGAGGCTTTCAGCAAGAAAGCAGATTTTTCAGCGATGAGTGAAGAAAAACTCTTCATTGACACTGTTCAACATAAAACTTTCGTCGAGGTGAATGAAGAAGGTACGGAAGCAGCAGCAGTGACTTCAGTGGGAGTACGCACAACTTCTGTGCAGTTGAAACCAGAACCATTCCAGATGATTGTTGACCGTCCTTTTTTCTGTGCGATTCGCGATAATCAGACAGGAAGCGTTTTGTTTATGGGTTCAATTGTAAACCCAGAGTCTTCTGACTAGGTGCTGTCAACTACCCCTACCTGCCTAACGGCGCTCGGTAGGGGCTTGCAAGAACCAGCTTGCAACGCAAGAGATGACTAGCCCATGAGACTTGTTCTGTTACAGACTTCCGAATGTTTCCCTAGTTCGGATTATCTCCAAGCTTACTGGTTGTAAGCGCTTGCAGAAAGGACATGCTGAACAAGTTGGGCTAAGGGACAAATAACTTTACTCGGAGGTTTATCACTTTATGCGAGTATCAGTACTAGACAAAGACGGAAAACCACTTATGCCAACAAAACCTAGCCGTGCTAGACGTTGGCTCAAGGAAGGCAAAGCCAAGATTGTATACAACAACCTGAATGTTTTCTGCATTCAGCTATTAGTCGAACCATCTGGTTATCACCAACAATCAATTGCTTTAGGATTAGATCCGGGCAAAAAGTTTACAGGTGTTGGTGTCCAATCAGTCAAGTTTACTTTGTTTATGGCGCATCTCATCTTGCCATTCTCAGATGTCACAAAAAAGATGTCAGGGAGGCTGATCCTACGACGTGCTAGACGTGGCAGACGCATCAACCGCAATGTTGCATTCAACAACAGAGCACATCGTCAAAAGCGTTTCGATAACCGTAAACAGAATAAATTGTCACCCAGCATCCGCGCTAACAAAGAGATGGAACTGCGAGTCACTAAAGAATTGGTAAAACTATTTCCTATTACCCAAATTACCTACGAATACGTTAAGGCTAGAGGTGACAAAGGGTTTAGTCCGGTAATGGTTGGTCAAAAAGTAATGTTGCAATGGTTGGAGAAAATTGCACCGACTAATGCGCAAGAAGGTTGGCAAACTTCAATCCTTAGACAACAGCTAGGACTAACTAAAGACAAGAAAAACAAGGAGAAACAAACTCCTGAGACTCACGCTTATGATGGAATCGCGCTAGCAGCAAGCAATTTCATGAAATTCGAGAAGTTCCACACTGCTAATACTCGTGGACATCACTGGGTGGGAGATGTGGCGATTACGTCTGCACCATTCCGTGTCATTGCACGTCCTAACTTGTTTCGTCGCCAACTCCATTTTGAGAATCCGGTTTCGGATGCACCCAAAAACAGAAAGCGAAAAGGTGGGACAGTGACACCGTTTGGTTTGCGCTCTGGTGATTTGGTTAAAGCCGAAAAGGCAGGCAAGTTTTATATCGGTTGGGTTGGTGGTTATACCCAAACAGCTAAAACCAAAAACGTTTCAGTCTATGACCACAATTGGCACAGGCTTGGACAATTTAGCCCGTCGAAAGTACAGTCAATCAAACGAAGTACGCGATTATGCATCAAGCCGTAAGTCATTGGACGACTCCGTTCCTCCGTCGTCCCGGCAACCTCGCCCAGGCTACTCCACTTCGTTCCGTTGAGCCTGGGGACTCCCGCAAATCTGTTGAAAAAAAAGCTTCTTATTTTCCGGAACAGACAAACCTCTGATTGTAGATATTGTTAGTTGAGTGCTTTATAACTAAACATCTATATGAGCCGCAGGGGATATAACCCCAATCTCTATGGAAAACCCGGTTACAACAACCGGGTTTTTGGCATTATGTGCAGTTTTAAGAATTGTTACGTTGCATTACAATATCCTTGAATGACGCAAGACTAGCACAAGGTACGCTCAGTGGTTTATCAAACTTCTTCTAATACAGCATCTATCTTAGGTCAGAAAGAGGTAGATTTTATCATCATTGGTAGTGGTATTGGCGGTTTAAGCTGTGCAGCTCTTCTGGCACGGTATGGCTTTAATGTCACAGTGTGCGAAAGTCACTCAATTCCAGGTGGTGCAGCGCACGCTTTTGAGCGTGATGGATTCAAATTCGACTCAGGTCCATCGCTTTATTCTGGCTTATCCTACAGTCCCTCTGCTAATCCTCTCAAACAAGTACTAGATGCAATCGGTGAGGAGTTACCTTGCGTCACCTACGATACGTGGGGGTGCTATTTACCAGAAGGGTATTTTGACACCTCGGTTGGTGCTGACCAGTTTTGTGAGGTGCTAAAACAGTTTCGTGGCGATGAGGCTGTGGTTGAATGGCGTGAACTGCAACGTGTGATGGAACCATTGGCGCGTGCTGCAACTGCACTACCGCCAGCAGCCTTACGTCTTGATGTTGGCGCGATTATGACTGTGAGCAGATTTGTCCCGTCTTTATTCCAACATATTGCAGACATCGGCAAGCTCACAGGACCGTTTAGCCGAATTATGGACGGCGTTATCAAAGACTCTTTCATACGCAACTGGCTGGACTTGCTGTGTTTTCTTCTCTCCGGACTACCAGCAGATGGAACAAGTGCCGCAGAGGTAGCGTTTATGTTTGCAGATTGGTATCGACCAGGCGTCGTACTTGACTATCCTATAGGTGGAAGTGGTGCTTTAGTGAACGCCTTAGTACGGGGACTGGAACGACATGGTGGTCAATTGATGCTGAACGCTCATGTTGAGCAAATTCTTGTAGAAGGAAAGCGTGCAGTAGGTGTGCGTTTGCGTGGTGGGAAACAAATAAGAGCGCGTCGGGCAGTCATTTCTAATGCATCGGTATGGGATACGCTCAAGTTGATTCCACAAGAAGCATTACCAAAAAAGTTTCAGGAACGACAAGCAACACCTGAATGCGATAGTTTTATGCATCTCCACCTGGGTATTGACGCACAAGGATTGCCCTCTGACCTTGCGTGTCATTATATAGTTGTTAATAATTGGGAAAACGGTGTGACAGCTCCTCAGAACGTCGTCTTGATATCTATTCCCTCAGTTTTAGATCCCTCATTAGCACCACCCGGAAAGCACGTCATTCACG
This sequence comes from Brasilonema bromeliae SPC951, assembly GCF_012912135.1. Taxonomy (GTDB): domain Bacteria; phylum Cyanobacteriota; class Cyanobacteriia; order Cyanobacteriales; family Nostocaceae; genus Brasilonema; species Brasilonema bromeliae. The sequence goes on along the minus strand of NZ_QMEB01000172.1, from coordinate 8,528 downwards.
TTTACACTCCTGGTAGTGAACCTTATGAGCTGTGGGAAGGAATGAACCGAAAAAGTGAGGAGTATCCACGACAAAAGCAGTTACGTGCAGAAGTTATGTGGCAAGCCTTAGAACGAATTATTCCAGATATTCGCTCACGTTGTGATGTCACACTGGTTGGTACACCACTCACACACGAGCGCTATTTGCGACGCCATAGAGGTTCATATGGTCCTGCAATTCAGGCTGGAAAAGGTTTCTTTCCTGGTTCTGGTACACCTGTTCCAGGGCTTTTGTGTTGTGGAGACTCGACTTTTCCTGGTATTGGTTTACCAGCTGTGGCTGCTAGTGGGATGATGACTGCAAATACACTCGCACCTTTACACAAGCATGTCCAAATGCTTCAGGACATTGGTTACCTTGGTTAGTTCATAATTAATTTAGGTGTTATGTTTACAAAAGTTTATGTATTTAACTTGGTTAGACAGCAATTCTTGGCTGATTGAAATTGGAGGACAAAGGATACTTCTTGATCCTTGGCTAGTTGATTCGTTAACTTTTGGCGGTCAGAATTGGTTCTTTAAAGGCTCGCGATCGCAAGAACGCCCAATACCAGAGAACATAGACCTAATTCTGCTATCTCAAGGTTTAGAAGACCATGCTCATCCACCAACACTCAAGCAGCTTGACCGCAATATTCCAGTTGTAGCTTCTCCCAATGCTGCCAAAGTTGTACAGCAGTTAAATTATACTCAAGTCACAACACTTGCTCATGGAGAAAGTTTCACACTGAATCAAAGCGTTGAAATTAAAGCAACTCCCGGCTCACTGGTTGGTCTAAATTTGGTAGAAAATGGTTATCTCCTCAAAGAGTTGGAAAGCGGTTTGACACTTTATTACGAGCCTCATGGAAATCATTCCTCCACACTTAAGGAAATTGCTCCAGTGGATGTGGTTATCACTCCGTTAATTGACGCAGCTTTACCTTTGGTTGGCGCATTTATCAAGGGGAATAAATATGCCTTAGAAGTTGCTCAGTGGTTACAACCCCAAGTCATGCTCTCGACTGCAGCTGGAGGAGATGTCACTTTTGAGGGATTACTCAACTCTTTTCTTCAAATTAAGGGAAGCGTTGAGGAATTTCGTTCGTTATTAGAGAAGAACAATTTATCAACGCAGGTGATAGATCCTAAACCGGGAGAACGCTTTGAGGTGAAGTTAGAAAAACGAGTGTTGAATGTTTAAAGCCTCAACCCCTCGTGACCTGGCTCAGCCAGGTCATACCAACTCTAAAGCGGAGCCTCTGGTTCTCCTAAACGCGAGGCGGAGCCTCGATAACTCTATTCCCAGTCTGAGACTGGGAACAAGTCTGTGGGGCTTTTTCACCATCTTCTGTCAAAGAAAACATCACAATTTGTCGTCAAAACTCCTGCTCTTCCTCAAAAAACCAAATTTCTGCTATGAGGGTTATACCAATCAGCCAAAGAAAGCAAAAACCTGCAAACCAAAGCATTCCTGTCATTGTGCTCACCTCCAACCAAGACTTTTACTTATTGCGAAAAAACAAGTTTAAATGCAAGATAAACCAGAGCAAAGTTCATGATATTTTCGCTTTGCTATCTCCACTTTCTTGATTTCAATAAAGCGCTCTCTTTAAGATATCGATATTTTTATGCAATGATTCCTAGGTTGAAACAAAGTTTAAAAAAGACTTATGCAACCCTCGAAGCTTTCAGTTTTACGAATTCTGCTATAACGGAGAAGTTTAACGTCGTGAGGAGAAAATTAATGCGATTACTAGTAAGTGGAGTCATTCTGAGCTTTGGATTGTCTTCACTCGTTTTGCCAGAATCTTCTTTAGCTCAAGCACAGTCGTCAGCGTCGGAAACCCAAATAAACGCGATGGTAGAAGCACTGCGGCAAGCAGCACCGCCGAAAAGTGGTAGTAAAGATGATGGATATTACAGTGAATGGCGAGTCAAACCAGAAACCCTTAAAGGCTGGTCAAAAAATTGTCTCAAGAAGGAAGTGACACCAGCGCAGTTTGACAGTGATGCTGGGTTAGCACGCGAAGTGGTCTCATGTATTACACGCCGGGAGTTAAGTAAGCAGTTGGCTGCTAGTGGTAACAATGAAACGGCTGCTGTGCGTGGTGTTGCTTGTTGGTGGATGACTGGTAACTACACAGGCTGCAACAGCGGCTTCACTGCTGACTATGTGAAAAAAGTTGCAGGCTATTACCAGAAACCGGGTTCCAAACCATCATCTGGTACTGCTAAACCCGTAACCAGTCCATCTCCAAAATCTTGATTCGAGTTTGGTGTGGGTAGTTGATTTGAGTGAAGTTGCTCACGCGTTAGTCAACCTATTGCCTATGGCTTGCGCCACGGCTATCGCAAGAGCGGCAACGCTACGCGCTTGGGCAAAATGCTCAACTTAAATACTCGTTTTTGATGCAGAGTGTCATGTTTTGTTGAGCCTGAATGCCAAGGGAAAGCCGGATATAATCTATCTAGAATCAACAAGGTTGACCAACTTTGAGCAGGATTTATCCAAGGCACAGGATGCTGTGCCCCTACCTTGGTGGGGTGCAACAACAGAATCACTGTATGATTAAAAATCTGTATTAAATAGTACTTCCAACGATAGAAGATTCTGATTTTGATTTGACTCGCTTTTGTCGCTTGCTAATGAGTGGTCTTTTTTTCTGCTTTTCCATTACTTTACTCAAACCAACGGCTACAATGTATGTCATCTCTGCCGCTGCTTGATATGCTAGTTTCATATCTGCTTGTTGTTGGTTACTCATAGTTAATTTTGTTTATTGCTACTGTTTATTACTCTTTGATACAAACAATACAATGTTTGTTATTAACTAGACTTCATCCATTTGGGTCACCCAATCGGGTGATATCGAGGATGACTAGGTAAACTGCTAGTCATGATGAGATAATAAAAATTTGAAAAAATTATAAAAAAAATGAAGGGTAAATTAATTGTATTTGAAGGAGTGGAAGGTTGCGGTAAAACTAGTCAAATACAGCTCACGCAGGAGTGGTTACAAAGTTTTCAGACTTCGGTAGTTGTGACTCGTCAACCAGGAGGAACAGAGTTAGGGTTGTATCTGCGAAAACTTTTGTTAGAAACAGGCTCTCACTCTATTGTAGATAAAACCGAATTACTTTTGTATGCTGCCGATCGCTCGCAACACGTTGAGCAAGTTATCAAGCCAGCTCTCCAAGATGGGGCAATTGTTTTGTGCGATCGCTACACTCACTCTACCATTGCCTACCAAGGCTGGGGACGTGGTTTAGATATCAATTTAATTCATCAGCTAAACACCATTGCGACATCCGGGTTAGAAAGTGACCTAACTTTGTGGTTTGATGTTGATGTTGAGGTGGGACTTGCTCGAAAACGAGGAGGCGGGGATATATTCGACCGGATTGAAAAAGAGACAATAGACTTTCATCGTCGCGTCCAGCAAGGATATGCACACTTAGCCGACTCTCACCCAGAGCAAATTGTTCGTGTCGATGGTAGCTTGAGTCAAGAAGCTGTACAACAAAAGATTCAGGCAATTTTAACTGCTAGGCTAAAAGCTTGGATTGACTAAAAAAAGGATATTTATGGAGCACAACTTTAAAGAGCTTGCTGAACTTTACAAAAACGCGCTCCTCAATGATGTACTTCCATTTTGGGAAAAACACTCAATTGACTGGGAGCAAGGCGGCTATTTCACCTGTCTTGATCGTCAGGGGAAAGTTTATGACACAGATAAATTTATCTGGCTGCAAAACCGCCAGGTGTGGACTTTCTCCATGCTTTACAACCAGCTAGAAAAACGCGAAAATTGGCTGAAAATTGCTAGCAATGGCGCGAATTTTCTCGCACAACATGGTCGAGATGCTGACGGAAATTGGTACTTTGCGCTCACCCGTGAAGGAAAGCCACTGGTTCAGCCTTACAATATTTTTTCTGATTGCTTTGCAGCAATGGCTTTCAGCCAATATGCTCTTGCTTCTGGTGAAGAGTGGGCAAAGGATGTGGCTATGCAAGCTTACAACAACGTTTTGCGCCGCCAGGATAACCCCAAAGGCAAGTATACCAAAACATATCCTGGTACACGTCCGATGAAATCTCTGGCTGTACCGATGATTTTAGCCAATCTGACTCTGGAAATGGAATGGCTACTACCAAGCGAAACGCTTGAGAACGTCTTGACTGCAACTGTTCAGGAAGTGATGAGCGATTTTCTTGACAAAGAACGCGGCTTAATGTTTGAAAATGTTGCTCCGGACGGTTCGCACATTGATTGTTTTGAGGGACGGCTGATAAATCCCGGTCATGGTATTGAAGCGATGTGGTTTATCATGGACATTGCTCGTCGTCGCAACGATACTCAAACGATTAACCAAGCGGTTGATGTGGTGCTAAATATCCTGAATTTTGCTTGGGATAGTGAGTACGGCGGGTTGTATTATTTTATGGATGCAGATGGTCATCCGCCACAGCAACTGGAATGGGATCAGAAATTGTGGTGGGTTCATTTAGAATCTTTGGTTGCATTGGCGATGGGCGTTAAGCATAGCTCTGCCGTAGGCGATCGCCTAACAGGACGTAATGCCTGTCAGGAATGGTATGACAAGATCCATGATTACACTTGGTCACACTTTGCTGATCCAGAATATGGTGAGTGGTTTGGATACCTCAATCGGCGTGGAGAAGTGTTGTTAAATCTTAAAGGTGGGAAATGGAAGGGTTGCTTTCACGTCCCGCGTGCGTTGTATCTGTGTTGGCAACAATTTGAGGCGTTGAGTGGAAATTAAATTTATTAAATTTAAAGTGGAAGCCGCTATATCTGAATAAACGTCATGACTGTTGTCAAACCAAAGCGATTCACAATCGAGGAATATCATCGACTGATTTCACTCGGGTTTCTGACGGAGGTAGACAAAATTGAATTAATTCGAGGAGAATTGATCCAAATGGCTGCAAAGGGAACACCTCATACATTTTGTACAACTCGACTTTGCCGTCAATTTGATCGATTGCTAGGCGATAGAGCTGTCGTGCGTTGTCAAGAGCCTATCATTCTCCCGTCAGATAGTGAGCCTGAACCAGATGCAGTCATTGCGCGAGGAGATGAGGCTGACTATCTTGCTCACCATCCCTATCCCGAAGATATTTTGCTTGTTGTCGAAATTTCTGATTCTACATTGACTTATGACCAAACAACGAAGTTAACTCTATACGCAGAAGCCGGAATTTCTGATTACTGGCTCGTGAATTTGCAAGCTCGTCAAGTAGAGCGTTACAGTCAGCCTTATCAAAATATTCAAGGTGAGTTTAATTATCTGAGCAAGCAGATTTCTTTGGCGAATCAGTCAGTGTCAATTCCTGGGTTTGAAGATGCTTTATTGGACTTGAGTCGGATTTTTCCAGAGGGTACCGTTGGTGAGTGATTTGGTTGAGCATTGTAGCGATACTTGACGGCAAGTCGCGTTGTATCGCTAGTGTGAGGCATTGAGTTAGCAGGCGATTTCATCACTGAATGTTCTTACGATCAATCGCACTGTAATTTTGGATAGCTTTGAATAAGCAATCAAAGGCGAGTACAAGCTATTAATCATTCCAACGATCTATAATCTGTATCATTTTCTCTTCCGATATTAGTCTTTGCGATCTACCTTTCTGCTGTTCCCTCAATATGTCCAAGATTTCAGAAAAACGCTGGAAAGGTTGATTCTTCTTACCCTTACTAACTTCCTGTAACCTCACCACAACTTTCTTCGCTTTACTAGCACCAAGAAACAATTCCAGCTTGCGTTGCACCTGAAATGCAGTTTCTGGCTCTAAGATACGATTAAACGAATCCATTGGAGAGATGGGTTGAGGCAATTTTGCCTCTATTGTTGCAAGTAAATCAGCTTTAAGTTGTTCGAGCGCATTAAAAATAATTTTATTATTGTTATTGATGGAAGACTCTAAATTCTTAATCTGTAAGTCGATTTCAGACTGCTTTGGAGTTATGGACTGAGATGAATTTTGCTTAGTATCTTCAATTACTTGCAATATTTCTAGTTGCTGGCGAATAGCTGCTTGGTTTTTAGTGTTAGATACAAAGACTGTAATACGATCCGGCAGACGAGGATTGAGTTCACATGCTTTGAGATAAGCATAATATTCCAGATAGCCTGAAATTAGTTCATAATCATCTACACTTACTTGCTGCACTACTGGCACATTGACTAAACCACCCAATTCGATAATCGTATTCGCCAAAGCATCAATTTGAGTTGTTTTCTGTGCAGGAGCGAATGGCGGGCTTTTTACCTGAATACTGTCGATATCAACAATTGAAGTTAAGAGTTCCATTGTTATTGCCTTGAATTTATTAGATACGTGCAAGCTGCATCACTTCTTTAGCTAAATCCTTAAACTCCTCTGCTGCTGGAGAATTAGGTTCATAATCCAAGATAGAAATTGGATCGGGAATCAGCAAATCACCGACCTCTGCTAGTCTTTCAATCGCTTTAGATGTTTCGCGGCGCTCAAAAATTTTTGAATTTAATACTGGAAATCCATAATGTTTCTCAACAGTTTCTATCATTTTAGGCAGTGTATATTCTACAAACTTCGGCGAAGTTCCTACTTTAGAAGCAATCACACCAAGAATCTCTATTGGATCTTTCTTGATTGAGTCACGAAATTCATTCACGTCGTTTACAAAACGACGAACATTTCGTAAACCTTCATTAGCAAAAGGACGGAGGTCTGATGGAATCAAAAGATAATCCGCTGTAATCAACGCAATTCGTGCATAGAGATTGAGCGATGGGGGAGTATCAATTAGAACAACATCATACTGTTTACGAACTTCATCCAGCTTTTTTAGAAGTCTAGTTAGAGCTTGTGGCTGCTGAATTAGTTCCTGTTCGTGTTCCATTAAATCAATATGACTAGGAATTACATAAAAAGGTGGATTTGTAAATTCTGATTTCCGAGCAACCTCTGAAATTGAATAATCATTTCTGGATGCGATTACTTGGTAGATATAGTTATCTTTTAGATTGTCATGTATTTCATCTTGAAATTTAACCAACCCTGTTGCAAAAGTTGTGTTGGCTTGGCTGTCTAAATCAATTACTAAAACTCTCTTATTTTTCTTACTTAGCGCTGCGGCAAGATTAATGACTGTTGTTGTTTTTCCAACACCACCTTTATTATGATAAACAGCAAGCACTTTCATTAAATTACTCCTTATAAATAAATACTTTTTTATGAATTAGCGCTTTGAGGTCTGAAATCTGCTCATCTATGACTCCTAGAGTGCATTGCTGTAATAATGCTATGTCATTCTACACGTGTTTTTTGCCAGTCTTCGAGCGCATTGATGACAAAGCTAGCAGCTGGATGATTGAGGAACTGTTCTAGTGCTGAAATACTTCCAGCACTAAATGCGCTAAGGATGCGTTGAGTAAGAGAGGGATCATTGTCGATACGCTGAATGACCTCATTTGCAAAAGCGCATTTAGCTGTCATAGTATCGGTGCGGTAGGTCTGGGAGAGATGATCAAGGAGTGTTTGGATTTCTTTGGCAGCGTCAGCAAGGCTTTTAGTTTCTGGACTGTAGTTATACTGATTAGCCTGTTGACGAGCGTTATCGCGCATCTGATTAGAAAAATTAGCGATATTTGCTCCCTGTAAATTATTGGTGAATCCTTCTGAATTCGACATGGCAGTTGCCCCCACATTAACATTATTGATAGATGGTTTTCCAAGAGCGAGTCTCGCTAGCTCTATAATCTCAGCGTTGTGTTGTTTATACAACTCCATTGCTTGGGTAGTTGCCTGAAGTGTATAACTTGCTTTAACAAGTTGAAGCTGTTCTTCGTAGAAGCTTTTAGCGTCTTCTTGGTTAGCTTTGGGCAAGACTTCTAAGCGAACAGCAACTGAGCTATCACTTTTGGGTTCAAGCTCCTGAATGGCAAGCACTTTGTCAGTGTATTGCTGTTGTCGTTCTTGGAAAAACTGGAAAAATTCTGTGATTCCATAAGGGAAAACAAGTTCTTCGATTTCAGAGGCTTGCTTAAATTGTCTAGTGAATTCTCCAGGTTGAAACATTCTATCGCTAGGGTAGCGACTGTTAAACTCAAAGCCATAACCTTTTTTTAGGTAAATATAATCACATTCCACATCATCCAGTTGGGTCTTGCAATTGGTATTCCAATTTTGTAAGCAAGCACCAGTGAGATTTGCTCCTTTGAAATTACTTCCCAATGCTTGAGCCAAACTCAGATCTGCATTTTGAAGATTAGCTGCTTCGATAACAGCTAAACTGAGTTCGGCTTTGCTCAGGTTAGTTCTACTAAGATTAGTGCAGTTGAGACAAGCTTTGTTGAGTATAGCTCTGCTGAAGTTAGCTTCACTGAGATCGGCACAGCTCAGATAAGCTTCGCTAAGGTTAGCTTCAATGAGGTTAGCTTTACTGAGATTGGATCTGCTGAAGTTGGCGAACTTCAAATCAGTTTTGCTAAGGTTAGCAT
>NZ_QMEB01000171.1 GCF_012912135.1 Brasilonema bromeliae SPC951 | reverse complement strand
GAGGGTAACAGGGAACAAGACCCCTCTGTGGGTATCTCCTCCAAAGACGCTACGCGAACACAGTCACCTAGGGCGGGAAACCCACCAGCAAGGCTGCCTCACCCCAACGCAGTGGCTTCTCAACGGAGGGAACCTCCTGAAGTTCTAAGCGCAGAAAACTTCGGCTCAGACAACTTTTGGCAAGGCGCTGACTTCTGGGCAGTCATTCAAGTCAGCGATACTGGTGAGGGCATCAATTCTGAGTTTCTACCCCATGTGTTTGAACACTTTCGTCAAGCTGATAGTACAACGACACGTTCTAATAATGGACTTGGTTTGGGATTAGCAATTGTTCGACATCTCGTGGAATTGCACGGAGGCACAGTTACAGCAGAAAGTCAAGGAAAAGGAAAAGGAGCAACCTTTACTGTCAAGCTGCCACTTATACAAGAGAATACACAGCAGCCAAAGGTAAGTCGTGAAACAACTACTCATCACTCACAACTAAATGACGTACAAATCCTTGTGGTTGATGATGATACTGATACTTTGGACCTACTGCAAGAAATTTTGCAAGGCGTTGGCGCAAAGGTGACAACTGTTTCATCCGCCAATGCAGCTTTACAAGTTTTGGAAGAATTCAAATTTGATGTACTCATTAGTGACATTGGGATGCCACAAACGAGTGGTTACGCTTTAATTCGTCAAGTCAGGCTCAAGGAAATGGGGCAAACGCAGAGGATTCGCGCTGTTGCACTCACTGCTTATAGCACAGAAGAAGACAAATTTAAAGCACTGGAGGCAGGATTCCACATTTTCTTGCCCAAACCAGTTAATCCTGTAGATTTAATGGGTGCAATATCTAGCCTTTTGGAATAAGAACAGAAAGCTCAACAACTCCACGGCAGTTTGCATACAGTTCGGGAAACCCAACGCCCAACGGGAAATCCAGTTAAGGAGGTTGGAAACGTCGGTGCGGGACTGCATCCACCCCGCAGGGGTTCAGCAGCGCAGCTTTACCCGACACTTGCTACAAGGACGGCATTGCCGATACGACTCACCGACGGAAGGTTTCCTTGGGGGAGCTTACCCTCCCCAAGGCAGTGACTCCTCATCTCTCGATCTCCTCACCTTCTTTTTGCCGCGACTCCAACCATATGGGGACAGCAATCACAGCAGCTAGAATCACCAATGCTAAAATTGCAAATTGACTAACCCAAGCAACTAATTGTTCGAGGGAAACAATTCTTCCAGCAAAGAAAGCAAGTGTCACCATAATACTTGCCCAAGCGATCGCTCCTGCCAAGTTGTATATCAAGAATTTACCGAAGGGCATCTCAACAATTCCAGCAAGTGGTGCCGCCAAAATTCGCAGCAAAGCAGGAAAGCGTCCAAAAAACACCGCTTTGGAAGCATTCTCACTAAATTGTTCTTTTATAGTCAAAAGTCTAGCTTCGGAAATTCTAAACAACTTACCTAGGCGCACAAGCAAAGACCAGCCACCAGTTCTACCAATCCAATAACCACAGATACCTCCCACGACAGCACCTGCAATGGCGTCAGCCAGAACTAGCCAGTAACTGAGTTCCTTACTGCCAGCAAGAAACCCACCGACTAAGGTAACGGTTTCACCTGGAAGAGGAATGCCTAGATTCTCCAACAATATTCCCAAAAAAATTGCCCAATATCCATATTCATGAGCAACCTTCTGGATGTTTTCTAGTGATATAAACTCAAGAGACATCCAGCTCCGTTATCTTTACAAATTTTTACTTTTCTTCTATGTTGACTCTTTTTTGGGCCAGGTGTCAATTGCGTCGTTCTACAAAATCCAGAATTCATAGTCAAAAATCAATAGTTACCATTGATTCATGACTATTGATGCCTAAAATACCACATCCGTACACTTACTAGACTCAAACAATTTCTTTTTATATAAAATTTATAATTTCATGAGGAAATTGTAAAAATTTTGTAAAGTATACGGTGATTACCGAAATTATCATGTGGTTATGCCTATATTGGGTAAAGTCAGGACAAATTATACGGCATAAATACTGATGTTCTCTGTCTTAAGCCCATCGCTGCCAGTTCCTAGATAACTGAATGAAGCAGCATTTTTGACTGTTCAGAGAAAATCAGTAGCTGTGTCTGTTTTCTGCATTTTTGTAATTAATGTTTCAACTACCCAGTAAAATTCATGACTATCACATCAAAATGTCAAGTCGTTTTGTTTCAACCCGAAGGACGTATAGATTTACAGGGTGGTATTGCTCTGAGCGAAAAGATGTCCGCCATAGTTCCTCAACGTAATCAACTGTGGGTTATTGACCTAGCCAAAGTTGATTTCATGGATAGTTCTGGGTTAGTTTCCCTAGTTAAAAGCTTAAAGTTGGCACGTCAAAGCGGTTGTCGCCTTGTTCTTTGCAACGTTCAAGCTCCCGTCAGGTTAGTTTTGGAACTGACTCAACTAGATTCAGTATTTGAAATATTTGACACTTACGAAGAAATTTTCACCGTTGTTCAAGAAAAAAGTTTAGTTACAGTCGCTTGAAACCAGATTGGGCGACGGGAATGATGTTCAAGTCGAGTACTGGCAATGCTTTTAGACAATACCAATGGCACGTGAATAAATCTGGCTTTTGAACACCAACGCTAGCCAAAGCAGGTGCAGTAGGAAATGGCCAAAGACGGTCAAAACAAATTTCACTTTTTTCCAGTCCAAACTGTACCAAATATGTCGCCGGTGGTGCTAATAAAAATTGCAGGAGATTATGTGCCATGTGATACAAGCTTTGACGCAACACATCTGATAAATGCAGGGGCTGGTAATAAGTTAAGTCAGACGCCAGTAAATTGTCTGGTAACTTTTTTCCATTGGATTCTTCTGCTAAAGTAATAGCCTCACCATAAAGAGGTCCATAAGCCGTCAAGACCACTGGCAACCAATAACTACCATCGCCAATGGGTACTTGTATGTGTTGTGCTAATTTGTGACGTAACCCAGCAATATCCCGACAAGCTTTAATAATTCCTTCAAACGGCACTACCAGATTTTCCGGCAAACAGAGGGTTAAAGGGCAATAAATAATCTCCTGCAATTCGGAAGACGTTTGTAAATCCCAGGGTTGGAATCCTACTCCTTGGTCAATAGAAGTCAGATTATTCACAGCAACCACTTGTACGGAGGTTGCTTGCGTCGTGTCTTCAGCAATCGCCATCTCTATTGCAGATAACATCCTGCTTACGGTGGGAGATTGTATTATTTCTCTCCCATCGGACTCGATCACTACTAACACTTTACGCATTGCTCGTGGAAATATTATTTTGAGGGGATGCTGTCCGGGAAAAATTTGGCAAATCTATCCCACTGTGAGAAGCAGTACGGGTTTTCAACGCTAGACGGTAACTCACACTCTGAAGTTCCGCCTGGAGTTGGCGATTTTCGCGTTGTAGAATTGCTACTTTTTCTCTGACAGGAGTCATGCGCTCCTCGAACTTACGACGATAGATTTGAGGCAACTCTTGTACGACTTGCTCAAGCATCCGACTGCGATCGCTCAGTTCTTGCACAGACTGCCGCAGTTGATAAATCTCAGCGTCACGCGCTGAGATTTGCTCTTGATAAAAGGTTACCTGCTGCTCCACAGCTTGTAGCTGTTCTCGTAATTCTTGCAGCTGAGTGTGATAACGGTCAGATGCCTCTGGTTGGGGCATAAAGCTAGTGTTGCCCTTCACCAGTCGGAAGAGTTCTTGAGACAGTTGTTGTACTAGCTGATCCCGAAACTGCAATTCTTGGCGTAGCTTCGAGGCTTCTGCGGAGATAACTTGAATTGAGGTATCATTTTGACTCACAGTGGCTTACAGCTCCCATTCAGAACTTTTGGTTTTTCATATGCGACTGCGGCAATTAGACAGTTGTCTATTGACATATTTTTATCAGTAAAATTAGCGAAATTATTTTGCGGAATCCGCTTCATTTGAGTTGTCTATACGGTCGTGTTAGGCGCTAACTATTATACCATGACTTTCAGATTGTGTTGAAAAAAATTCTAGGTACCTCAGATACACTGACGCGGCTCATTTCCTCTCACTTGATCACCAAACTTGAGGGCAACAGAGCCGCGTGAAGAATTAATGAATCAAAAGCCTCTAGGCTGCTGGAGTTATTGCCTCAGCTTGTGCCTCTTTGACCTCTTGCTTCATTGTCAGGTAGCGAATCACTTCCTCGCTCAGACGCATGGAGCGCTCCAAAATAGCAATCATGTTGCCAGGTCCAGTGTAATTGATTTGTATGTAAATGCCATCTCTTTGCCTATTAATTTCATAAGCAAGACGACGTTTACCTCGATTTTGAATCTGGATGTTGTCTGCTCCGTGTTCCCGCAGCAAGTTCTCATATTTAGCGATCGCTTGCTCTACCTGCTCATCAGTCAGATCAGGACGGAGGATGTACATTGTTTCGTAAACGATTTGCATGATTCTAATCTCCTCATGGACTAAATGGCTGCCGATGTTAACTTGTATTGATAGTCGCGAGTTACGATACCAACACCAATCAACATTACAAAGCAACAAGGGACTTTTTGACGCTCTCTCGTGCAATGGAGTTGCCAGGATACTTGCTCACTTTTAGGAATTGTTTATCCTTATTTCCGAGCGAGCTGTACGGATTGCTTGGGGGATGTGTCTCCCAACTACTATATCTTTTTTGGTAAAAGATATGGTTTTTGTACTTTCCGTTATATAAAGCCTACTCAAACCTAATCAACACCTATCAAAGCTATTCAATTGGGTTTACCCTGAGCGAAGTCGAAGGGTTTGAGTTTCGTTTACTTCCTGCAACAGGACTGGAGAAGTCGGCTATGGCTAACGCCACGCTAGCCCCTAAGGGGGCGCACTCTCAGACGCTATCAGCCAGTCCACAGGCTCATACGGTCTAACTGACCGCGTTCTTCACGCGCTTGTGCTACAACGCGCTTAACCCGACGCCAGGTGCTATAACGGGGGGAATCCCTCAGGTTTTATAATCTTACCAGCTTTTCTTTTTTACGTTTAGCTAAATCGCTCATTGAAAGATTGCACACTGGCGGTTTGATTGCACAACAAGGATACTCATCAATGGTTATGGCGCAGCGGTATGTGCGAGTTCAAAATCCACAAGGGCAAGTATACTATGGCTTGCTACAACCATCTCTAATGGTGCATGTGTTAGATGCTGCACCTTGGCTACAAGGGCAACTCACTGATTTAATTTTGGAACCAGAAAGCTATCAAATTTTGGCTCCCTGCACTCCTTCCAAAATTATAGCGGTAGGCAAGAATTATGCAGAGCATGCGGCAGAAATGGGAACAGAAGTACCCACCGAGCCTTTGCTCTTTCTGAAGCCGCCTACATCTATAATTGCTTCACTGGAAGAAATTCAGTATCCGCCGCAATCGCAGCGAGTGGATTATGAGGGAGAATTAGCGCTAGTGATTGGCGATCGCACGATCAAGTGTACACCAGAGGAGGCTCAAACAAAGATTTGGGGTTACACCATTGCTAATGACGTGACAGCGCGGGATTTACAAAAACGGGACAGTCAATGGACGCGAGCCAAAGGTTTCGATACGTTCTGCCCTTTGGGACCGTGGATTGTCCGAGAAGTCAACCCCGGAGCCAGATTGCAGACTTTTTTGAATGAGGAGGCAACTCCTGTACAATCTGCCTGTATTGACCAAATGGTATTTCCCCCAGATTTTCTCGTCTCCTACATCTCTGGGGTGATGACGCTACTACCAGGGGACGTTGTACTGACGGGTACACCATTGGGGGTAGGACCTTTACATTCTGGCGATCGCGTTCGTGTGGAAATTGAAGGTATTGGTCGCTTAGAAAATACCGTCACAGTTAGACAACCCGTACCAAATCAGACACCAGAAAATCAGAACTAGTATCGAATGGCACGCTCGATAAAGGAAAACAAAACATAGATGCTAAATTTTCCGGGTAAGACAAAATCGGGACTGTTTCGGGTTAGGAGGGTGGGGAACAGTTGATAAGAGCTTTCACCTTACTGAGAAAGTACACCCTTTAAAACCAAGTTGATAGCTGCTTGGGTATACTGCTCAATCATTTGAGAACTTAGCAATTCGACATCAGGGGTCAGATGTTTTAGGTTTTCGTAGGCATTTGCATAAAAAACGCACACGCCAGCGATAGTAAGTGTTGTCATATATGGATCTAACTTACAGAAAACCCCTTCTTGCATCCCCTTTTCTAAAATTTGAGTTATGTACCCAATTGGTTGTTGCCAATTTGTTAGCTGGAAATACTTTCCTTGATTTTGATTCGCTTCTTGAAATAACAACATCCCTCGGTAGCGGTGGGAAATTTCATAAGCGATTATTGTCCGCAAAAATATTCTTAGCGCTTCTGGCGCTGGTAACTGCTCCAAATTTAGCTGCTCTAGTATTTGTTGGAATTGGGTTGCAGGTCGTTGCAACACCGCTTGGTATAGTCCTTCTTTACTTTGGAAGTAGTAGTAAATCATTCTGGGAGCAACGCTAGCGCTGTTTGCGATCGCCTCAGTTCGCGCTCCAAACAGTCCATGCTTGGCAAACTCAACCTCCGCAGCATCAAGAATCTGCTGCTTTGTCGCTTCTGCATCACGTATCGCTCGTTTGGTTTTTGATGAAGATTTGGTGTTTGCTGTTCGACCCACGACAGTAAAAAATGAATTTTATTTGCAACAGACAAGCCTCTATAGATAGATTTTACAAGCATCTAAGCTTTTTTGCTAGATAATGAACTAAAAATTTAATTCACTATTGACAGACAAGCTATGAGTGTTTCATGCTGATATTTATGAAATAAATGGAGATTGAATTTGCAGGATATCAAATTCCCCCAGGTTGGACGATTATTATTTCGCAATTTGTGACGCATCGGCTGTCTTCTATATATACCAATCCAGAAGAATTTGACCCAGATCGTTTTGCGCCACCACGCGAAGAAGATAAAAAAGTACCGTTCTCGTTGCTTGGTTTTGGTGGTGGTGCTCACGTTTGCATCGGTCGAGAATTTGCATTGATGGAAATCAAGATTTTTCTGGCTTCATTGCTACGTAAATATCATTGGGTAATAACACCAGAGTATTCTGCTGTTGCACCCGTGCTAGTTCCTCCTAAAGCCCAGAATAAACTACGAGTACGCTTAACAACTGCTTAAATCAGAAATTTGCACGAATCTTCCAAAATCATCAACTTTTTTTTAGCTATATGACTCGTTTTCTAATTGGTACGATTGCTGCAACCGGACACGTTAACCCCGCTTTACCAATTGCCCAAAAGCTTGTAGAAAGTGGTCATGAAGTATGGTGGTATACAGGAATTGGGTTTAAGGATAAAATTGAAGCTACTGGCGCACATCATGTTCCAATTCGCACAGGCATAGATTTGACCGACTCCAGCACTATTCCCCAATCTTGGTTAGAGCAAAAAGATGCACTCAAGGGATTAGATCAGTTTAAGTTTTATCTCAAGCATGGCTTTATTGATTCAGCAGTTACACAACTGGAGGATCTCATTCAAATATTGCGGGAATATCCAGCTCAGGTTTTGTTATGTGATGTCTTCTTTCTTGGTATGTCCTGGTTACATGAAAAAACTGACTTGCCGTGGGCAGCATTATAATGTCAGAGTGGAAAAATTTCTTCCTCACGCGCATCTTTTGCCCTACGTTGATGTCATGGTGACAAACGGTGGGTTCAATGGTGTACAAATTGCCTTAGCAAATGGTGTACCAATGGTTACTGCTGGTCAGACAGAAGAGAAGCCAGAAATTTGTGCCAGAGTGCAATGGGCTGGTGTAGGAGTTGACCTCAAAACAAGTACACCTACACCTAAACAGATTCAAGAGGCTGTGATGAAAATAGTGAATTCATCTCAGTATCGGCAAAGGGCAGAGAACTTTAAAACTGAGATGAGTCACTATGATGCACCAACTCTTGCTACAAAGCTATTAGAGCAATTGGCATCAACAAACTTGCCTGTTTTTAGAACTTTTCAGTAAAGTAGAAAGTTACAGTCGTCCTCAACCTGCTGAACAAAAGCTATTATTCTGACTATTGAGTTATGAGTTCTTTATTAAGTCATCTTTTACAATACTTCCACTAGAGCTTGACTATTTTTTGCAACACGACTCTATGTAACGACTAAGCCATCTCTGACATGAATTGTGCGTTTGGTTTGAGCAGCAATGTCGGGTTCGTGAGTCACGATGACTATAGTGATGCCTTGGTTATTTAAATCAGTGAGTAAGTCCATGACTTCTTGAGATGTTTTGGTGTCTAGAGCTCCGGTGGGTTCGTCTGCGAGTACAAGAGCAGGATTGTTGACAAGAGCACGGGCAATTGCAACTCGCTGTTGTTGTCCCCCTGAAAGTTGGCTAGGACGGTTATGCAAGCGTTCTGCTAGTCCTACCCTAGTCAAAGCTTGAATTGCCCGTTGGCGTCGTTTCGACTTTGGCACATTGGCATAAACCATCGGCAACATAACATTCTCAAGCGCGGTGGAACGTGCCAACAAATTGAACTGTTGAAACACAAAGCCGATGCGCCGATTACGAATGTAAGCGAGTTCATCACTCGCCAATGTGCTTAAATTGCGTCCCTCCAGAACATAGTATCCTGCGGTTGGACGATCAAGGCAACCGAGAATGTTCATCAACGTGGACTTCCCCGAACCAGACATCCCCATAATCGCGACGTATTCCCCTTCTTCTATGGATAAGTCAATTCCCTTGAGAATCGGAAGTTCCATGTCGTCTAAACGATAACTTTTTGTAATTGATTCCATCCAAATCATAGTTGCAGCCATTTTAGTCGCTCCATAACGCAGTCATTGGGTCGAGTTGAGGGGGCATTACGATGTTTATAGTTTCAATTACATCAATCCAAGATGACAGCTTGCCCCTTGTCTGAATTACAATTTTGTAATCGATAAAAATACGGCTATTCTGGCTTTGGCAAAAATCTTAGTCTTTATTTGCTCAATAAATAGTTCAAAACATCAAAGTTTTGGATGACCATCAAAAAACCATGCATATCCTGTTCGTCGAAGATGAATCAAGAATAGCAAACTTCGTCCGAGCCGGACTGAAGGAACAGGGATTTGTCGTTGATTATTGCGACAACGGCGATGATGGATACATCCGAGCAATGGAAAATGAGTATGATGCAATCGTGCTCGACATCATGATTCCAGGGAAGGATGGGCTGTTTATCCTCAAACACCTGCGACGAGAAGGGCGTAATGTGCCAGTGATTTTGTTGACTGCTCGCAATGAACTGGATGATCGACTTGAAGGTTTGAATCTTGGGGCGGACGACTATATCGCCAAACCGTTTTTTGTTGAGGAGTTGGTTGCCCGCATTCATGCTGTAGTGCGTCGGAGTATGGGCGTTAGCGGAGCGACTCCGCAGGAGTATCGCCAAAATCTATTGTGTGTCGGACCGCTCAAATTGGATCGTATCACGCGGGAAGTCACCTGCAATCAACAGGTAGTGGAACTCACCACCCGCGAGTTCAATCTCCTGGAATACCTGATGCGCTCTCCCGGACGAGTCTTTACCCGTATGCAAATCCTGGAACATGTCTGGAGTTATGATTTCAACCCCAATACCAACGTCGTTGATGTATGTATCCAAAGGATTCGCAAAAAGATTGACCCGATTAGTGGAACGGCTTGGATTGAGAGTGTACGGGGAGTTGGGTATCGTTTTTGTAAGCCAGAGTCTTGATTGTGACTATTCTAGTCACGAGTTCCACTGTAAGCAGCTTGGGAGATTAGAGGAATTTCAGTGTAAAGTCCTCTTACGGCTTGAACAACACTATATATTGATGCACCTACAACTGCTAGGAAAATCAAAGTAAACATCACACTTTGAAACAAAGGTACTGATATTGACGCACCCTCTTGCACAATACCTATAAGGTCTAAAATTGCCCCGCACAAATAAGCAAATATAGACAGCAAGAGAGCTTGCAAGGTATGAAAGCGGACAAAGTGTTGAACTTTTTCGTTTCTCACAACCAGAAGGTATAAAGCAAAGAAAATGATCAGGCTACCAAATGGTATCGCATAATACAATTGAATCACAGGAATAAAAGGCAGGTAGAGCGATCGCAATAAAGGCAGCTGAGCAAAATTTTGGACTTCAATAAAAGGTAAAAGATAAGGCAAGCAAGATAAAAGGCGATGTTGAACTGTGGTACCTCCGCGCCAAGCCATCTTGATTTCTCCTGTTGTTAAACGTTGATGTTACTATGCCAAGGATAACGCAGTTGATTAGGTAGGAAAAAAAGTCACCGTTAGTAAACGTCAATATTCAGACGTTTATTCTAGATTTTTTTTGAAAACAGAACACCAATAACTGACCACCATAAACATAGCTGTTGGTCATTCAATATTAGCAACTCGAAAACCCATGACACACTCATACTGGTCTGGCTGCTGTTCTGTCAGTTTGCGAATAGCTTGACCACAATGGAGTTTACCTTGACGCCACCGGGGTTGACCACTTCCATCAGCAAGTAAACAAGATTGGCATACCTGTTGAGGAGCAAAAATTTGGTTATCCATGAGAATTACTAGCATCCAATTTCTCCTGTCAATCCTGAGGATGACCCACATATACCCAGGGGGAGAAAACTGCTAAGGATGGCAATAAATGCTGTAGCGGATGGTTCGTCCGTTATGCTGGACGTTGTCACATCTGTTACATTCTTGTCTGTCTTCCTTTGCCCAACCTCCCATGCTCACTTTGGAAGAATGTGGGTCATGACAATCTCATCAAAATTTCTATGTTGAGTTTAGTTTATTGTACGCTGGTTGTTTGGGTTTGTAGTCAAAAGTAATACATAAATTAATTTCTGATTTTTTTGACGATGCGCGGTTTCGGGTAAATTGATTGGAATCCCCGTGATCCGAAAATTCCACGCCGATTTTAACGTGGGGAGTGTTAACACCCAATAAAGTGAAGGCGAAGGGAAAATCTGAAATGGTTTCCAAGGCTATGTAATATTTGCCTTTACTTTCACCAACTATTGCAGTACGCAACCGCCCAGAACTTCAAAGTTTTGCATAACCATTTATTGGACAAGCGATAATTGAGTAAGTCGGGATAAATAAATGTCATCAGTTATGAGTCATTAGTCAACAACTCTTAGACTCATGCCTCTAGACAGTTACCGACTATTGTGCAAATTTCCATAAGGATAGCGATTAGTGACTTTGACCAACTCAGATTTTCTTTTTTCCTCCGATCCTGCGGTGGCGGAGTTAATCAACCAAGAACTACAGCGTCAACGCGATCACTTGGAGTTGATTGCTAGTGAAAACTTTACCTCGGCTGCTGTCCTAGCAGCTCAAGGTTCCGTACTGACAAATAAGTATGCGGAGGGATTACCTGGTAAACGTTACTACGGCGGCTGTGAGTTCATAGACAAAATTGAGCAACTGGCAATTGACCGTGCTAAACAGTTGTTTGGTGCTGCTCATGCCAACGTGCAACCCCATTCTGGCGCACAGGCAAATTTTGCAGTGTTTTTGACACTGCTGGAACCAGGAGAGAAATTCATGGGGATGGATTTGTCTCACGGAGGACATCTGACACACGGTTCACCTGTCAACGTATCTGGAAAGTGGTTCCAGGCTTGCCACTACGGTGTCAATCAGGAAACAGAACAACTAGACTATGACCAAATTCGGGAGCTGGCGCTTAGGGAGCGTCCAAAGCTCTTGATTTGCGGTTATTCGGCATATCCCCGCGTTATTGATTTTGAAAAATTCCGTAATATCGCTGATGAAGTCGGTGCGTACTTATTGGCAGATATTGCCCACATTGCCGGATTGGTTGCTAGTGGTCTTCACCCCGACCCCATTCCCTATTGTGATGTTGTAACTACAACGACACACAAAACTTTACGTGGTCCAAGGGCTGGCTTAATCTTAACCCGTGATCCAGAACTGGGTAAAAAGCTGGATAAATCGGTTTTCCCTGGTAATCAGGGTGGACCATTGGAACACGTTATTGCTGCTAAAGCAGTTGCTTTCGCTGAAGCCCTCAAGCCAGAGTTTAAAACATATTCCGCTCAGGTGATTGACAATGCTCGCGCTTTGGCTAGCCAACTTCAAAACCGAGGCTTCAAACTGGTATCTAATGGAACGGATAATCATCTCATGCTAGTAGACCTACGGTCTATTGGTATGACGGGTAAGCAAGCGGATCAGTTGGTCAGTGGTGTGAATATTACTGCCAACAAGAATACAGTACCGTTCGATCCAGAGTCACCATTTGTGACTAGTGGTCTAAGGTTGGGTTCTCCAGCAATGACAACGCGTGGCTTGGGAGTTGAAGAGTTTACGGAGATTGGCAATATTATTGCAGATCGCCTGTTAAATCCAGATTCAGCAGAGATTGCTGAAGATTGTCGGCGACGAGTCAAAGCGTTGTGCGATCGCTTCCCCTTGTATTCTCACATCATGATTCCTGTACCAGCATTCGCATGACATTAAGCTCAGGTTAAGGTACTTCACCGAATAAGTTCACAATTCATTTGGAATTGTTATAGTTATCAGTTATGAGTTATGAATTATTAATTTATAACTCATAACTGATAATTTTTTTATGTCTCCATTCAGCAATGGTTTTTTGATGTTTTTTAGCCAATATGAGACTATAATGCAGTGAAAAAGCTACAAACGTTTTCCAGAAAAGAAGTAACAATTAATCACAGGAGTTATCCAGTGTCCATCCCAGAAATGACTCAAACGCTTTTGGCTGCAAAAAAAGAAAAGGGACTAACCTTTGCTGATTTGGAAAAGATTTTGGGACGTGACGAAGTGTGGATTGCATCTGTTTTCTACCGTCAAGCTAGTGCTTCTGAGGAAGAGGCGAAGTTACTGGTTGAAGCATTAGGGCTTGAAACGATTTATGTTAGGGAATTAACTGAATACCCTGTCAAAGGTTTAGGACCTGCTGTTCCCACGGATCCCCTCATTTATCGTTTCTACGAAATTATGCAGGTTTATGGAATGCCGATAAAAGAGGTTATTCACGAGAAGTTTGGTGATGGAATTATGAGCGCGATAGACTTTACTTTGAATATTGAAAAAGAAGAAGATTCTAAAGGCGATCGCGTGAAAGTCGTCATGTCTGGGAAATTCCTACCATACAAAAAGTGGTGAGATTTCATTCATGCTGAGGAGTTTTTCATCTTTGGGGGTTCGTCCCTTGTAGACGTGCAGAAAGTTCTCAGTCAATCTTTCTAGAAGTATGCTTACGCCTTAACTCAAAAACGTTCTAACTCTTGACACAAGAACAGCAAACACCACAAAATACGTCAGATTTTACACCTTACTACTCTCAAAAAAATGGAGCAATATATTTAGGTGATAGCCTAAAACTACTTACATTTCTGGAGGATAGCAGTATTAACTTAATCCTGACCTCACCTCCATTTGCACTCACACGTAAAAAAGAATACGGAAACGAAAGTGCAGAAAAATATATAGAATGGTTTCTCCCTTTTGCCTACGAATTTAAAAGAGTTTTAGCAGATAATGGCTCTTTTGTTTTAGATTTGGGTGGTGCTTATCTGCCAGGTTCTCCAGTCAGGAGTATTTACCAATATGAACTTTTAGTGAGATTGTGTAAAGAAGTTGGCTTTTTTCTCGCCCAAGAATTCTATCACTATAATCCAGCACGACTACCCACTCCTGCTGAGTGGGTAACAATCAGACGAATTCGTGTAAAAGATTCAGTGAATGTGGTTTGGTGGTTGTCTAAAACCCCTTACCCCAAAGCCGATAATAGAAAAATTCTAAAGCCTTATAGTCAAAGTATGAAACAATTACTGAAAAATGGCTATAAAGCAAAAATACGCCCCAGCGGTCATGATATTTCTGACAAATTTCAAAAGGATAATAAGGGTGCTATTCCACCAAACTTACTAGAAATTGCCAATACAGAATCTAATAGTGTTTATCTGCGGCGTTGTAAAGCAGCAGGAATTAAACCTCATCCGGCACGTTTTCCTCAAAGTTTTGCAGAATTCTTCATCAAGTTTTTGACTGATGAAGGTGATTTGGTTTTAGATTCTTTTGCGGGTTCCAACACAACGGGTTTTGTTGCAGAAATTTTACAACGCCGATGGATTTCTTTTGAAATCAATGAGGATTATATTATCGGTAGTCGATACCGATTTGAAGATTTATAAATTTTAATGATCCGCTAAGAATACAGGGAACAGGGAACAGTGA
>NZ_QMEB01000170.1:5628-14307 GCF_012912135.1 Brasilonema bromeliae SPC951 | reverse complement strand
GCCCGGGTAATATTCTTACGTACTTCTTGCGCAGAAGTATGTAAAGCGTCCCTTTCTACATCGCTTAGTTTTAATTCCACGACTTCCTCAATTCCGCTAGATCCTAAACGAGAGGGAACACCGATAAAAATATCGTTTAAACCGTATTCACCCTGAAGATACGCCGCTACTGGCAACAGACGTGACTGATTCAGCAATATTGATTCCACCATCACGCAGGTAGAAGAGGCGGGAGTATAAAAAGCACCTCCTGTCTGCATCAGTTCTACAATTTCTGCACCACCGTTACGGGTACGTTCTACCAATCGCTCAATTGTGGCTGCATCCAGTAGTTCTGTAATCGGAATACCGTTAACAGTAGCATAACGCGGCAAGGGCACCATTAAATCTCCGTGACCGCCCAGCACCATTGCTTTAACATCAAGGGAACAAACTCCTAATTCCATCGCAATAAACGTTTCAAAGCGTGCTGAGTCTAACACACCAGCCATACCCATAATGCGATCGCCTGGCAGTCCAGTTGCTTGCCAAGCCAAATACGTCATCACATCCAAAGGATTTGTGACAATTATGTATATAGCGTCTGGAGAATAAGTCATTGCTTTGTTTGCAGCTTCCACGACAATCTTTGCATTCGTCAAAAGCAAATCATCCCGAGTCATACCCGGTTTGCGAGGAAAACCTGCTGTAATGACCACGATATCAGAACCAGATGTATCAGCGTAGTCGGTTGTGCCGATAATCCGACGATTGTGCAGTTCAATTCCCCTTGCCTCCATCAAATCAAGTGCCAGTCCTCGGGGCATACCCTCAACAACATCTAGCAACACGACATCTGCCAGATTTTTTTCAGCTATGCGTTGGGCTAAGGTACTACCAACTTTACCAGCACCGATAACGGTGACACGGGGTGAATGGCGCTTAATTGGGGAGAAAGGGGAATAGCTCATATCTGCTAATGGTTGAGTATTATTTAAATTCTTCAAGTTGATCCAGACGTAACCAAATATTTGGAGTTGGCACTTTCCCGAACTTCACAAGGGCATAGTCACCTTTGATATCTACGACTTCACCCTTGGTTTCAAACAAATAGGAAGGAAAACGAGAATCACTAGCTTGTGCTTCTAGACTGTTTTCCAGCTTCTCGCGGACAGCACGAACCATATTTCCTCTTTTTACAGCCATGAGTTTCCCTCGTGAGTGTGTAAATTGTTTTCTTCAGGATTGTAGCTCGCAGGAAGTCTTTGTAGAGCCAGGAGTTATCTCCTTCCTATTTGTGTTGGGATATGTCTTGTACATTTTTTGCGTAGATATTCAGTTGGTTTTATGGCTGCTATGTTTAGATTCCTGAAACTTCCTACTGGTAGTAGTTGATTCAGAATCCAAAATTGCAACTGCAGATGCACGCGGATGTACGCAGATAGTTTCTAGATAATTTTCTAGATCATTGTCTGCCCTCATCTACGTTTATTCAAAATTCAGAATCTAAAATCAAAATTGTATCATATTAATACATTAATTTTATACATTAGTATTTTCTATATTTAGTTGTAACTTTTTTCACTTTTACTTTTATATTGCTTATCGTTGGCACTGAACACAATAGTGGCTGGAACGCCCAGCTATCCGAATCCGTTGAATTGGTGTACCACAAACTCGACAGGGTTCTCCAGCACGGTTGTAAACCCAGGCAACACCACCGTAGTTACCGTTGACTCCCTTGACATTTAGGAAGTTACTGAACGTAGTACCACCAGCCTCGATACTGGCTTTTAGAACTTGAATGATGCAAGAGTGCAAACGCTCAATTTGCTCTGGTTGCAAATTTGTACATAAAGTTTCTGGCAAAACTCCACTCAGAAACAGCGCTTCATCAGCATAGATATTACCTAAACCCGCCACTACTGACTGATCCAGAAGTGCTGTCTTTATTGCACGGCGGCGGTTTCGCAGCTTAAGCGCTAAATACTCAACAGTAAATTCCGGTGAAAAGGGGTCAACTGCTAGTTTTCCCAAACCTGTGATAATACTTTCCGGTGCAACTCCTGGAGGCACCCACCAGATTTGACCAAAGGTACGCTGATCTACAAAGCGTAACTCGCGTTCATCTCCAAAAAAGAATCTGACTCGTGTGTGCTTGTGTAACGGTTCGTCTCGATGCAGCCACAGAAGTTGACCCGTCATTCGCAGATGAACCCCCAGCCAGCCAGCTGACAAAGCAGAGGGAGAAAAGGAGAGTTCCGCTAGGAGATATTTGCCGCGCCGATGCCAAGTTACGATGAAACTCTCTTTAATTCCAATGAACAACTCTTCTACAGAAAACGGGTGGGCAAGCGTGCGATGAAGCAACACCTGGACACCCGTAATTTCTTGGTTAAGGGTCAATTGATTCAGACCCCGCCGGACTGTTTCAACTTCAGGGAGTTCAGGCATCTTGTTTGAAAGGCACAGAATACAAGGGAATAGGGGGAGGACAGCATGACTGATGAGGCAAAGCTATAGAAGGGGAGCCATTGCGAACAAAGCGCTTCGGCTCTCCTTTGTTCACTTGCGAAGGCAAGAGGAGATAGCAACTGGCGTGCTACTCCTGTTGAGTCAAACAGATGGGGTGAGTGGGGAAGCAACAGAAGTTTCCTCCCTTTGTCACTTTCTCCCTGTTTCCCTTTGTTTTCTACCTTACTTCTTCGCCTTTGCTTTTGGAGCTTCAACTTCCAATAATTCTGCCTGAGCAAAGTTATTGGTGTTGATGCCAGAGTAGTTTACTTTCTCAAAACGGACAATGACTGGGTATTTAATACCGCTCTGGTCAATAGACGCCACGGTTCCGACATCTTGATACCAGTAGGATTCCCGGCGGAGAATACGCACTTTAGAACCACGTTGAACCATGAGTTTCTTCCCTTTAAGTTATAAATTGCCAATACACAAGGCTAATTGATTTCACTCTACAACCAGGAGGCCTCACCAAGAAGCTTTGTTAAGTTATTTATCTTGCTAAGGGCTCCCTAAGACATTACAGTGGTCACTCTAGGAGGAACTTGTACGATTAATTTTCGTCCTCTAAGGTAAATAGGGAATAAGTTGTCGGGTGCAAGAAATAGGTTACAGGGAATGGTTACAGAGGATAGCTGATAAAGATTTTAGACTCTCACCTACCACTTGTGACCTATTCCTTATTCTATAATTTTTCAAAAAAGTATGAATACCTCCTTGACAAAGTTCTTGAGATCGCATAATTTCATTGGTCGCAAGCACTTGTGTAGGAGGTTCTTATGCTCTAGTCAAAACAAACACGCTGCCCTCGTTACCTCTACCAATACGCAAATTGTTATCTATGTAGGTAATATCCAGCCAACCTGGCTGTTTATCGCTGTTCAAAGGAAAATCAATTGCGGTGAGTTTTTTGCCAACTTCAATTTGTTCAACCAAACTCTCTGGTGAGGTGTATCCTATTAAGCGTTGTAAACCGATAATAGACCGCTCAAATTTCACGTTGACGCGCCGATATGAAACTGGCTCAAATTTTGCAGCAACGCTGACTATGCCTTCAAAAAAAGGTAAGCCATAAGTTTCAGCTATATTGTAAATACTGTTAGTTTCTACGCGAATATACTGATAAATTGAACCGAGCTTGTACAAGGGTAAATTGTCAATGTTTAATAGAGCAATGCTTGTGGTATATATTAATCGCCAATTGCCATTGAGCAAATCTGTTGCTTCAATTGGAGATGGTGTAGGATTTACATCTTCCAAATTTGCAATAGCTACCAAGATAGCCTGTTTATCTTGCTCAGTTGCAAGTAGTCCCCGATTTTTACCAGCAATTGCTTCTAAAAGAGACGCTTTTCTTAGCATTGTTTTTCACCTCAAAAAACATCATTCAGTTCCAAAAATATTGATTAACTATGTATAGTGCCATACCGATAACTATTAGGGTTTCACGTTTTCCTGTATCAATCATAAATAAAAAATTTTTTGTCGGATTTTTAAGCTAAGAGTTGAATTAACAAGTAAATAGTGCTGTATCAAGTGATAGACTCTTAGTGTCTAGCTACCTTCCCCTTATATTGTCTTCGTTGATATGCTAAATTCTCCATTGCGTGAAGTACCCCGAAACCAGCGGGCGTCTGTTATTCCATTAAAGCAAGAGTCCTCGCTGCTTGACTGGTTGAAATCAGGTGGTCGTCTCATAGCCCGTGATGTTCACGAGCCTGATTTTCTAGACGACGAAGAAGAGATAACAGAGTTTTTGAGTACTGAGGACGGAATTGGCGAATATGACTTTGATGACGACGATGATTCTGCTCCAGATGAGGAGTAAATAATCTGGGCTGAAGGTATATTACTGGCACAACTCGTCCCTATTGTTTAGTTTTGCAAGTGTGGAGTGAAGGGAAGTTTCCGTGGACGCAAAATTATCTCCTAACCAAGGGTTAAAGATCATTAATGGCATAGGTCTGGTCTCTCTACTGGGTGTAGGTCTGGGTGTATCAGCACTAGTGTTAGATGGAATAGCGAATAGATTGCCTTGGCAAGGTGTGTCGTTAACCTTGCCATTTTTGTTCTGTGCACTCGCTTCAGCCGCAGTCGGTTTTTGGGTAGTACCACTACTGCAAGCACTGAAAACGGGGCAAATCATCCGTGAGGATGGTCCCCAGGCTCATCTAAAAAAAGCAGGTACTCCAACGATGGGGGGCATATTCTTTGTTCCTGTGGCAGTGATAACTGCCTGTGTGTGGTCTCACTTTGCAATAGAGGTACTTGCAGTTTCTGCTTTGACCTTAAGCTATGGATTGATTGGCTGGATAGATGACTGGCAAATTCTGCGCCGTAAATCTAATAAAGGTATATCTCCCCGGATGAAACTAGCTTTGCAAATCGGTTTTGCACTAGCGTTCTGTCTGTGGCTAATTTTTACTCAACCTTTTGACATTACGAATATTGCTTTGCCTTTGGGTTTTTCTCTACCCCTGGGATTACTATTTTGGCCCTTAGCGGGCTTTGTACTGGTGGCAGAAAGTAACGCCACTAACCTGACTGATGGTATTGATGGCTTGGCTGCAGGAACGGTGGCGATCGCATTACTAGCATTAGGTGCCCTCAGCGCCCCCTCCTCAATTGGATTGATGGTTTTCTGTGCTTGTATGAGTGGCAGTTGCATAGGGTTCTTGGCTCATAACCGTAACCCAGCCCGTGTTTTTATGGGAGACACTGGTTCCTTGGCTTTAGGAGGCGCTTTAGCCGCAGTGGGCTTGCTGACTAACAGTTTAGTCGCACTGTTCATTCTCAGCGGAATCTTCTTTGTGGAAACCCTTTCAGTAATGGCGCAGGTTAGCTACTACAAAGCTACCAAAGGTTCTGATGGCAAAGGCAAGCGTTTGTTCAAGATGGCACCATTACACCATCACCTGGAACTCTCTGGTTGGTCAGAACTGCAAGTTGTTGCGGTCTTCTACATAGTCAGTGCAATTTTGGCTGTCATCAGCTTGACCCTTGGTCACCTATGATGATTGCATAAATTACCTGAATGAAATATTATATCCTCCTCGACTAGAGGGGGTTATTTTTTATCAGTTATCAGTTATCAGTTATCAGTTAGCAGTATTTGTTCTCCATAACCTTGTTCACTGTTCACTGTTCACTGTTTACTGTTCACTGTTTACTGTTTACTGTTTGAATTGTGCAACTGTCCAACTAAATGAACAAGTTCTGGCAAAATAAGTTTTTCCATTGCCAGTCGTACTGCATTGCTGGAGCCTGGAAGGGAAAAGATGAGTTTTTGCTTGTAGACACCAGCTACAGACCGAGATGCCATCGCTCGTGAACCAATTTCTTGGTAACTTAAAAAGCGGAACAACTCACCAAACCCAGGGAGGGTTTTTTCCAGCAATTTAATAATTGTATCATATGTGGTATCTCTCGGTGCAATACCTGTACCACCATTGAAAATCACGACATTCAAATTTGGATACTGACTCAGTCGTTCCATTTGGTCTTCAATCTGCACAGGTTCATCCTTGACAATCGTGTAAGCTTCTATGACATGATTGGCATTGCGGAGTAATTCTTGAATCAACTGACCACTTTTATCCGTCTGTTTTGAGCGTGTGTCGCTGACAGTTACGATAGCGCAAGTTACCGTTATGCCTGGGGAATCTGGGTGAGGGATGTGCGTCATCTGTGCATTATGTTGTGTTAATTGTTAGTTGTTAGTTATTGGTTTTTTTACTAACCACTAACTTGTAGTCCACTACAGAGATTATCATAAGTTTTAGCTGTAGAAGCGCATTCATAATTTCATGTAGATTTGGTCACATAATAATTTCTAGTATTTCTTCAAGAAGAATTGTTCAGTTTGAAGAGTTTGTCTCATCGCCGCAAACACCTGATTAATATAGAGTTTTAGATTTGACATGAATTCTTCAACAAGTACCAGCCGCAGTTACCAGTTATCAGTTATCAGTTACCAAGTTAAGGGGGGTCAAGAAATCGCTGACTCTGTTCCCTGTTTCCTGTTCCCTGTTCCCTGTTCACTGTTTACTGTTCACTGATTTCAATTGGGCTAATGATAATCTTGGAGAGTTATAAACTGTTTTCCTCAATAATTATCAAATTCATGAAAAAAAGAAAAGTATGGTTATCAACCATCCTGTTTGCACCAATATTAGTGATGAGTCTGATCACAGGTTGTAGCCATTCTCTAAACGCAGCCTCATCTTTAGGCAAAGACACACTCACGATGATAACTTCTCCAGATTATCCGCCTTATGATTTTTATGATACAAAGAAGGGTGAAAGGCAAATTGTTGGCTTTGATATAGATATTGCCAAGACTATTGCTAAAGAACTAGGATTTAAACTCCAGATCATGCAATCCGATTTTAATGGATTAATTCCTGCACTCCAAGCAAATCGGGCTGATTTTGCTATGGCTGGGATGTCTCCCACTCCAGAACGTAAGAAAAATATTGATTTTTCAATTATTTATTACCAAGCAAAAGATACAATTGTCGCTCCCAAAAATAGCAACCTAAAACAGCCCCAAGATTTAGCTTTTAAAAAAGTTGGGGTACAACTAGGGACTATCCAAGAGCAAAATGCAAAAAAAATTGCCCAAAAAGTCACAGGAATTCAGCTAAAGCAGCTCAATAAAGTAGCGGAAACCATTCAAGAAATTAAATCAGGGCGAATTGATGCAGCAATAATTGAGGATACTGTTGCGAGAGGATTCGTCCAAGCTAATCCAGAATTAGGTTTTAATGTTATTCCCTCAGAACAGAAAAGTGGATCGGCGATCGCTTTTCCTAAAGGTTCCTCCTTTGTAGAACCTTTTAATAAAGTCCTGCAACAAATGAAAGACAAAGGAGAACTAGAAAAATTAGTAACCAAATGGTTTTCCCAAACAACCGCTACCGTATCTTCACCTTCTGCTAAAGGCGGACTGAATCTAGACTTTACCAGAATTATCCCAGAGATTCCTTTTATTCTCAAAGGCATCCCTCTGACGTTGTTATTTACGCTGTTATCAGTATTTTTAGGATTAATTTGGGGTACAGTTCTCTCTCTGTGCAAAATTACTAGTATCAACCCCCTTGTCTGGGTTGCTAACGCCTATACCTCGGTATTTCGAGGCACACCTCTGCTGTTACAGTTGGCTTTGGTTTACTATGCGACACCGCAGCTGACTGGCTATAATATTTCGGCTTTAGAAGCAGGGGTGCTAACTTTTACCCTAAACTCTGGGGCTTATATGTCGGAAACTATCCGGGGTGGAATTCAAGCAGTAGATAAAGGACAAGCTGAGGCGGCGATGTCTATGGCTATTCCTTACTGGTTGATGATGTGGGACATAATTTTGCCGCAAGCATTGAAGAATATTCTACCAGCATTAGTAAATGAAACTATTGGACTATTGAAAGACTCGGCTTTGGTATCAACAATTGGTGTAGTAGAAATATTACGCAGTGCCCAAATTGTTGGTGCAAACAAGTATATTTACTTTGAGCCTCTGCTATTTGCGGGGTTAATTTACTATCTTTTAGTTATGGGTATGACTAGAAGTGCATCCGTTTTAGAAAGAAGGTTAAGACAAAGTCAGTAAAGTCGTAATTTGCACAGAATTCTTGTGCAAATCCTTTGGCAAACTCGACCTACTCAAAGATATTTTTACGGATATTCACCTTGGTGAAGTCGTTTTTTTATTTGTATCCACCCCGATAAAAAAGTATTATCCTGAACATTTCCATATAATGACAAGTTAGACGGCTACAGTATGTTTGGCTAAGCATGGAGATCATTACCAAAAGATTTTTGCTGCGCGAGTTTATTGAGGAAGATGAGCCTGCGTTTATTGCCTACCATGCCGATCCACGGTATGCGGAGTTTTGTGCGCCGGAAGAGGTAACACCTGAGTATGCACGATCGCTTCTGGGGCTTTTCGGTCAATGGGCAGTCGAACAACCACGTAGCAATTATCAGTTTGCGATCGCTCACCTCCAGAACCCGCAAGAGATATTTGGCTGCTGCGGTCTGCGCCGTGAAGGATATGGCCCTGACAAAGCGGAACTAGGGATCGAGCTAGCACCACAGTGCTGGGGTCGTTACGGCTACGCAATTGAGGTTTCTAGGGCGCTTATCGAGTTTGGGTTCCGCGATCTGGGATTGAAAGAGATTCGAGGA
>NZ_QMEB01000170.1:0-5618 GCF_012912135.1 Brasilonema bromeliae SPC951 | reverse complement strand
TTCGAGGAATTTCTGTTAGCGCAAATTCACGGGTGGAGCGCTTGGCGCGCCGATATGGGTTTATAGCAGTTGGGACGCGCCAAGGTTCAGCTTGGATGCAGACGCGGGGATGGAGTCAAACCGAATGGCAACTTACGCGGAAAATGTGGGAGGGTAGCCGACGGACTCTAGAACACTAACTTTGCTTGGGAGAACTCTGCAGGGAGTGCAGAGTCAGCCACAAGATACTTAATTAATTCGCATTTGAGTTTAAAGCCATTGACATGAGAATTTTTTGTGAACTAGCTTCTGGAACTTCTTCACCAGGGCGTCTTTGAATATAACTACCATCTGGCTGTAACTCCCAAGCTTGGCGGTTATCTGCCAACATAATTCCTAAGATTTCTTGCAAATCTTTAGCAATATCTGCATCTAAGATTGGGGTTATAACTTCTACCCGACGGTCTAAATTACGTCGCATCCAGTCGGCGCTACCAATGTAAATTTCCTCCTGTCCATTGTTATGAAAATAAAAAATGCGGGAGTGTTCCAAAAAGCGACCAACGATACTAATCACGCGAATATTTTCACTAATATCTTTTAGTCCAGGGCGTAAACAGCAAATTCCGCGCACAATCAAGTCAATTTGCACGCCAGCGCGGGAAGCTTCGTATAAATGGCAGATAATTTCCGGGTCTACCAATGAATTCATTTTGGCAACAATCCGCCCAGTCAAACCATTATGAACATTTTCAATTTCTCGCTGAATCAGAGAAAGGAAGCGATCACGCATCGTCACAGGTGCAACCAAAAGTTTTCGGTATGATTTTTGTCGCGAGTATCCTGTCAAGAAATTGAAAACATCTGTAACATCCGCTCCCAACTCTTCATTGCAACTGAACAATCCCAAATCTGTGTACAATCGCGCTGTTTTATGGTTATAATTACCAGTCCCAATATGTACATAGCGGGAAATGCGGTCTTGTTCGCGCCGTACAACCATAACAATTTTACAGTGAGTCTTTAAACCCACTAGACCATAAACTACGTGAACTCCAACGCTTTCCAACCGCTTCGCCCAGTAAATATTATTTTCTTCATCAAACCGCGCCTTGAGTTCCACCAGTACAGAAACCTGCTTACCATTTTCAGCAGCCGCAATTAAGGCATTGACTATCGGTGACTCAAAAGAAGTCCGATAAAGAGTCATCTTAATTGCTAGCACATTCCGATCATGGGCAGCATGGGCAATAAAGTTCACCACAGAACTTGAAAAGGATTGATAGGGATGGTGTACAAATAAATCCTTTTCCCGAATGACTGTAAAAAAATCTTTTCCTTCTTCTATCTCTCGTGCATCTGGGTTTAGATTTGGCTCTTTAATCCTTTGTAAACGAGGATGTACAACAGCTTGCCAAGGTTGATCTTTAAGTTCTGGGACGGGTAAAGACATGAAGTACATCATATCCTTCAGTCCGAGAATACCGTCTACTTCGTAAACATCATTTTCTTCTAATTCTAAATCCTCCAACAGTCGTTTTCTGATGGATTCAGGAGTTTGAGAATGTATTTCTAACCGCAAAGCATCTCCACCAACGCGCCGTTTTCGCAGTTCCTGTTCAATAGCTAACAGCAAGTCGTCGGCGTCGTCTTCTTTTAATGCCAGGTCACCATCACGGGTTATACGGAAGGTATGGTATTCTTGTATATTCATTCCCGGAAAGAGGGACTCTAGGTTATGGGCGATCGCCTGTTCCAAAGGAACCCCGGTCCACACCGCTGGTTTGCCATTATCTTGAATTCCCAAATCTGGCGGTAAAGCTAGAAATCGTGGCAAAACTGTGGGAACTTTGACTCTGGCAAACAATTCTTCTTGTGTTTCTGGATTTTTGACAACAACAGCCAAATTCAAGCTGAGATTGGAAATGTAAGGAAAGGGGTGGCTGGGGTCAACAGCAAGAGGAGTCACGACGGGAAAGATTTGCTCTTCGTAGTATTTGTCTAAATAATTTCTCTGCTTTTGGGTTAAATCTATGTAATCTAAAATATTTATACCATGTTCGGCAAGTTGAGGTCGTAAGACTTTCTCAAATTGTTCATGCTCTTTGGCGACTAACGGACGCAGCATAGAGCTAATTTCGTCTAGCTGTTGTTCTGGCGTGCGACAATCAGAAGCGAGCAAGCTAACCTTTGCTTCTACTTGTTGCTTAAGTGCAGCAACGCGCACCATAAAGAATTCATCCAGGTTAGAACTCCATATTGCCAAAAACTTAAGCCGTTCTAGAAGGGGTGTTCGTGAGTCGCAGGCTTCATGTAACACCCTTTTATTAAACTCTAGCCAACTTAACTCTCGGTTGAGATAGTATTGAGGATCGTTGAGATTGATTTGATGAGCGGCCTTCTTTGATTTTGGCATGATGACCACAGAAAGGGAGATGTAGCTTACAACTCGGATAGCATACTAAACATAGTAGAGGAAAAAAGCCATCACTTCCAATACGGTTCGGTTAAGATCAGAACGCCTGCGGCGACCCCTTAAAAAGGGGGTAAAAGAGGGTTAGAAGCCCCCTGTAGTCGAATTCTTCTATAAAACTGAATTGAAAAATTAGGTGATTGCTAGCCACCGCGTATTTGTTCGTCAAATCTCCGCAAATTTTGGTTACCAGGATTTTCTTTACGAGCAGCAGTTAATAGCTCTTCGAGTCGCCCTTCAGCTTTAGCCCATACTATCAGGTTGGATACGACTTCTGAGTGGTTTGCACCTCCTGCACGCGCATCTAAATTATCATCTAATTTGAAGCGAACCATCTGCTTGAGTTTTGCTGTGGTAGGAAATGCACTCAGGAGTGCTTTGTGGAATTGCTGCAAGCGATCGCCATTGAACCACAGTTCAGTTGGCTTTTGTTGAGGTGATGATTGAGTTGCCGTAATTCCCCACACCAAGTTATGTAATGCTTGAGGATCATCAGTACTTTTAGAAAATTCTACCCATGTATACTCTTTTAAAAAGACTAATGTTTCTGGAAGTTCAGTCACGCCAGGAAGGAGAACAGGAATCAAAGGGATATCTTTCTCAACACACTTTGTTGTTAATGAGCGCACTTCCATTCTCTGCCATTTTCCTAATCCTTTCAAACCAATAAAGATGGCGGCAGATTTAACGAGTGGAATTGCTTTTTGGATTTCGTCTTGAAATGATCTTCCTGGTGGAATTTGTTCTTCATCGAGCCATATCTTAATATCGTGTTTCTTAAGTTGATTCGCAATGGCTCTCACTTCGGGTTTGTCTGCACTGTTGTGTGCGAGGAAGACATCGAATTATTCGCTTTTAGGTTGTGACTGGGTGTCTGATATTTTTGGTATAGTAACTAATAATTCAAAACTTTACTTTTTTTTGCTACAATTTGCGTTGGGGAACGTTTCCACAAGAGTTACGGATGGCTATAAGGGCATAATATAACGTATTTACAAAGTTCTTGCCTTTGCCCTACAAAAAATCTGTATTACACCCAGTTGAGAACTGCTATAAAATAAAGAAACATAAAATCATGAAAACCTATAAACATTGCTGATGAGCAAGCCTGCATCCTTACAGACAGTCATTGAATATGTAGAGGCTCTTTCAACCGAAGAGCAAGATTTACTACTGGAACTAATTCATAAACGGCGAGTTGAAAAACGGCGTCAAGAAATCGCCAGCAATGCAGCACAAACACTGGAAGCAATTAAAACAGGTAGGGCAAAACGTGGTACTCTTGCTGACCTACGGGCTGATTTGCTGAGTGACGAATGAGAGTACTAATTTGGGATAATAGCTTCAAGCGTGCTTTTAAGCGAGTTGTTCGTAAAAATCCTCGTTTGGAAGAAACAATTTTCGAGGTTTTGGAATTACTTACGACCGATCCATTCGCACCTGCTTTAAAATCACATAAGTTGAAAGGTGATTTAGATGGTTTGTGGGCGTGTTGGGTTGAGTATGATTGCCGCATTATCTATACATTTGAGCCAAATCCTGATGCGGATGAAGAGATGATTGTTTTAATCGATATTGGCTCTCATGATGAGGTGTATTGATGCTTCGTTCTCCGCGAAACTTTTAAAGCTAGATTCTGCTATCACATCACCACCTATTGCAATAATCGTGAATTTAGGTCTCATTTTGGGACGACTGGGAAGCAACGAACCAAGAAATAGAAGAAGTAGCGTACAAGTTTATTTTCGCGAATTGTTATAATCCACAATTTGCCAGCATCGTACTACAAGCGCAACAAGAAGACTCTCTTTGGATGCAGTGCCAGGTAACGAAAACGTAGAAACCGCAATACTTCGTGGAAAATCACTTGTTTGCGAATCTTTACAATTCTGTGTAAGCCTTATATGTTACAGTTTACAAGTCGAGGCCAATCAAAAGAGGGCTTCAAGGCGTCAAATTAGGCGACTCAATGCCTAAATTTAAATTAGAAAAATAATATTTTACTTCAATCGAACATGTCGTTACGCGAGAGAAGAGAACCCGCATGCCCCCCCGCGAAATCTCAAACTCCCTTACCGCACCGACCCAATCACAGGGAGTGAAAGGGAGATGTCCCCAGGGGGCATTTGTGGAGAAGGTTAATTTCTCGTAGTCCTGCCATTGTTTTGTAAACATTCCTTTGCGCCAACCCACGCGATCGCCAAACTTCTCCCAGGTTTCATAATTAGCGTCTGGTTTGCCACCGACACTTTTCCAAATGCGCTTTTGCACACTAAAGCCGAAGCGCTCATTGCTGTATTTAACCCAAAGTTGGTCAATTGTGCGTAAGTCAGTGCAGGGAAAATTTTCGATAGATTCGACATCAAGATAGCGATCTTTTTCTCTACCAGATGCTTTGAGCATAACTGCTAGAGTTTCCTGATTCGCCTCTTTCCATTTTCCACCGGCTAGCAAATCTCGCAGCCGTGTGTAATCTACGCCTTTTTCTGAAGGAAGATCATTTTGCTCACTTTGCTTCTCTGGCGGTAGGGTAGAGATGTCAGGAAGCTCCTCAATTTCCTGACGCATTGCTATGAACCATTCCCGCTCCCCTCTCCCTAAGCTACCATTAGCTTCCGCTTCATCCAACCACTCTTGTGCTTTTGCAGGATCTAGAAAATTCAGTGCAGTCAGTTGTTGCGCCCGTTCTAATTCAACTCGATCTGCCCAAGGCGAATGATATTCAACATACTGCCAAAGCAGTGTAGCAACATCTCGAATTCGTTGTCTTGCATTTTCCCTTTTCATCAACTTCTGCAACAACTCATTGCGAATTTCTGGCTCAATTTCATACAGTTCTGCGTCAATTTCACGACACAGCCCAGAACTGAGAAACTCAAACTCGACTGTATAAGGAAGTTGCTCAGGTGGATCAACAAAGAAGTTTATTCGCAGAAAGTGCAGCAACT
Source organism: Brasilonema bromeliae SPC951 (assembly GCF_012912135.1). Taxonomy (GTDB): domain Bacteria; phylum Cyanobacteriota; class Cyanobacteriia; order Cyanobacteriales; family Nostocaceae; genus Brasilonema; species Brasilonema bromeliae. Next base: position 218 of record NZ_QMEB01000170.1, on the reverse strand, counting down.
CAGGATTTAAGGCAACGGGCATAGCAGCGTGATACGCCAGTTGCAAGGCTGCATCGCCATCGTTACCACATCTACGCTTAAAGTCATTCAAACGCCGCTCTACAAGTTTGCTAGACATGGTGGCAGTTAGGTAAATGAAGAGTTTGTGGTGTCATTGCGAGCGAAGCGAAGCAATCATATCATGTCCGGTTAATTGCTTATAAATCCCGCACAACCCC
>NZ_QMEB01000169.1 GCF_012912135.1 Brasilonema bromeliae SPC951 | reverse complement strand
ATTCACTGTCAAAAATCAAAAAAATAGCTTCCAAAATGAGTAGTAAAAATGCTCATTTAGTCCATTGATAAAAGCGAATATAGCATTACTTGGATTAATGCAAATACTGAAGCAGAAAAGTAGTTTTTCGGGAATTTTGTCATGAAAAAGCTTAAAACTAATAAACTTAAACGTTCTTTGAGCAAAGATATAGTAGCGTCTTTCGTTGTGTTTCTCGTTGCTCTTCCACTGTCGATGGGGATTGCGATCGCTTCAGGAGTTCCTCCGGCTCGTGGTTTGGTGACAGGAATAATAGGTGGAATAGTTGTCGGGACTATTTCTGGTTCAGCATTGCAAGTCAGTGGACCTGCAGCTGGGCTAGCGGTTATTGTTGCAGAACTAGTTCAGAATAATGGAATCGAAATGCTCGGTCCGGTTATACTCCTGGCAGGTTTGATACAGTTGCTGGCGGGAGTCTTTAAGTTTGGTAAAATATTCCGCGCCATATCTCCAGCAGTTATTTATGGGATGCTTGCAGGTATTGGCGTGTTAATTTTCGCTTCCCAATTCCATGTGATGCTTAAAGAAAAGCCGCGTGCTACTGGAATTGAGAATCTAATTTCGATTCCCATATCCCTTTACCATACTTTTTTTGACTATGACAATATTAGCCATTTGATGGCTGCTGCTATTGGTGTCACCACCTTAATCGTGCTTCTGCTGTGGGATAAATTCAAGCCGCGAAGCTTAAAGCTGATACCTGGAGCATTAATTGCTGTGGTAGTTGCCAGCACTCTAGCCAACCTGTTCCATCTGCCAATTCCTTATGTTGATCTACCTGCAAATCTAACCGAAGTCATTCAAGTCCCAACACCTGCCAACTTGATTCGCCTGATCAATCCACCGCTACTGATATCAGCTGCGGCAATTGCCTTCATTGCCAGTGCGGAAAGCCTACTCTCAGCAGCAGCAGTGGATCGGCTGCACCAAGGCTCAAAAACAGATTTTGACCGCGAATTAGCTGCACAAGGTTTTGGTAACATGGTTTGCGGGGCGCTAGGAGTCTTACCAATGACAGGAGTGATTGTCCGTAGCTCTGTGAACGTCAAAGCAGGGGCTAAAACAAGACTGTCAGCAATACTTCATGGTGTATGGATACTTGTCTTGGTAGTTGCCGCACCTGGTTTACTAAAGATGATTCCCATGTCCAGCCTCGCTGCAATTCTGGTTGTTACAGGCTACAAGTTGGTGGAAGTAGAGAACATCCGCAAACTCAAACAGTACGGGCGTGTGCCTGTAGTCATTTTCTTTGCAACCTTTATTGGAATTGTAGCTGCCGATCTGCTTACGGGTGTGCTGATTGGCATTGTGCTGACCACAATAGCGCTAATTTACAAAATATCCTACCTAAATATATACCTTGAGAGGGACGAAAAAAATCGCCGAATTGATATCCACATAGAAGGAACTGCAACATTTATTCGGCTGCCAAAGATGGCTTCTGTTCTAGAGCAAATGCCAGCAGATACCGAGTTGTATGTTCACCTTGAGAATTTGGCTTATATTGACCACTCTTGCCTTGACTGGTTATCAATGTGGGCAGAGCAACAACAACAGAGAGGAAATACAGTGACTATACACTGGGATAGACTGGAGAAGCGCTTCCGCAGACCTTTTCAAAGCTAGTAGTCCGCCATTTTTGCAAAAATCTGCTTCAACAGTATAAAATTTCATCCGAATTTCATTTCAGTCTGTCAAACTATTAAACAGTAGTGTCATTCCAGTTACTTCTGGAACTACGCCGACTCTTAAAATGAATAACGTAAAAAACAGCAGTAACTGCTGCTGATAAGCTATACAAAATTTCCGCTCTTATTGTTAGCATTAATACAGAGCTATCTATTGGTGTAGCTACGCTTAAAGTTTATTGATGAACAAACTTCAAAGGTATATCTGCTCGTTATGAAAGTTCTGCTAGTTGAAGATGAGCCAGATCTAGGCGCATCGATTCAACGAAAATTGAGCAAAGAAAAATATATTGTTGACTGGATTTTAGACGGCACAGAAGCTTGGATTTGCCTGGAAAACCAATGGACGGAATATACACTGGCAATCTTTGATTGGTTACTGCCAGGAATATCGGGTTTAGAACTCTGCAAGCGATTACGGGTTCATGGCAACCCCTTGCCCGTGCTGATGCTTACAGCTAAAGACAGTATGGCAGATAAGGTGGCTGGACTGGATGCAGGGGCTGATGATTATTTGGTCAAACCATTTGGGATGGCGGAACTGCTGGCGCGGCTGCGAGCATTGCAAAGGCGATCGCCCCAGTTTCAACCTCAGCAACTTCAAGTTGGTAGTCTTATTTTAGATTACGGTAGTGGTACGGCTTGTTATCAACAGCCCAATGGTAATAGTCAGGTCATTTCTTTAACGAAGAAGGAATTTCATCTGTTGGAATACTTCATGAAACGTCCCAACCAAATTGTTAGCCGCGAGCAACTTTTGAGCCATCTTTATACGTTGAATGCAGAACGTATTAGTAATGTGGTGGCAGCTCAAATCCGACTGTTGCGACGTAAATTGTCAGAACTTGGTTGTGATGGTTTTATCGAAACTATCCCCAGTATGGGCTATCGTTTCAATTCCAGCGATGCAAATTAGACTGTTTCGTCAGACTCGCACCTGGCTCGCTCTGTGGTATGCAGTCGTTATGGGTCTGATTTTGACTCTATGCGGTTTCGTCGTTTATGAGGTAATTGTTGATGCTTACTTAGTTTCCATCAAACGGGAACTAGAGTCTGTGACAGGCACACTGCATAATGTCATTGAACCGAATTTGAAACAACCCGGTCGCATAGAGCCGATCTTTCAGCAAGTTTTACTCAATACTTGTGTAATTGAGTCCGGTTGTCCTACCCAAACAATCTTTGGGCACAAACAACGCATCCTTGCTGAAGATGACATTATTAGTACTATCCACAGAGATAAGCAATATTACATACGTTTTATCGATAGTTCGGGACGGTTAATTGCTGTGGTTGGTTTCCTGCCTGACAAATTACCACCAACTGTGCAAACAAAAGTGTGGCAAACAGTCAAAGACCCGCAAGGCAATCGTTATAATCAAAAGTCTCTGCCGTTGCATACTCAAGATAATCAGGTTTGGGGCTATATACAGGTGGGGCGCTCTCTCAAAGAGCTTGATAATCGTCTCGCTGCTTTAAAATTGGTTTTGGCGCTGGGATTGCCCATTACAGTACTCCTCGTTGGTGGTTCTAGTTGGTGGCTAGCGGGGTTGGCGATGCGACCAATTGACAGGTCATACAAACAAATGCAACAGTTTACGTCTGATGCTTCCCATGAGTTGCGTACTCCTCTAGCAGCAATTAATGCAACAGTAGAAACTGTACTTGATACGGAGCATTTGTCTCTTACAGAAGCACGAGATACCCTGGCATCTATTCAACGTCAAAATTACCGACTCGCTGAACTGGTTGGTGATTTACTGCTACTGTCTCGATTGGATCAGCAAGAGCTGACAACACAATGGGAACCTTGCTGTCTCAACATTTTGATTAATGACCTTATAGAAGAGTTTTCCGCGTTAGCAAGTGCAGCTTCTTTACAATTAACATCTTCAGTTCTATGCCATCAACCGTTGTATGTGATGGGGGATGAAGACCAACTTTTACGTCTGCTTTCTAATTTAATTGCTAATGCCATAAAATACACTAGAGCCGGTGGTTATGTCACTGTCATTCTCAAACGCAACAACGGTCATGCTGTAATTGAAGTTCAAGATACAGGGATTGGCATTGCACCTGGTGAGCAAAAGCGGATTTTTAATCGCTTTTATCGGGTGAATAGCGATCGCTCGCGTACCACTGGTGGATCAGGATTAGGACTGGCGATCGCGACTGCTATTGTTCAAGCACATGGAGGTAGCCTCTGTGTGCAAAGCGAAGTTGGTAAAGGCAGCACCTTCATCGTTCAATTGCCACTCAAGACATTTCGCTACTGAATGGGCAGGGCTACGGTGAATGTTGTCCCAACATTCATTTCGCTCTTTACCGTAATTGTTCCGCCATATCGCTCAACTACCTGTTTAACAATCGCCAGTCCTAATCCAGTTCCAGGAATATTGCCAACGTTACTAGCACGAAAAAAGGATTCAAACAGTCGTTGTTGATCTGCTGGCGCAATACCGACGCCCTGATCCTGTACTTGAAATATCACTGTTTCCGATTGACATTGCAATTTAAGCCCAACTGTGCTGTCGGGTGGTGAGTATTTAATGGCATTAGATAATAGATTGGTCAAAACGTGCCGCACTACGGCTTCGTCTATATAAACTGTGAAACATTCATCCTCGCAATTGAAATCAATAGTGTGACCAGTGGATATGCTGAATTTGATTTCTTCGATCAGCTTGCGGCAGAAAGGCTCAATCGCTAACCTAATGGGATTATACGTTAGATGATTCGCTTCAGATTTGCTTAGGATCAAGACATCATCTAGCAAGGCAACCATGCGGCGAACAGCAGCTTGGATACGTTGAAAAAAGTCCGCTCTCTTTTCTTGAGATAGTTTGTCTTGTTCTAGCAAACGAGTGAAACCAGCAATGGTATTTAGTGGGTTGCGAAATTCATGGGAAACCATTGAGATAAAGCGCGATTTTTGTTCTTTAAGTTCGCGTTCTTGCTTGAGTGCAGTCTCAAGCTGTAGTGAAAGCCGCCGCGATCGCAACAGCATTTCAATTCGTGCATGCAACTCTAGCTTTTCAATTGGTTTTGTAATCAGCTCATCAATACTTTGCCACAAATTCCGTGTCAATAGTTTGACATCAGAGCGGACTGTAATCAGCAAAAACGGCAGAAAAACGGGTTGCTCTTTGTGTTTTCTCGCTTGCACCCACTCCCACATGTAGTCCAGTGCTGGACCATCAAGAATGCATAAGTCAAATGGCTCATCTAAAAGTGGTACAGCTTTTCCTGACTGTACCACTAAGTCTGGAACCACAACCTTGTAAGACATTCCCAGCCACTCTGCCAGCAAGCGGCGATTCTCAGATTGCTCTACAAAAACTAAAATTATACTCATCGCTCTTACACCTTGCTAACTGGCAATGCTGCTGCAAAGGTTTGTTATGGCTAAACGACACAAGCTATTAATCACGGTTTATCCTCAAGTAATTCGGGCACCCCAGTCAATATACCCCGGAGGTGTGTGAGTGGATCGCCGACTTTAATTCCGTACCGACTAATTTTAAATTCGCGCAGGGTTTTCTCAAAGTCGGTCATCCGCTTCTTGAGAACGCCGATCGCCCGTCGCAGTTCGCCTTGCATTTCTAAGTAACGCAAAAATATAATCGTGTCTGCCAGATAGCTAATGCCAATTTCTGTAACTCGAAATTCCCCTGTAATCGTTTCAACCTCGTTAATCAGCAGTACAGCAACACCCATGTTTTGCAAATACTTGCATAGCGCATGAATATGGGTTGTCAAGTCTTGCCCGCGCACCGAAAGCCGATAGCCGGACACACTATCGATCATGACAATCCGCGCCTGTTTTTGCTCTACTTCCTGACGCACAAGGTTAGCAAATTCATCGGATGTATAATACAGCGGCTCCACTTGTACGACTGAGAGTGTCCCGCGCTCCTGCATTGCATGAACTGCAATGTTAATCCCTTCTGCACGGTGCAGCAGCGTTTCCTTTCTTTCCTCGAAAGTATAAATGACCGAATGTTCCCCCCGTCCGGCAGCCTCTTTCATAAACTGGAGTCCCAACGTACTTTTACCCACGCCACTGGGACCGCTGATAATGGTAATGGTGCTGCGCTCAATCCCACCGTGTAGCAACTCGTCGATTTCCGGAATCCCAGAGGAGATCACTTCAGTAGTAAAAGCTTGTCCGTAAATTTGTGGTATTAACCGGGGGAAGAGCTGCATTCCTGTGCTGGTTAGGCGAATTGCATGATTGCCGTTTTGAAAGTCACTTCCCCGAAATTTGGAGATACACAGCGTGCGCTCATTCTGGCTGAAGTTTAGATTAAGTACTCCATCACTCATAAACTGTAAATCATCATCGGGCGCTTCTTCACTGCTTTCTGAGGTGAATAGAACAGTGATGTCTTGCTCGACCAAAAATCTCAGAAACGACAGCACTTGCTTACGAAACTGAAACGCATCGGTTGCAAGGTAGCGAAACTGTGTCATCGAATCAATAAAAATGCGCTGCGGCTTGAGGGCTTCTACCTGCTGTACAATTCGACGGGTTGTCGGTTCACGTTCTACCTCAGCCGGTGAGAAAATATCGTAAGTCTGAACTTGGGTGAAAAATTCAGGTGTGGGGCTGAGGTCAAGAAAGGTGATGTTTTCTAGGTCAAATCCCAGCCCTTCGGATGTTCGCCTCAGTTGTGTGACGGTTTCTGCCAGGGTAATGAACAAAACCTGTTCGCCTCTTGCTGCCCCGGTTGTTAAAAAATGCATTCCCAGCGTTGTTTTGCCAGCCCCAGGTCCACCTCTAATTAAGTAGGCGCGACCTGGAACATAACCACCGTAGAGAACTTCGTCTAAACCCGAAATTCCCGAAGACAAACGATTGTCCGACATTTGTAAGCAGTCTTCCTTTCCCTATAGGCTTAGCGCAATTCCAGCATAGCGTGCTCTTTCAACTGCATGGGTTTTTACTACCAATTAGGAATCAAAAAGTTCAGGCTTATATTATTTTGATGTAAAGTATACCGTTTTTGATGGAGAATAGACGCTTTAGGAAACAAAAGCGTCTATTCTGCTCCACTTGGGCAATCACCTGCATAGGTGGGTACTTGTACAGAGTCAGACTTCAAAAGCGCATTGGCTCCTCCGTAGGCAACTGCGTTCCCACCCTTTGCGCATACGTACTAGGTTTGTTGGGCACCAGCTCGCCCGTTTGGAACGACAAACGAAGCGAGAGTGCTGATAGTTGCATTCGGTTCACGAATCGTGGAAACAACCCGGTAGTCACTTTGCCAAGTATTTTGTGTCAGATGACAACGCACATAGCCCCGGTTTTTGCCGTCAAAGAATTTGGTATGAGGATTGGCGCTTAAAGCTGCTACTGTTGGGGGAATAAAAGCTTCAGGAAAATCGGAAGAAATTGAGGTACCTACGAACTCAGTTCCGACAGTGGGGGAGTTTGGATTGTTGAAATCCGTTTTTAAGTCGTGTACCCAACTCGAATGAATGTCGCCAGTAATGACAACTGGATTGCTGGGTTGCTGTTGTTGTAGAAATTTCAAGAGGCGATCGCGCGCAGCCACATAACCATCCCACTGATCCAAATTGAAAACTTCTTGCCCTGGACGCGCATCAAAGTTATATTGTGCCATCATAGTTTGCTGAGCAATAACATTCCAGCGAGCTTGGGACTTGCTCAAACCTCGAAATAGCCACTGTTCTTGCTTTGTACCAGTCATAGTCGCATTTGGATCAAAAGCTTCAGAACAACGGGGTTTTAAGCCGTCATCGCAAGGTTGATCGCTGCGGTACTGACGGGTATCTAGCACGTTAAACTCAGCTATGTCCCCGAAAGTAAAACGCCGATACAGCTGTAGATACGGACCACGAGGCAGCGATAACCGACGTAGGGGCATATGTTCGTAGTAAGCTTGGTAAGCGTTGGCACGACGTGTGACAAACTCCTGTTGACTTTGATTTTCTTCTGGAATAAAGCTGGCGTAGTTATTTTCTACTTCATGATCGTCCCAAGTAACTATCCAAGGAAAAGCAGCATGAGCTGCTTGCAGGTTGGCGTCAGTTTTGTAAAGAGCATGACGGTTTCGATAATCAGCAAGAGTGACGATTTCAGGACTATTATGTTGACGTGGACCTCCTGGTTGTGGTCCATACTCATATATATAGTCACCCAAGTGAACGACCAAATCTAGTTCCTCTTGAGCCAAGCCCTGGTAAGCCGTGTAGTAACCGTTTTGCCAATCCTGACAGTTAACAAAGCCAAAGCGGAACTGAGCAACACGTGTATCGCGTGCTGGCGCTGTACGAGTACGTCCGATGCTACTGACTTCATTACCTGCTTTGAACTGATACCAATACCAACGATCAGGCTGCAACCCACCGACTTCTACATGCACAGAGTGTGCAAATTCGGGAGTGGCGATCGCCGTACCCCGTCGCACAACATTTCTCATGTTTTCATCCAAAGCAACTTGCCACTGTACAGGCACATTCACAGACGGCATTCCACCACCATTTAACGGTTCTGGAGCAAGCCGCGTCCATAGCACAATACCATCTGGTAAGGGTTCACCAGAAGCAATCCCGAGACTGAACGGATAACCAGAAAAACTAGGCTGTGCAACAACTCTGTGAGTCCATTGACTCGCAATGACACTTGCACTTACACCAAGAGTACCAATGAGAAAGCGTCGTCGCTTGTGTTTAGTAGCTAGTAAGCGCTCAAACTGAAAACGTTCCATATGTATCCTTAATTGGAGATTGTTGAAATACAGGGAAAACTAAAAGCTGGATAAAAACGGACTCATTGCTAACTTGATCTTGTTTGAGACAGCACATTGTTCGTGCTTGAAGTACAAGGCTGACGTCAAAAAGCCACACAGAAAAGCCTTTTTACTTGTGACTTACGACTTTTGTGGCAAGATTAACTTATCAACTGAGTATTAACTAGGTTTTAAGAGCTTATTAATTTTGAGATAAGTGTTCAGTTCCTAAAGCTGACATCAGGAAGGTGCAAAAATCATTCGCCCCAAACGGGCGGGCACTCTATGCCATTGCGTGATTCACATTTCCCCAAGTGCAACACCGAAATTTGGATGAGGTGGGAGTATCAAGTTGCTCTCGTAATCTCTGATCCATTCTCAACAATCATCGGGTTGTATTACCAACATTACGAAAATCTAATATTTCTAGACTTCATTTTTCGCAATAAGCATCTGCTGGAAGATACTCAGTATGGTGATTTTTGAATTGTCTCAAAAAAAATTTTGAAAAAAGGGGGTGAGGGGTCTTGCCCCTCAGTCAGAAAGTGCTATACTATGTTATGTAGATGCACCCTGATGATCTGGAGAGCTACCCAAGTGGCTCTCTATTTTTTTTATCCCCTTTTTGGGTTTGGTGTCCTCTGAAGAATTTCTGAAAAAAAAAATAAATGAGGGGTCTAGCCAATCACCCCCCTTATGTATTAATATGATATACAAAGATGCACCCTGATGATCTGGAGAGCTGCCCAAGTGGCTCTCTTTTTATTTGTTTAATAATTATTAGCGATGAATGGCTGCTACTTTGTCAAGAGTTTCAAAACGGAAAGTAGAACCAAAAGCTTGGTATAATCACCATTGACAAGAACTCAGAATGCTGAACGTCATAAACAAAAATCTGGCGTTTTGATCAAACGGGGGAAAACAATGGCAGACTGGCAGGAAATTAGTGGTGGTATCACAGCACCTAGAGGGTATCGCTCAGCAGGAATTGCAGCAGGGTTGAAACCATCAGGATTGCCCGATTTGGCTTTGATAGTCTCAGATGTGGAGGCGATCGCCGCAGGTGTCTTCACCATCAGTCATGTTAAAGCTGCCTGTGTGGATTATTGCCGTCAAAGCTTGCAAGCAAAGCATAGCGCCCGTGCTATCCTTTGCAACGCTGGACAAGCCAACGCTGCAACTGGTCATCAAGGCTGGTTAGACGCGATAGAATCAGCAATGGCAGTAGCGCAAGCACTCAACATTCCCTCAGAATCGGTGCTACTCGCTTCCACGGGTGTGATTGGGCAACGCATTCGTATGGATGCACTCAAAGCAGGAATACCCAAAGTCGTTGCAGCACTTTCGGAAACAGGGTCAGATGCAGCAGCTGGTGCGATAATTACCACAGACTTGGTGAGAAAATCTATTGCTTTGGAGACAATGATGGGCGATCGCCCAGTACGAATTGGAGGTATCGCCAAAGGTTCTGGGATGATTCATCCCAACATGGCAACAATGCTAGCATTTGTAACTTGTGATGCAGCTGTGTCTCCCACTCTCTGGCAACAAATGTTGAGTCGCGCGGCTGATAGAAGTTTCAATTCCATCACTGTTGATGGGGATACGAGTACTAATGACAGTTTAATCGCTCTTGCCAACGGTCAATCCCGCACCCCAGCAATTACCGAAATGGGGGCAGAAGCCGAAAAATTAGAGGCAATGTTAACAGCAGTGTGCCAGCATTTGGCGAAGGCGATCGCCCGTGACGGTGAAGGCGCAACTTGTCTTATAGAAGTGCAAGTCACAGGGGCACAGGATGAACAAGCAGCCCGTCAAGTTGCCAAAACCATTGCAGGTTCTTCTCTTGTCAAGTCTGCCATCTTTGGACGCGATCCCAACTGGGGACGTATCGCCGCAGCCGCCGGACGTGCGGGAGTTCCTTTTGAGCAAGAAAACCTGAAAATAAAGTTAGGAGATATCTTGCTGATGGAGAATGGTCAACCATTACCATTTGATAAGAAAGCTGCAAGTGAATATTTGAAACAAGCTGCAGCAGATGCTTCTGTGCCAAAAGACTTGGTAGCTACAAACATGAGCAACGATCTCTCAGTCGATCGTAGTACCATCAAGCAAAGAATTGATAATCCAGTGATTATTTCCGTCAGTATTGGCAACGGTTCTAGTTCAGGTAAGGCTTGGGGCTGTGACTTGAGTTATGACTACGTGAAGATTAACGCGGAGTATACCACTTAAGGGTACGAAGAATGGAAAAACATGGCTAAAGCAACAGACATCGGTGGGAAGCGTTTGATTAGTCTAGCACCAGATGGTTGGGTGAAATGGGTAACGCAGTCCCCCGATGTTTTAGCACGAGAAATTCTTGCCTGTGAGTTTCAGTGGATTAGCCGTGAAAGCGATGTCGTCGTAAGAGTTTACCATCCGCAAATCGGGGAGTTTCTGGTGTTGAACGAGCTACAATTGCGTTTTGACACCCGTCTACCTTTGCGGATGCGAGCTTATGCAGCACTGGCTGAGGTTTCGTCCCTCAAACGCCAGTCGCCAAGTGAGGGAGAGCGTCATTCGCGCTGGCTCAACGGACAGGTGCGCGACTGTCGGGAAACCCTTTCGGCAGTTCCTCATGGGGAGCCAGTGCGTTGCGGAGCCAGTACTGCAGGAGGGTTTCCCTCACTTGGTATCTGGCGTTGGGGTTCCCCCCGTTGTAGCACCTGGCGTGGAAACCCCCAAGACCTCGGCGACTACGCCCGGCACTGTCCTCCCCAACCTACAGATATTATAAGTGTTTAAGCGAACCTGATATTATTTTCACACTCAATACGAAGCCTAAAGCCCTTATTTTCTTGAGAAAAGTTAATAAAAAATCATATAACTTTATTGCGCTGTTTTTGACTAAGCCCAGGCTTACAGTGCTTTTCAGATGATTAGACCACAAATCGTAAGGTGGGCATTGCCCATAATAGCTTATGTAATGGACATTTAAGATATCAGCGAGCAATGCCCACCCTACAGAGAACCGCTATATATGGATAGGTGCAAGATCTAAGATAGTGTATTTCACTCAAGTGAAAACTGCTATAATTATATGCTTGACAGCAACCGTTATGAAAAATTTCTTCACATTATCAACAGTTTTTTCTAGCGTCATTGTCACAGGTTTACTGTTTGCCGTTCAACGGCTAGGAGTGTTAGAACCATTAGAAATCAGACTTTTTGACCAGATGATGCAAATGCGAGTAGATTCTGGTTCAGATTCCCGCCTGTTGATTGTTGCAGTCACTGAAGATGACATCAAAAAATGGAAATCGCCCACTTCAGACCGTTTATCGGGGGAAGTTCTCGACAATCTCTTGGGTAAACTTGAGCAATATCAACCGCGAGCAATTGGTCTTGACATTTATCGTGACTTGCCCATTGAACCTGGTCACAACAAGTTATTGAAACGTTTGCAACAGAGCGATATTATTATTCCAATTTGCAAACATAATGATAAAAATGAGCGTGGAGTATCTCCTCCTGAGGGAATTAAGTCATGGGAAGTCGGATTTATTGATGTTGTAGAAGATTCTGATAGTACAATACGTCGCAATTTACTGTTGTCTGACCCAGCAGCAAATGACGCTTGTGCAGCACAATATTCCTTAAGTTTACAACTAGCACTAAAATACTTGGAACTTGAAGGCATCCGACTGCAATCTACTCCCAACCAAGAGTTGAAACTTGACAAGACTGTATTTAAACGTCTAGAAAGTAATTCTGGTGGTTATCAAAATATAGATACTGGTGGTTACCAAATTATCCTCAACTACCGTTCATCTCAGGTAGCTAAAAAAGTTACTCTAACAAATGTGCTTGAGGATAAAGTTGGTTCTGATTTAGTGAAAAACCGCATCATCTTGATTGGTTCAACCGCACCCAGTTTAAAGGATATTTTCAATACACCACTAAGCACTGGCAAGTCAGACACATCCGGTAGAATGGCGGGAGTGGAGATTCATGCCCAAAGTGTCAGTCAAATTCTTAGTGCTGTTCTCAATAACAAACAAACTCTATTTTGGTTTTTGCCTGAATGGGGTGAAGTGGTTTGGATTTTGGTATGGAGTTTAACTGGAGGTATAATTGCATCACGCATTCAGCATCCTTTATATCTAGCAATTGTTGGTGGAACAGGTCTTGTAGTATTATTTGCTGGTAACTTTTTTATTTTTACCCAAGCAGGATGGATTCCAGTCGTCTCGCCAGCACTGGGGTTGGTGTTAGCAGCTGGTAGCGTTCTTGGTTACACGCTATATCAGAGTCAGCAAGAGAAAGAAAAAATAGCACAACAGGTTCAGCAGCAAGAAGAAGCCATTATCCAACTGCAAGCATTTATAAGCCAGAGCAATAATTCCTCAGGTCTAACAACACCACCTCAAATTCCCTCCCAGATGCACCTGCTGAAAAGACGCTATAAAATCATCGAACCTCTAGGTCATGGAGGATTTAGTGAAACTTATTTAGCTCAAGATACTCAGCGTCCTAGTCATCCTCAATGTGTGGTCAAGCAATTACGACCCGCTCATCAAGAAGAAAGTTTTTTAAGGGTTGCTAGACGACTTTTCAACACTGAAGCAGAAATTTTAGAAGTTCTGGGTCAGCATGAGCAGATTCCTCAATTATTGGCTTATTTTGAAGAAAATCAAGAATTTTATTTAATTCAAGAATTTATCAAAGGGAATTCCCTAGAAAAAGAGATTACTCCTAATAAAAAGTTTGCAGAAGCTGATGTTGTATCTCTACTTAAAGAAGTTTTGCTGATACTTGTTTTTGTTCACGGTTATAATGTCATCCATCGAGATATCAAACCTAGTAATTTAATCAGGCGAGAAAGTGATGGACGAATCATTTTAATTGATTTTGGTGCGGTCAAGCAGATTCAAACTCACCAGCCAAATAATACAGTCGCAATTGGTACTCCTGGTTATGTGTCTCCCGAACAAACGAACGGACAACCAAGACTAAACAGCGATATTTATGCGTTGGGAATACTCGCTATTCAAGCCTTAACAGGGAGACATCCTAAAACGTTCCAAAGAGACTTTAATACTTTAAGGGTGGTTATATCTCGGCAAGATGGTACTTTGCAGAATTGGCACGATTTAACAGAAATCAGTGACAAATTTGCTGCGGTATTAAATAGAATGGTGAATCAAAACTGCAATTTAAGATATCAGTCGGCTACAGAGGTATTAAATAGTTTAGAAAGTCTTTAACAGTTATTAGTTATAAACCTCCCCACGACCACCCACTCTAATCACAGTAACCAACAATACATCATCTTCTATTTCATAAACTACTCGATAACTGCCAACTCTAATTCGATAAGTATTCTCTTCGCCTTTTAACTTTTTAACTCCACTAGGACGGGGTTCTGTGGCTAAAGCATCTATTTTAGGTTGTATACGGTCTTGCAAGTCTTGAGGTAATTTCTTAAACATCTTTCTTGCACTAGGAGAGAATTCAACTGTGTAAGTCATCAATTAAGCCACGTCTTGTTTTCTCTCTTCAGCAATTTCTTTTTTAATTTCTTCCCAAGAGAATGTACCGTGTAAGCGTATCTCTTCTCTGGCTTCTTTAACAGATTTTAAATCCTCTTCATCCTCTTCATCTTCAACATTTTGTAAGAGTGCCAGTATTTCATCTAAGGTACAGTCATAAGCTTGATTTAGCAGTACGTTGATATCTTTAATTAATTGTTCGCGTTCACGTTCAGTTTTCATTTTTACTCATCCTCAATATTTTTACTTTTTCTGTCGCCGCCTCTAGTTTCACCTAATAAGGTTGAGTCGATGGCGGGTATTATCCCGCGCACCTCTCAGTTAAATCCGGACGTG
>NZ_QMEB01000168.1:11452-14369 GCF_012912135.1 Brasilonema bromeliae SPC951 | reverse complement strand
CAAGTTCTGACGATGAATGTAGAATCCCCTCGCCTTTAGGCAGGGGAGTGTCAATATTAGTCATTATTGACTTTCATGACTTCGTTATACCGCGTTGCATTCATGACTTAAACCCTCCGGGTGTGCGCAGAGCGCACGCCTTACGGCGTTAGCAAAGCGTCTCCGGAGGAGATACGCCAGTCGCCTGCGGAGGGAAACCCTCCTGCAGCAGGTTGTCGTCACCTCACCCCCGCCCTTACGGGCACCCCTCTCCTTAATAAGGAGAGGGGATGGGGGTGAGGTCTCATGACTTCGTTAGAATCATTTACAGGTACTTAACATTTCTTTGGATCATGCAGGGAACAACAGCCCCCTCTACAACCCCAATTCCTGGTAAATATTGGCAGTGGCGAGGGCAGAGGATTTATTACGTCAAAGCGGGAGAACCAAAAATTCAACGCCCTCCCTTATTATTGGTACACGGTTTTGGTGCATCTACCGACCACTGGCGCAAGAACATCAGCGGATTGTGTAACGATTTTGAAGTCTTTGCCATTGACCTTTTGGGATTTGGGCGTTCTGCGAAACCTAAATTAGAATACAGTGGTGACTTGTGGCGCGACCAACTCAACGATTTTATCACTGAAGTGATTGGTCAAAAAGCAGTGTTAGCAGGTAATTCTCTGGGAGGGTATGCAAGCTTGTGTGTTGCAGCACAACGTCCTGATGCAGCAGCGGGTTTGGTTTTACTCAACAGTGCTGGTCCTTTTAGCGAAAACCAACCTTCACCAGAACCAGAAGCTTTGCAAACTGAAATTGAGCCGATACCAGCAAACGAAAAGCTACAAAAACTACTGGGTGAAATTGCCAAGTGGATTTTACGGCAGCCTTTAGCCCAGTTTCTCTTATTTCAATACATAAAACAACCTTGGGTAATTCGCCAAACTCTAGAGAAAGTTTATCTTGACAAAAGTGCCATTACAGACCAACTAGTAGAAGAAATTTATCGTCCTGCGTGCGACTCTGGGGCTATGGATGTATTTTTGTCTGTGTTTAGCACTCCTCAAGGGGAAAAAGTTGATACGCTGCTCAAGCAATTAACTTGTCCTCTGTTACAGTTGTGGGGAGAAGCTGATCCTTGGATAAGTGCAAGGGAACGTTCAAAGAAGTTTCGGCAATACTATCCTGAATTAACAGAATACTTCTTGCGGGCGGGTCATTGTCCTCATGATGAGGTACCAGATGAGGTGAACCGTTTGTTGAGTGAGTGGGTTTTGTCTACAGTTGTGAGTTCGTCGTGAGTTTACTGTGAGTGACTGTAGGGGAGCCAGTGCGTTGCGGAGGTTCCCTCCGTTGTAGCACCTGGCGTTGTGTTAGGCGCATATTTCAATATGATTTGTAACGAAAAATAGAAAAGCGCCTAGCGCACCAATGTATAACTTAACTCGTCTTCCAATGGTTCAAGATAAAGTTTGATTGCTTCTTGGATATTGTCTAATGCTTCTTCGATAGTTTCCCCTTCACTGATACAGCCTGGAAGCAAAGGTACAGAGACGGTGTATCCGCCTTCATCACTGGGTTCTAATATGACTTTTATTTTCATAATTTGGCTTTCTGACTTTCTTTTAAATATAATGTGTGTCGCGTAAGCAATAAGGCAATCGCTCTCTATATTTTTGTGTTTCAATAGAGTAGAAAATGACAACTAAGTTGTAGCAAAGCGGAAAACTTAATGGCTGTAAAGTTTATTTTAAGTGACTATGTTGAGCAAGCAACTGCACAGGCGGTTTACGACAAACTAGAAGATGGTACATTTGCAGGTAAAATTCCTGCTTGTAAGGGAGTTATAGCCTTTGGTTCAACCTTGCGTGAGTGTGAAGATGAGTTACGCTCAACACTGGAAGACTGGATTTTGCTTGGGTTGAAATTGGGACATTCTCTGCCAGTCATTAATAATATTGACCTTAACAAGGAGCCAACTCTTGAGTCGATGGATACCTTGTAAGCGTCGGGATTTTGTCCATAAATTGCGACTGTTAGGTTTTGAGGGACCTTTTTCTGGAGCTAAGCATCAGTTTATGACTTACGGGCAGCATCGCCTAACCATTCCCTCCAATGATGAGTATTCTGTACCGCAACTGCGGATGATGGTTCGGGAAATTGAGATGATTTTGGAGCGAGAAATCACACTGGAAGAGTGGACTAGCCTTTAATACATTCGGTGATAGGCGATCGCGAAGCGGCTCCAAAGGAGCATCGCCTTTCATGATTTGATGGATATTAGGTGGCGAATCGCGTGTTTAACAGTGAACAGTGAACAAGTAACTGATAACTGATAACTGATAACTGATAACTGGTAACTGATTTGGAACTCGAAACTTCAGCTTCAAAAGTGCAAAGTCCGAGTTGAGAACTTCAGCGTTGAGGCTCAGAACTTGAGTTTTCCTGATCTGAAGCCAATTGAGCGCGAAGACTTGCCAAACTTTCACGAACAGTGACAGTGTTGGGATGATTTACCTCTAAGCGTTGTTCACAAATCTCCAATGCTTGTAAGTACAAAGGTTCAGCTTCTGCGTATCTTCCTTGGTAAGAGTAGAGTGACCCCAGGTTGTTGAGGCTGAGTGCGACATTGGGATGTTCTTCTCCCAGCAGGCGTCGGCTGAGTTCCAATGCTTGTTGGAACAAAGGTTCAGCTTCTGGGTATCTTCCTTGGGAGTTGTAGAGTAACGCCAGGTTGTTGAGGCTGAGTGCGACATTGGGATGTTCTTCTCCCAGCAGGCGTCGGCTGAGTTCCAATGCTTGTTGGAACAAAGGTTCAGCTTCTGGGTATCTTCCTTGGGAGTTGTAGAGTAACGCCAGGTTGTTGAGGCTAGCTGCGACAGAGGGATGTTCATCTCCCAGCAGGCGTCGCCTTAGTTCCAATGCTTGTAGGTACAGT
>NZ_QMEB01000168.1:0-11442 GCF_012912135.1 Brasilonema bromeliae SPC951 | reverse complement strand
GGGATGTTCATCTCCCAGCAGGCGTCGCCTTAGTTCCAATGCTTGTAGGTACAGTGGTTCAGCATCTGCGTATCTTCCTTGGGAGTCGTAGAGATTAGCCAGGTTGTTGAGGCTAGTTGCGACATCGGGATGTTCATCTCCCAGGCGTTTTTTAGTAACTTCTAGACATTGCTTATACCAAGGTTCTGCTTGATCATACAATCCCTGACTATTGTAGAATAAGGCATTACCAACGAAAGCCCAAATTAAATCCTCATCCCTGACACATTGAATAAGATTGTTGGCGACTTCTGCCAAATGAGGTATTGCGGGAGAAATAACGGTAACTTGTTCACGCGTGGCGTTTTCAGGAATATTCTTAGCAACAGCTATCATTGCTGTGGCAAAAGCTTGTTTGAGATCCCCCCCTTGATAAGGGGGGTTGGGGGGATCTAACTCTGTCAACTTCGCTTGAAAAAATTCCCTCAGCAGTGGATGCAGTTGATAAATTCCCTTTTCCTTACGCTGTAGCAAATGCAAATTCAGCAGCTTATCATCCCGACTTTCCTCTAACTCTTCTGCATCTACATCGGGTAAGCACAGTTCTACCAACTGCCAAGGTATTGGTGCAGGTGCAAATAAACTCAGCAAACACGCCAGTTGCTTATCCGTGTTGTTTAATTCCTGCCAACTCAAGTCAAACGCTGCTTGCACACCCAGTTGTGCTGTCATGTCGTCTTCTGACTTCACAAGGGCAGGTTGTTCTAATCTCTTTTTCTCCAACCTCCGCAACATTTCTTCTAGAGACAAATCTTCTTTGCGTGCAAGATACCGCCCGACTAATTCTAACCCCAAAGGTAAATATCCCAGCCATGCACACAAAGATTCTGCTTGTGCAATTTCTTCATCAACTCGTTCTGCACCAATGAGTGTTCGTAATAACTCCAGCGCCGCTTCTGGTTGCAGCACACCTAATGATAATTTCGGAATTTGCCCAAAGTGCGCTCTTGTTGTCATCAACACCTTAAACCGGGAAGATGAGGTTGGGAGATACGGTTTAATTTCTTTGTATTTCGCGACATCATCTAAAATCAGCAGCACCTCACCCTCACGCCAACGCCGCCAGCAGTATGCGAGTTGCGCGTGTAAATCAAAATCCGGCGATATTTCTGGTGGGTTTAAGTTAAGGTGAATACGCGCAAACTGCACTAACTGCAATCCCACATCCGCAGCTTTCGGGAGTAACCAGCAAATTCCACCTTGGTAAGTTTCGCGGTGAGTATTTGCATATTGCAGCGCCAGTTCTGTTTTCCCCACTCCACCCATACCAGAAATGGCGGCTATTGCCACGCGGTCATTTTCCTGCAAAAGTTGGTGTAGCTGTTGCAGTTCCTCTTCTCGCCCGACAAATTTCGTCGCCCTATTCTTGGGCAAATTCTCTGGTATTCCAGTAGGGGGATTTAACTTTGCCCGTTCCCATTCGGACGACTGCAGTCAAGAATTGGGATTATTGTAGTTAAAGGTTATGTTGTGACCACTGCCGCCTTGAAAAGTGGGAGCATTCGCATCATTAGACTGAAAAGCTTCGCCACCATAAACATTCTGAACATTCCGCCCTTCAATATTACCAATATTAATTTCTTGGTTAATTTCCTGAGCAAGCTGTTGAATATCTTGAGCAAATTTATCATCTGTGTCCATTGCTACCTGCAAATAAGCAGCAATTAAATCAACATCTGCCTTTGAGCCTTCTTTCTGGGCTTTTGCTAGCGTATCCTTTAATTTCTGAGTATCCTTGAACCTATGAAAAATTTTCTCGCGCAGATTGTTTAATTTATTTAATACGCTTGCAGTCAGTGTTTCTGCGGTTTTTTCGATAGCTTTGCTAAATGCTAGGGTGGCGATCGCCGCTGCTGTGAGTGTTGCAGGTTCCATAAACTAGCCCCGAAACCAAGATGACATTTAGTTATATCTACCACTTTATCTTGAAAGATTTCGGAAAATTACTAGTAAGTTCGGAACCTCACCCTGCCCTGTCGGGCATCCCTCTCCTTATTAAGGAGAGGGAAAGATTTTAGCGCCGATTCAAGCGAGGGTGAGGTTCATAATTCTGAATATTTTAAAAAAAAATCTGCTTTTCGTGGTACGATGAACCGTCCAAAAAGCAGATTTTGTTTAATAGGAAGGTCTTAGTGCAAGTTTTTCCAAACCACAAGTAACTACACCGTGGATAAGTACAGTTCCTGATATGGCAATCTTCTTTTTTTAGACCTTTAAAAAGTAGAAACCATAAAGTAAGGACAAAGAAATTTTTCTTTTGCCTTTTAGCTTTTAACTTCTATACACCCGCGCGTTTTCCCCTTATACTAAATCCGCGTCTTATACCCCATTTATAATTTAGTCCGCGCAGGCGGACTTCGTTTGTATAGCCGCGATTTCCAATCCCCAGGGGTAACGAGGGGTTATAAAAACGGATTTGGTATTACACCCCTACACCCTTACCCCCTTACCCCCCTACACCCTCCCACAACTGCTGGATCTCGTTGCCTAAGTCCTGTATGTCATGCTGACAAGTTTGGCGGTAAAATTATCATCCATCCGGCATTTACCAACCTGTTGACGCCCATGCTTTGCGACTACCTTGTACAAATCCTGACTGCCCGCGTGTACGATGTTGCTCAGGAAACGCCCTTGGATTATGCTCCCAATCTATCCGCACGACTGAATAATAAACTCCTACTCAAGCGGGAAGATATGCAGTCAGTCTTTTCCTTCAAGCTGCGGGGTGCTTATAACAAGATGGCGCAACTACCGCCGGATTTGCTGGAACAGGGTGTCATTGCTGCGTCTGCTGGAAACCATGCCCAGGGCGTTGCTCTTGCTGCCCGTCATATCGGAACACGAGCAATTATTGTTATGCCGGTAACGACACCTCAGGTGAAGATAGATGCAGTCAGAGCCAGAGGGGGGGAGGTAGTTTTGCATGGGGATACTTACGATGATGCCTATGCCTTAGCCCGTCAACTAGAGGCAGAAAAAGGTATGACTTTTATTCATCCCTTTGATGATCCGTATGTGATTGCCGGACAAGGAACAATCGGCATGGAAATTCTGCGACAATATCAGCAACCTATCCACGCTATTTTTGTGGCGATTGGCGGTGGTGGATTGATTTCTGGGATTGCAGCATATGTAAAACGCTTACGTCCTGAAATTAAAATTATTGGCGTTGAACCAGTGGATGCTGATGCTATGCATCAATCGCTCAAAGCAGGGAGACGGGTGCGCTTACCTCAAGTAGGCTTATTTGCTGATGGGGTAGCGGTGCGGGAAGTCGGAGAAGAAACTTTCCATCTGTGTCAGGAATATGTGGATGACATCATTTTAGTTGATACAGATGACACTTGTGCTGCGATTAAAGACGTGTTTGAGGATACGCGCTCGATTATGGAACCAGCGGGTGCATTGGCGATCGCCGGTGCAAAGGCTTACGTCGAACGAGAACAAATCCAGGGACAAACGTTAATTGCCGTTGCTTGCGGTGCTAACATGAACTTTGATCGCCTCCGCTTTGTTGCTGAACGAGCAGAGTTGGGTGAACGCCGCGAAGCCATTTTTGCTGTGGCGATTCCTGAGGAACGGGGTAGTCTTCGCAAGTTTTGTGAATGTATTGGCAAACGGAATCTGACCGAGTTTAGTTATCGCATTGCTGGTGAAAAAGAGGCACATATTTTCGTGGGGGTGCAAATTCAAAACCGTGCTGATGCAGCAAAGATGGTTGAAACCTTTGAAGCTCATGGGTTCAAAACCATTGACTTAACCGATGACGAACTAACAAAATTGCATTTGCGGCATATGGTTGGTGGACACTCTCACCTTGCTAATAATGAGTTGCTTTACCGTTTTGAGTTTCCTGAACGTCCTGGTGCATTGATGAAGTTTGTCAGTTCCATGAGTCCTGATTGGAATATCAGCCTGTTTCACTACCGCAACAATGGCGCAGACTACGGGCGGATTGTCGTGGGGATGCAGGTACCTCCCCATGAGATGGAGCAATGGCAAGCATTTCTGGATACGCTGGGTTACCGCTATTGGGATGAAAGTCAGAATCCAGCATATAAGCTGTTTTTAGGATAGGGTAATGCTCACGCTTAAAAGAGTAGGGCTGAGTTGAGGAGCAAAACCCCTAAAATTTTTCCCTCTCCGGAATTCGGAGAGGGATGCCCGACAGGGCAGGGTGAGGTAATACGTATGAATGCAACGCGCGTATTAGTTAATCTTAAACACGGATTCAACTGTTGATTTAATCGAATCCCGTGCATCCTTAAGCGTCTGTGCTATAGGGTGCTTATGCTGCAAAAAGACTCGCGCACAGTTGCGTCCTGGCATTCCTGAAATCGAACCACCTGGATGAGTTCCCGCACCTGTAAGGAACAAACCTTCAATTGGGGTTTTGTAGTTCGCTATCTCTGGTAAGGGACGGAAAAATACCATCTGATCCAAGGTCATATCAACATGGTAGTAATTTCCTTTATACGCGCCTAATCTTTCTCCTAATTCCGCTGGACTTTCTACAGCACGAGCAATGATTGCATTTTTCACATTTGGTGCGTAGTCTGCTAACTTATCAATCACCTTATCTGCGACTTTGTGCTTTAATTCGTCCGTCCACCCTGTACCATTTAAACCAGTACCTTCTGCACCAGCAACTTGATACGGAGAGAAAAACTCAATCCATGCGGTATGCTTGCCAGGAGGTGCCATCGACGGATCTAACATTGTTGGCACAACTACGTACATTGAGGGGTCGGAATCTGGAATTTCTCCCAAAGTACATTTACTATGAGCCTGTTCTACATGAGTAACAGAATCTGCTATCAACACAGATCCAATCAGGTATTCGTCCTTGTGCTCGTGATGTTCAAAGCGCAGTGGTTCGTTTAAAGCCAAGTCTATCTTGAGGATAGTTTCGTTATTGTTGACAATCCGACGTTCTAATCTTTCCCGTAAGTTTGGATCAGCAGCATCTACATCGCTGTTATCTATGAATTGCAAAAATAGTCGCTTGGCATCAATGTTTGAGATCACCGCGTGCTTAGCACGGTATTCTACGCCATTTGCCACCTGCACACCAACAGCATGACCATTATCAACCAAAACTTTCTTAACCTGCTGGTCTGTCAGGATAACGCCACCTTTACTTGTCACCAAGTTCACCAAGGCTTGTACCAATGCACCAGTACCGCCACGGGGTCTAGCCATGCCTGGATTATGGCGCATTGCCATCATAATTGCACCAATAGCAAGGGTTTTTTGGGAGGGAGGCGCACCAAGTTCTGATGCAAGTCTTGCTAGAGGCGCTTTCAGAAATTCTGAATCAAACCACTCGTTAAGAATATCCTCAGCGCTGGTTAGCATATTGCGAATAAAGTCCAGCGTCTTATTAGGAGAACCAATGACTGAAAATAAATCTTTCAGCTTTGCAATGTCGTAGTTGCCAAGAATATCTAAAACAGATTTAGGCGGTGCATTAAACATGGGAATCATTGCACCAATTGCCCTCTGCCAATAGTCTGTAAATTCTGCATATTTTTTGGCATCTCGTTCATTATAACGGGCGATTCCTGCACAAGTTTTTTCTACTGATTTATGACCTAAGAAGTATTTTCCATCAGGATGAGGACAGAAAACAACTGGATCACACTCCAGATATTTTAAGCCGTATTTTTCCAGTTCTAATTCTTGTACGACTGGTCCTAAGTGAATAAACTCGTGGTCAATTGCACACAAGTTAAACTTAAATCCAGGCGCTTCCTGTGGTAAAGATTCTTCTGTTGTTGCTGCACCACCGGGAACAGAACGCTTTTCCAAGAGCAGGACGCTATAGCCAGCTTTCAGCAAATAAGCAGCACAGACTAATCCGTTATGTCCTGCTCCAATAATGACAACATCATACTCTTGCATAGATGAAACTTCGTGCTTATATCTATCTCTTTGTTTTCAAGGTTACAAATTTTTACTAATAATTCCATCTTTCGGCAGTTATAGAAATCCTGGTTTAGGATAAGACCTAGGCTGAAAAATTGGCTAAGAGAAGACTGGCTACTGACTAATTGTAATAGAAGGAAGACAGTGAGCAATTAGTCGCTTATGTAATACACCTTGGGCGTTTGCAATCAGTCGTTATTCATAGACTTTTCATGAATAGTGGTTTGAAACGAAAGCCCGTGCTTTATGTGAAGCTTTGGTTTCTGGGACGAACATCCAGAAAATGATAGTTGCTACGAGAGCGATTGCGCAAAGCGCAGACGCCAAAGGCGTATCGCAGCCAACCCAACAAAAGCAACATTATAGCCAGCCTTTTGCACCACAAACCCAGCTAGCAGATTACTCAAACATGCACCTATACCAACAGCAGTATTTAGCGCTCCTTGTGTGACATTAAACCGACCCGTGCCCTTAGTTAAATCAGCAACCATGAGTACTGAAAGCACGCCAAAAATCCCGCCCGCAACTCCATCTAAAATCTGTACAGAAACCAAAAAATAAGGATTATTGGTGAGAGTGTAAAGTATACCACGAATTGGCAAAACAGCAAAGCCAAACAAAAAGATAGGTTTTCGCTCAGCATGGGCAAAACGACCAGCCAAGTTAGCAGAAGGAATCATCACCAACTGGGCAACAATGATGCAAGCTGACATATAAAGTGTAGCTCCTGCAGCTTTGCCTTCTGAGAGTCTTTGACCGACAAGTGGTAACATAGCGGCATTGGCAAAGTGAAACAGAACCACTGCAAGACAGAACAAAAGGATGCGGCGATCGCTGAACAACTGCGATAACCCAGAGAGATGATGTGGATGTTCTTCTGAAACGTCCTCATCCTCATCTTTTGCACCACGCGCTAATTCGTGGTCAATCTCTTTTTCGCGAATTCTCAAAACGGCGATTGCACTAGCCACCGCCATAGCTGCAACCAGAAAAAAGATGCCTTTGCTGGTAATAAAAGAACCCACTAAACCAGCTAAAATCGCTGCAAGTACGTTACCTGCATGATTAAACGACTCATTGCGACCAATTCGACGGTCTAAATGATCATGCCCGACTAGTCCTAGGGTAATAGCGGCGATTGCACCTGGAAACACTGCTGCTGCTAAACCAATTAAAATTTGACCACCAATAACTATTGGAAAACTCGGGAACAGGGCTATTGCGATGCAACCAATAGACACAATTGCAGCAGCCACCACAATCAACATTCGTTTTTGACGCAATCGGTCTACTAACGCACCTGTTGGTGTTTGGGCAATCACTGTTGCAATAGTTGAAGCAGACATTGCAATCCCGATATTGGCTGGATTCCAATTTTCTGAAGCTTTCAAGTAGATAGCTAGATATGGTCCTACTCCATCACGTACATCAGCTAGAAAAAGGTTTAAGTAATCGAGTGCCCATAAACTTTTCTGGCTTGGTTTTTTACTCTTTTCGTACATAAATCTTTACAATTTGAGTTGAACCAATGCCATTTCATCATTGAAATTAAGATGCGTCTATATCTCTTTGAGTACAATTTTATTTGGGCAATTATAGCAATTCTATTTGATTTGTGAAAAAGATTTTGATTGAATTAACCGCAGAGAACCAGAGGAGCCAGTGCGTTGCGGGGGTTCCCCCCGTTGTAGCACCTGGCGTGGCGCAGAGGAGAAGAAAAAAGAGTTTCACTAATGATTTAGGACTGCTATAGTTTATGTACAGCAGTCAAGTGAGTATAGTCCATCCAAACGTATTTACTTTTGAAAAACTATCTATTTTTTGCATCTCACATTCCTTTTATGACTAAAGATTCAAGATAAATCATCCAATGAGGGAATTTGCTTGAGACGTGCATCTACCAAAAGTGTCATATTACCTTTTTCAACATCCATATTTCTGACGCGGAACACCGTTTTCTCATATTCATAATATGGTAAGTTGACTAGTTCTTTTACCTTCTGCATTAAAGCAACAACGACTTCTAGTGAAATACCTTCTCCGCCGTGAGTGCAGTTAAAATTTTCTAGCATTATGGGTTTGTCTTGAGTACGTGGGCAAACCTGTGCTGTGAAACTTATTGAGCGAGTATTCCCCTTTTCTTTGAGCAGTACTTTTCCCGTAAATGCCATTTTGCCACCATCTAATAGGTGAATTTGTATTTCCTGTGGCTGTAAACCGACAATTTCACCATCTACATTCAACTCAAAGTTTTGCATCTTGCTGCGAACAAACTTTGAAGTCAAAGCGTGGTTAATATCTGCTTCTATAAGTACAATACGAGCAGTGGTATTGACTGGTTGATTCAGTTCTATTTGACCAAAAAGAACACTCAATGGATTGATGTCAATGCTATCTGTCTGTAGTTTTATTTCCTGCACACGGATGTCTTGCTTGACTAGTCCTTGAGCTTCAAAAGAAACTCCATCTGCCTGTCCCTGAAATATTTTCAGAAGGTCGGTTTGTACATCTACGTCTACTTTTTCTACTTTGTCTACCTGTTGAGAAACTTGCTTTTCGGCTTCATGCGAAAGCATTTGTTCTTCTATGCGTTGCTCTTGCGACATGAATTAATTCTCTCCTGGCATCGTGTTACTGTTAATTGTGACGCCGACAACAGAGGAGAGTATCTACATCAGGATATAGAAGATAGAAAAATCTGGTGTTGCTGAATTTAGCTCAGGAATTGTGTTTGTCAGCTGACATCAAACCAATGAATCATATTTGCTGTCCGAAGACCTCCTCTTAGAAAGATGAGGTTATACTTATTTTGCATTAGTTTCTAGCAAACGACTTATGGTCGAATAAATTCCATTCCAAGCCCACACCCAACAACAAGAACTTGTAATACCATTTCTGTATGAAGCTGCGCTAAATTAAAAATAAGGGTGCGTTTGGTTTAAACGTGATGGGTTTGAGATTGCAAGTCGAGATTAAAGAAAGCCTTGAAGAATTGGAAAAAGCTGTTAAATATGCGACAACGGCAAGTAGCAAAGAGCGATTACAAATGCTCTACTGGCTTAAAAGTGGTCAAGTCACAAGTCGGCAAGCGATTGCCCGAAGGGCAGACGCCTAAAGGCGTATCGCCAAACATTTCGGACCAGATCAAGCAACCGTAACTCGAAGGTTCACGAAGGTATAAAGACGAGGGACGAAGTGGGTTGCTATGTGTGAAACATGCGCCTGGTAAAGAATCTATAGTTAGTGGAGAAAACTTGGAACGGTTGAAACAGCGATTGTCCTCACCACAAGGATTTCACAGCTACAGTCAGATTCAACAATGGCGCTTAGAACGAACTGGGACTAAAGATTGCTTACAAAACGGTTTATCAACTTGTTCGCTATTATGCCGGGTGCCAAACTAAAAGTTCCTCGTCCCAAAAGCCGGAAACAGCATCCGCACAGCCAGTCTGACTTTAAAAAAAACTCCCTTTAGCACTCAAATTCTTGCAAGAAGAATTTGGAGAAGGTCAGCGACTCAGATATATGTTCAGAGGAGATAACCCGCTTGGGACTAAAGACTATTACGGGACGTTTAATTACCGCTCCCGGTGTCAAACCCATCGGTTTGAGTCAGTGGCAACGTGATAATTTTTACTTGTATCGTGTCGTTGAACCTTTAAGCGGATACAGTTTTTTCTACGAGTTTTCCCATCTTGATAGTGATTGTTTTCAGAGGTTTTTAGAGTTGCTGTCAGCAGAACTTGGCGAGGACGTTGCAGTTATCCAATTTGACCAAGGCTCGTTTCACACAGTTAAAACCCTTGATTGTCCAGAAAATATTATACCGATTTTCCAACCTCCCCACTCTCGGTGAATTGAACCCAATTGAGAGGTTCTGGGAGTTTCTCAAGAGCAAACTACGATCGGAGAATTGTAAAACCCTTGCTCAACTGCGTGAGAAATTAGCTGAGGCGCTAGAAACTATTACACCAGAAGTGATTGTTTCTCTCACCTCTTACGACTTCATTCTTGAAGCTTTATTTAGCGCAGCTTCATAAAGAAAAAGAGAACTTGTCTATAGTAGTCCGTTGAGGGGTTGTCAATTTACTCGTTGAGGCGACGCAATTTGCTGGTGTCTTTGAGATTGCTTGCCTTTGTTCAAGGAGCGATCGCCCCATGCAGGCGGTTGGCAAGTTATGCTGGCTTACGAGGTGATATGAAATCCGGGTGATTAGTTATCGTATGCGGCGGTTCTAGGCCACCAGTGGTAGCAGGTTAATCCACTAATAAAGCAAAGCTTTTGAAGCAGAACTTGGCAACGAGCGACTATCGCGTCTTCAAGTTCCTCAATCGAAGAAAAGTACTGATTGGCAATTGGTTCATTCGTAAGTGTCCACAGTCTTTCTGCTGGTTGTAATTCAGGTGAATATGGTGGTAAAAACTCCAAGTGTAAACCATGTGGAATTTGAACGTCATGACTGACGTGCCATCCGGCACGGTCAACCGTTAACAGAACGTGTTTCTCATCGCCAATACCAAACTCGCGAGCAAAATCTCCTAAAACTTGGTTAAACAATTCAGTATTGACACGCGGCAAAACCCACCAATATGTTTCTCCAGATTCTGGATGAACAAAACCATAGACCCAAACCCACTGAAAGCGCCAATGCACCTGTGCTGTTGGTACCTCCCACCACGGTACCCAAATACGTCGTAAAACTGGCTTCAGTCCAACACGTTCGCGAAGCGTTGCCGCAGGCATTTGCTCATCCATTGCCCAGACCTCAATTTTCGCATCTGGATATTGTTGGTGTAATTCGCCTACCCTCAAATTCAGTTTTTTTTCCACTCAAGTTGTTCTATCCGGTCAGAGCAGTAATGTTCCGGTCTTGGCACACGTAAACGATGCTCCCAACGCTTGAGAAACTCCCACCCTCTTTGAGGATGAACTCGACGCTCAAGTACTTGACTCATCCACCCAGCCACTCTCGGTCCGTTCCAAATTCCGCCATCGCTGACTGGTGTTTCCATTGCTTGCAATAGCTGTGCTTGTAATACTTCATCCAATAATGGCTCTGTTCCTGCGTTTCGATGACGCCTATCTCCGATCCCCGCCTCTGCCAATTCGTTGTACCGTTTCGCTATTACTCTGATCCACCTTAAAGAATATCCTGTTACCGCAGAAACTTCCGACGTTGTTTTGCCGCTTCCTAGTAACCATACAATTTGATACTGGCTTCGTTCAACAGAATCTTTTGATTGGCGATAGCGTGTTTCTAACTCGTCCAATTCATGATGTTGGACAATTGAAATTCGTTTTGGCATGAGCAGATAATTGCAACCCAGCTATACAGTAAGTATACATCCGGATTTCATATTACTTAAAACTTCCTTCTCATGAAAGAAATGAAATAATTTCTCTACAACAAATAAGAGATTATTTAGACGAATGCCAAAAAATATCTGAAAATTTAGAATTAGAATTATTAACAA
>NZ_QMEB01000167.1:13545-14393 GCF_012912135.1 Brasilonema bromeliae SPC951 | reverse complement strand
GATTAACGCTCAGATTGACATTGATAGTGAACTGTTTGTCAAAGTAGAGTCCACCTTTGTCAGTAGTACGGGCGCGGATGTTGTAACTAGATTTGCTTGCATTGGGGGAATTATTAATGAGTAGTTTGTTGCCATTAATACTAAAGACGGCATTATCAGCATCGCCCGTCCCCGTCACTAAGCTGTAGGTGTGCTGGTCGTTTGTGTCTGGATCTGTGGTGGTGAAAGCACCAATTTCTGTTGCCACAGGCACCTTTTCATCTACGCTAGTAGCACTCAACGCCAAGTTTGTTGGGGCGTTGTTGGTAATAGTGTCGTAGAGGAAGATATCACGGCTGTTATTGGTGTCTCCTACCACTAGGTTGCTGGCATATGACTCATACGCTACATAACGTCCTGAAGCGGAGATGACTGAGTTGTAGGATAAGTCATTTCCCTGATTGCGTTGTGAATCTATAGAAACGCGTTTGGTGCTACGTGTTTGAGTGTCGTAGACAAAGATATCGGCAGTGTCATTGGTGTCTCGTGGCACCAAGTTGTTAGCATATGAAGCAAATGCCACATAACGTCCATCTGCTGAGATGCTGGGAGAAAAGGATTCGTTATTCCCCTGATTGCCCTGTGAATCTACAGAAACGCGGCTGGTGGTGCGTGTTTGGGTGTCATAAAGGAAGATGTCACCAGTGTCGTTAGTGTCTCCTGGCACCAAGTTGTTAGCATATGACTCAAATGCCACATAACGTCCATCTCCCGAGATAGCAGGTGAGAAGGATATTTGGTTTCCTTGATTGCCCTGTGAATTTACGGAAGCACGGCTAGTGGTGCGTGTTTGAGTATCGTAGACGAAG
>NZ_QMEB01000167.1:0-13535 GCF_012912135.1 Brasilonema bromeliae SPC951 | reverse complement strand
CTGTGAATTTACGGAAGCACGGCTAGTGGTGCGTGTTTGAGTATCGTAGACGAAGATGTCACGAGTGTTGTTTGTATCTTCAGGAACTAAATTACTAGCAAACGAATCAAACGCCACATAACGTCCATCTGCCGAAATGGCGGGAGAGAAAGATGCGTTATTCCCTTGATTACTCTGTGAATTTACGGAAGCACGGCTAGTGGTGCGTGTTTGAGTATCGTAGACGAAGATGTCATTAAAGTTATTCGTGTCATCTGCTACTAAATTGCTGGCATATGACTCAAACGCCACATAACGTCCATCTCCCGAAATGGTGGGGGATGAAGATACGCTATTCCCCTGATTTCCCTGTAAATCTACGGAAACACGGCTAGTGGTGCGTGTTTGAGTGTCGTAGACGAAGATGTCACTAAAGTTGTTCGTGTCATCTGCGACTAAATTGCTAGCATATGACTCAAACGCCACATAACGTCCTGAAGCGGAGATAGCGGGACCTCCATTAGCGGCGTTATTTCCCTCGACGCCAGATGGACCTACGGAAACGCGGTTGGTAATGCCTGTGTCAGTATCGTAGACAAAAATGTCACTGAAGTTGTTTGTGTCATTCGCTACTAAGTTGCTGGCATCAGACCGAAATGCTATGTAACGCCCTGAAGCGGAGATGGCTGGACGCAAGGAATTGTCATTTGTCTGGCTTCCGCTTGCACCTACGGAGACGCGGTTAGGGTTTAAGACTCCAGTATATGCGACTTGAGTTGCAACAGGAAATGCCAAGGATATGGTCATCTTCTCTGTAGTGACTTCCAGTTTCCAGTTACCGCCTAAAGCTGGATGACCTGTGGGGGTTGTAGAAGCAGCTATTTGTGCTTTTGTTTTTTGGCGCAATTTGGCTAGAAATTCGATGCCAATGTCTGTAGCTGCAATGTTGCAGCCATAGAGCAATAATGAGGGAGTAGAACCCTTTGGAAACCATCGCTCTAAGAGGCTGGCGTAGAATTCTAGGGTTTTTAAGTTCAAGCAGCTATTGCCCAGATACAAGCATCCTGGTGAACCGTGTGAGACTATATGGACTGTGGTAAGATCGTCTGCTTGCTGAGACAATGCAGTGGTGATTTGCTCGACACCATCCCATTCTGGGTGCAGGAGTATCACCTGTGTGCCCTTCTCCACTCCAGACATTAGGGTTTGATAATCCGCTACGGCTGTGTCTATGAATACTAAGTTTCTATAAGTCACACTGCTGGACTGATTCTGCTGTGTTGCAATACCAAAACGATTGTGTCTATCAAGGGTTTGTATTTGAGTTGGCTGCATGAGTATTTGTCATAAATTGTCACACTGTTTTAACCTGTCACGGATATATTGAATTGAGATCAGCTCACACGCTTTAGCTTGGACGGCAAAGTTAGTTAGCACGTTCTTCTAGTTCGGCGTAAGTTCAAGCGACTTGTGCATCTACAACCGCAAGTTGTTGTAATACTCTTTGAGCTTGTAAATTTTTAGAAAAAGACACAAGCTATTTGTGCATTTTTGATAGAATGTTTCCTCCTACGGTTGTGTTGACACAGAAAAAAATACGAAGCAGCAACAATTACTCTTCTGTCAAATAAAATTAATTAGAGTCCAGAGGAGAGTGTGATTTTACTTTTAAGGAAATCCCTTTGTTGACTGATTCTGAGTCTTGAAAACAGTTGTCAGGCTAAACAGTAACTACTTTTCCTTATCAAAAGATAAAAGTTTTTTCCTGAGCATTATGACTGATGTTGACTTGACATATTATTCTTATCAAAAAAAATGTAAATTTGACAATTAAACATGTGTCAAAATCATGAATATTTCAGGTTAAAATTATTTGTTATTTATTTGTTCAGAAGAATAATCTCTGTCAATCTTATTTTGCGAATGCAACGGACAAGATTAGCATCAATAAAATGAAGAGCAATGTAAATTTTTAGCTTTTTTGTATTTATATATAATGAAGTTTGGCAAATATCTTAGACCAACAACAACTGGTACTGGTGGTCAAACCAAAGTGCGACATGGAAAGTCGCGCACAGACGCAATAGCGTTTTACTCCTGATCCGCCAGAAAAATATTTATTTTTGAACCGCACGAGGCAAGAGAGGACGCACACAGAGGGAGAAAGAGAGAGAGGAGTAAGTTATTATAGGTAATCTTAGAGCGGTTCGGGAGTAGACTGAGGAGCCGTCTCCTGCCTGACAAGTATAGCTTTTTACAACAACGCTTGAAACAGGACAAGTCAGATTTTGGAGACAAGGAGGACACCACAAGACCATCAAGCCTATTAAGAGTTCCCTGTTCCCTGCTATATAAAAAACCTACACCTGTGAGGAGATCGTCAAGGGCGCTTAGCCTCAACAGTGCCATAAACCAACTCTCAATC
Organism: Brasilonema bromeliae SPC951; assembly: GCF_012912135.1. GTDB lineage: Bacteria > Cyanobacteriota > Cyanobacteriia > Cyanobacteriales > Nostocaceae > Brasilonema > Brasilonema bromeliae. The sequence continues at coordinate 11,131 of NZ_QMEB01000167.1, read as the reverse complement.
GTTGGAAAACTTTTGTTAGCAAACGAAAGAACAAGGGTTTCAGGCGATATTTCTGGAACTTTCCACTTATGCTGAGTTGCAGGGAGCATCGGTACGAAATGAAGTGAAGCAACACAGATAGGTATTTGGAATAGCTTGGGGTCACTTACAATGACATTATTCAACCAGGTTTCATGTGAAATCATCTGATTATTAGTTCATGAGAATTTGAGATTTTAACTTTTTGATAAAATATTGTTGCTGGTTTATTTACTGATAGTTGTGAAACCATATAATATGATAATGTCTAAAAATTAGATCTGAAAAGCCCGATGACAAACGAAACTAATATTGATTATGTTCAAGAACCAATTAGTAGTGCACCACCAGAAGTAAGGCAAATTATTGATCGCGTATGGCAGCTGGAGAAAAATAGGCTAGATAAGAAAATTAACACCCATATTAATGATGATATTCTGGCGATTGTAAAGGAAGCAGTGCGATGAAGCTAGCTTCGATTAAGCTTTGTAACTTTCGCTCTTTTTATGGTAAGACACCAGAAATAATTCTTGCAGGAGGAGATACTCGTAACACAACGATAATTCACGGTAATAATGGCTCAGGAAAAACGAGTCTTTTGAATGCGTTTACTTGGGTGTTGTATGAGAAATTTAGTGCAGCTTTTGCATCGACTGAACAATTAGTGAATAAGCGTGCGATCGCCGAAGCCAAACCCGGACAAGCTGTAGAATGTTGGGTAGAGGTAGAGTGGGAACATGACGGCAAACGCTACAACGTGAAACGCCTGTGTCGGGTTTATAAAAATGAAACCGACTTCAACATTACTAAAACAGAATTGCGTATGCAGGTTGCTGGGGATGATGGACGCTGGTATTTTCCACCTCAGCAACCAGAAGACGTGATTGGGCAAATTTTACCCATGAGTTTATATCAATATTTCTTCTTTGACGGTGAACGAATTGAAGAGATAGTTCGTTCTGACAAGAAAGCTGAAATCGCTGAAGCCACGAAGATTTTTTTAGGCGTGGAAGTCATTAACCGTTCCATCAATCATCTCAAGGAAGCTAAAAAAAGTCTCGAAAATGAGTTAAAAGCTATTGGGGATTCGGGAATTCAACAGCTTTTGAAACAGCAGGATAAGATAGAACAAGAAATAGAGATTATTCTGAAACGGCAAACAGAAATTCAGCAAGAGTTGGAATATCAAGATACTTTTAAAAAAGAGACAAGTAACCGCTTACGAGAACTCAGTGCTGCCAAGGAATTGGAAGAAAGACGCCAAGAGTTAGAAAAACAAAAAGCATCTAGTCAGGAAAATCTCAGAGAAAGTAGGGAAGCTATTAAAAAAGCAATTTCTGGACGCGGTTATACTATACTACTGTCACAAAACACAGCACAATTTAGAGAAATCATAGATGATTTGAAGCAGCGAGGTGAGTTAACCTCTGGAATTTCGCGGGAATTTGTGAATGAATTACTCCAATCTCAACGCTGTATTTGTGGTGCAGACTTAGAGGAAGGAAGTCACTCACACGAGAATGTGAGAAAGTTGTTGGATAAAGCGAGTTCTTCTGTCGTGGAAGAAACAGCCATCCGTATGAGTGCTCAAGTGGATGAAATTGATAAGCAAGCAGTCAGCTTTTGGGAAGAAGTTGACAGAGAGCAAGTGAGGATTAATCAGTTAAGACAAACCATTTCAAAAATTGAAGGTGAGTTAGATAATATTCAAGAACGGTTGCGGAAAGATGCAAATGAAGAAATTAGCAGTTTACAAAAGCGCTTAGATGAGATAGAAGATAAAATTAGAGATTTGATATTAGAGCAAGGAGCAAATCAGCAACAAATAGCGAACTTGAAAACAGAGTTAGAAGGTTTGAGAAAACAAATCGCCAAGCAAAAACTAAATGAAGATAGACAAGCATTGGCGCAACGACGTATCAGCGCAACTCAAGATGCTATTGAACGATTAACAGAAGTCAGAAACCGTCAAGAAAAGCAGTTTCGTTGGCAATTAGAAAAGCGGGTACAAGAAATCTTCAGCGAAATTTCGTTTACACCTTATATTCCTAAAATCAGCGATAAATATGAACTGACGCTGGTGGAGAATACGTCAGGTATCGAAATGCCAGTTGCAGCTTCCACAGGAGAAAATCAAATTCTCAGTTTATCTTTTATTGCTAGCATTATCGATAGAGTACGGGAATGGAGTGAAAAGAAAAAAATCCTGCTGGTTCCTGATAGTAGCACTTTCCCGATTGTCATGGATTCGCCCTTTGGGAGTTTGGATGAAATTTCTCGACGACAAATTGCAAAGACAATTCCCAAATTAGCAAATCAATTGATTGTCTTAGTGACTAAGACACAGTGGCGGGGTGAGGTAGAAGAAGAAATGGCAGGTAAAATTGGTAGAGAATATGTGCTGACATACTATTCCTCTAAGCCTGATTGTGAACAAGATTACATCGAGTTGGCTGGGGAACGGTATCCTTTGGTGAGACAAAGTCCGAATGAGTTTGAGTACACAGAGATTATTGAGGTGATGCGGGAAAGAAGTTTTTGAGCTTTCACACACAAAAACAATGTAGAGACACAAAACCTCGCGTCTCTACATTGCTTTTGCCTAAGTTGATAGAAGTCATAAACCCCAGAAGCGTAGAGAATACAGAGAGTAGAAAAGAGAGTATTGTTGCTTCCGATGAAGGAAATACAACAAATTCACTCTCAGGTAGTTCTTGAACTACCTGAATATTGGATAATGGTTTTTAAAAACTCTTCTCTCGCTGTTCTCATCGCCCCTGTTGTGACTCTATCAACTTACAGCGCCCTTACTTTTTCTATCTTTGACAATCTTTGGGCTATAGATTGTCTTAATGAGATGTCACCCTAATGCCTGGAGAACTACTATGTGGAAGTTTCTATTTCTATCTTACTATCACGCGTAGGCAGTTTGTGGTGTTGATGTTGGACGCTTTGTCATAAAGTTTTGTGAAGTGTTGTGAAACTGCTTTTGGAGGGAAAAACAGCAAAGACGTGGAGGATGCAAAAGGGAGAAAGTGCGAGTTAAGTATCTGCTGTATGGTTAATCAACAGAAATTGCAAAAAGTTAAAGTTGAAGCAATAGTATCGTGAAAACACTTTAGCAAAACATTGGGTTATGGTTGCAAGTTCAAACCGTCAGTACATGACACCCCAAGAGTACTTGGAATGGGAAGAACGCCAAGACATCAAGTACGAGTACATTAACGGCGAAGTTTTTGCCATGACTGGCGGTACTATTCCCCATACTACCATTGCTCTAAACCTGGCTTCGACATTAAAAAGCCATCTCAGAGGTCGTGGTTGTCGCGCTTTTATGGCGGATGCGAAAGTAGGCGTATCCGAAAACGGACCATTTCACTACCCAGATGTGGTTGTTAGCTGTGATCAACGAGATAAACAGGCGATGAAATTCCTTCTCTATCCTTGTCTGATTGTGGAAGTCCTTTCGCCTAGTACAGAAGGTTATGACAGAGGCGGTAAATTTTACCAATACCGTCGCATTCAGACTTTGAGAGAATACGTTCTTATTGACGCTGAAAAAATCAGTGTAGAATGCTTTCGGCTGAATGAAAAAAGTATCTGGGAATTACATCCTTACGAGGAGGGGGATGAAGTTCACTTAACCTGTGTTGATTTTCACTTTCCTATATCTCTGGTTTATGAAGATGTTCAGTTTTTGAATGAGGGGTAGCTTTAAGAGAAATGAACCGCAGAGGCGCAGAGAAGCCAGTGCGTTGGGCGGGTTTCCCGACTTGAAGCACCTGGCGTGACGCAGAGGGAAGAGAAGGCGATAAGTCGGAGGCTTGACGCTGCGCATATCGCTCCATCTCTGAGTTAAGATTGTCACAAACTATATTTAAGTAAAATGGCTGAAACTGGTAGAATCAGGGTTGCTAAAGATAAGGCTGAATTGGTAAAAGCTTTAACATCTGTTGATGGTGCAACTGGTCCTTTTCAAACCTATGCTGATGTGATTGTGTTTGCTGCTGCTTTAGGTGCAAAGCATAAAAGGCGTGTCCCTCTGGGGGAGATTTCTAAAAGAGAACCATCCCCCATCAGATTAGAATACTTTGCCACAATGGGACATGATTGGGTCATCAAATTACTGGGAATGACTGAAACTAAAAATCTTAAAATATTATCGCCTAATGAAGAAGAGTACGAACACAAACGTAACCAAATTTTTGAAGAGTACGCTAATGGTGGATTGGAAATTTTACAGAAGGAGTTATGGGGAGCGGTAGATTATTGCGAGCGAGTTTTGTTGATGCTTAGCGCTGAAAGATTTAACCAAGAGCAGCAAGACGAGGAATTTGATTTGAGCAAATTCCTGTCTTGATTGAAGGTACGCTCAAGAATAATGACTTATATCCATCCCAGTGTGGTTTTCACCGCAACCACTGCATCCTTTACAGCACTTGGGCTGTTAGATACTCTGTAGACTTTCTTATCAGAATTTATTGCTTTCCTGACTATATTATTCTCCCACAGACTGTTTTTTCGTGACCAGTCTAGCTGTGCTAGTTGTGAAACTTTATCTACATCGAAATATTTTCTATCTTTGTCATAAGTGCAGTGCAGCAATCGCCCCAAAACTTCGAGTCCAACACTCATCCCCAGTATAGAATATTCCTTGAATGCAGCAACCTGATTAATCGTCGGTTTTTCCTTGCTTTCAGAAATATCGTGTGTGTCTCTACATTTTGAGAAAAACTGATTCAAGCACTCACCCAAGGCTTCAGATGATTGCTCAACATCAATATCTTGAAGCTGATTATTTGGGTCATCAGCAAAAACGTAACTTACGAACCTAGCTATGTAATTCGTTGTGTAAATCAACTGCTTTGCGGGAGACGCTTTAATTTTTTCAGTTTTCTCCTTAAACATTCGCACTTGTTCTATCAAGTTTTTAGTAATGCCAACACGACCTTCAAATTTACCAAAAGACAACAACAACGATTTATCTAGTTGTCTTGTTTGAGCCATGTCTCGGAAGTCAGTTTGACACTGGCGCTTGTCTCCCTCTAAAATCAGCGTAATTGCAAAATCATCATGACTAATTAAATGACTTTCATCACTAAATATTAATTCGTGAATTGCACTCTTACGATGCTGTCCATCCGTAATATCTAATTTAACTCCGTTAGGAATAACGACTATACAAATTCCTCTACCCAATTCTTGTATTTTAATATGTTGCTGGTCAACATTGGCTGTAATTGTCCCTAGAACCCAGGGTTTGTCTGCTTTAGCACGCTCAACAACATAGTCTTTTATTTCCTCCGCATGACCTTTGACCTCTGGGCGATTCTTACCTGAATCAGGATCATTGTCTTTGGAGGGTTTAGCTTGGAGAAGAGTAGGTAAGTCTTTAGCTGGTACATTGATTTGCAGCATTTTCCGCTTTCCCTGGTGAAAAATCAACCCTGGATAGCATGACTCCCGATAATGCTCCGAAAAGAAAGGCTCAATGAAGCCATTAAATTTAGCTTTCACCTCAGATGAGATGTTATTGGTATCAGGGTCATTTGTTTTAACCATAATAGTACGCTTGAAAACTGTATAATTTTTTATAATTATAGACTCAGGTAATATGCTTGGTTATTAGGAAGTACAATAATGCAGCAGTCAAAAGACCAGGCTTAATATAGCTTGGCAGAACTCGTGGACAAAATCTAAGCTCTCTCCACTGAAACTTAAAAGATTTAGTGCTTTCTCTAAATTCTTTGGTTTTTAGACTACTTGCAAATATACGAATATCCCCGCTAACTCTGCAAATTATAAGACAGATGGAAGTCCTACTTGCTTGGGTTCAACAAAGTTAGCATCAAAACCTATTGTTTTATTTTCAACAGTTCTAGCTTTAGCCAAATCCTTGCGAAGTTCAGCACGCTCAATACTATCCTGAATACCACCCAAAATATATATTAATAATCTTGCTGCTAAATCTCGTCCAGCAACTTGTACCCGCTTTTTGTTTGGATCATACAAAACTCCATACCAAAGAGATTTTGGATGTTCCATTCCACTAAAACCACCTTCCCGGTCGAACTGGCAAAGCTTTTTAAAGATGTCTTCCAAGGAGAACCCTTTTTTAAAAACCAAAATACCGAGAGCTTGAGTTAACGCCACTTGACCAACAGGACGGAATAACATATTCCCTTCGCCGCCATCCTTCTCAAAGCTGAACCGTCGCAAAGCAGGCGTGTCCTCGTATTCCAAAATCACATAGCTTGGTAGAGTAGCTAGATAATCAAAGAGTACTCGAAAATCTTTTATTCCCTCATAAAGTTCCTCACCTTCTGGTCGCATGGGAATGAGACCTTTGTCCACAGGTTTCCAATGCAAGAACTTTTGTCCCAAGTATTTCTCAGACATTTCTTTGAGTGCTTGTAGTGTTGTCAAAACTGTTGACTTGGCTGCAACTGTCGCACTATTCCAATTAACGCGGGGTTTCCTATCTTCACGCTGTTCTAAAAGCGGATGAGTCACAGCAATCTTTCTCGCAACAATAGAAAAACCATCATCCTCATTGAGCTGTGCTAACTGACCTTTGGTTAAAGGGACAGCCATCAAGTTGACATGAACAAAAATGGATCTCACCCGTAGTCTTGCTTCTTCGAGAGTTTCACCAGCTGCGATCGCACAAATAAACTCAATACCAATTTTTTCTTTGCGCAAGCTTTGCAGGTAAGCTGGCGATATATGGTACTGTTCTACCAACTCATCCACTGTCATGAAAGTATTGGAAGGAGTTTTATCCTTTCTGTATCGGCTTAGTTTGCCAGTTTTGAGTAACTCCATCAAACCCTGTACCCCCATCAGCCGATGTTGACCATCCAAAGCGTAAATGTTCACATTCTCCTGGGAAAGGTTGAGTAGACCGAATTGACCATCTTTATCCAGTGGTGTAAATTCCGTGGTAGACTTTGTAGCTCGTCCCTGACTATTCCACTCAGGCGCTTTGGGATTATCTACCCACGGCTGGTTAATAACTACTAGAACTGGTGGAAACTTATGATGTTGACGAGTTGCCAAATACTGTACTAAAGCTGCTTGACGTGACCAATCAAGGGGACGCTGCTGAATTTCATCAATACTATCCGCGTCAATCTCAATGTTATCAGTCTGAGGGTTATACTTTTTCTGGAGCAGGGGTAAGCAAGACGCAAAATGAACCCGACTTGCAAACCATTCCAGGGTGACAGAACCAACATACGCCTGGATACCACCCATCTGAGTTTTCTGAACCAGAATCTGGTCGTTTCTGCCAAGATACTTATCTAGCACACAAGCAAGTAAGTTTTTATCTTTGTTGTCTTGTTCGATGTACCGACTGGTGATGTCCGTTGTTGAGTCAGCTGGAATGTTGCTCATTTGAGTTTTTAAAAATTTAAAATCGTAGCTTTGGTTAAATATATGAGAAATAGGAAGTTAAAAAAACAAGTTTTTAAAAACCGTCTTTTGTGCAAATTTATGTAATACTAGGTGTGCCCTTGCAGAAAACTTGCCTTGATAAGCACACCAAACGACAAGGGTTTGAAAACCCGCGTAGGTGGTGAGACAGCGCTGCAGGAGGGGAGCCAGTGCGTTGCGGGGGTTCCCCCCGTTGAAGCACCTGGCGTTTTCCCGACAGAGGCGACTGCAAACCCGGAGGGGTTTAGTCTGTGTCACCACAGATTTTCAGTCTGAGGGTTATCAGGCGGTTGAACAGGGATATCAAAATGACTACAGCACAACAGCAAGAAAACAAAGGTCAAGCTCAGCGGACTGTCTCAGAGTTAGTGGAAGACATCGAGAATCTCACGATTGAAATCCAAGAGTTATACTGCTTGGATGCAATTCCCTGGGTAGTGGGATACTCTGGCGGGAAAGATTCTACGGCGACTTTGCAACTGGTTTGGAATGCGATCGCACAACTTCCACCCAAAAAACGAACTAAAGCAATACACGTTATCACAACAGACACGCTGGTTGAAAATCCCTATGTTTCTGCTTGGGTACGCAATTCCCTAAAACAGATGAAACTGGCGGCTCTTGAGCAAGAACTACCATTTGAACCCCATCTGCTACAGCCAGAAGTTAAAGAGACATTTTGGGTAGGTTTGATAGGAAAAGGTTACCCAGCCCCACGAGGAAAATTTCGCTGGTGTACAGAACGCCTGAAAATAAATCCATCTAACCGCTTTATTCGTGATGTGATCCGAACTAACGGTGAAGCTATTCTTGTTTTGGGTACTCGCAAAGCTGAAAGCACAAAACGTGCTGGGAGAATGAAGAAATGGGAAGCCAAGCGGGTGCGCGATCGCCTCAGCCCCAACATCCACTTACCCAACTCCCTAGTTTACAGCCCAATTGAAGACTGGCGAAACGATGAAGTTTGGCTTTATCTAATGCAGTGGGAAAATCCTTGGGGGTACAGCAACAAAGATTTATTCGTAATGTATAGAGGCGCTAGCGCTGATAATGAATGTCCTTTAGTTGTTGATACATCGACTCCTAGCTGTGGTAGTTCTCGTTTTGGTTGCTGGGTTTGTACTTTAGTGAATCAGGATAAATCATTGACAGCAATGATTCAAAACGACGAAGAGAAAGAATGGTTACAACCTCTTCTCGATTTCCGCGTGGAATTGGATGTTGAAGAGAACCGCAATCGACGAGACTTTCGACGTAGAAACGGTGATGTCCAACTGTATGAGCGCAACTTAGATGGAGAAATATCCGTTGAGCCTATTCCTGGTCCCTATCTTAAAGAAGCGCGGGAAGACTGGCTGAGAAAACTCCTGACTATTCAAAGACAAATCCGTCGCACAGCCCCAGAAAATATGCGTGATATCACCCTGATTACTACAGAAGAACTCAGCGAAATTCGTCGTATATGGCTAGAAGAGAGACACGAATTTGATGATAGTTTACCCCACATTTATAAAGAAGTGACAGGCGAACCTTTTATAGATCCGCGTCCTGGTGCTGGTAACAGTCTCCTGGGTAGTGATGAATGGGCGGTGCTGGAAGAAATTTGTGAAGAAGATGCAATGCATTTAGAACTCATGGCTAAGCTTTTAGACACAGAACGCCAGTATCGCAAAATGTCGCGTCGTGTGGGAATTTACGATGCGCTAGCCAAATGTTTTGAAACAAGTTCCCGTTCTCCAGATGAAGCAATTAAGAACGCCCATTTGAAACGAGATTTGAAAGCAGCAGCAAGTGAAGCCGATATTGAAAAGGTCAAGCAGTTAACTTTGGGTGATGTGACAGTTTCTGAAACAGCAAAAGCGCAAAATTGGGCAAACATCAAATTTAAAAATAAAGATTCGGTTGATGAAAATTTAGGTGAATAAAATTGCCATAAACTAGAAACCAGGCGAATTCTATTCGCCTAGTGTATTTTACTTAGTGGGACTTTAGAAATTTCGGGCAGAAAAAGTATCTAAAACCCATCCTAGACAAAGAAAATACGTCGGTCACGTAAAAACGGCTCAAAGTCAGTTAAATCAAACAAAAGTAATTAATCGATGTAAAACCCTTACTCAATCTGTGCAGGCATTTTGACCCGATTTTTTTAGAAAGTCCCATTAGTATCTTTTCTCGCAAAGTATCCACCCACATGATATTTATTGAACTCGTATTACAAAACTTTGGTCCCTACAATGGTCGCCAAGTTATTAACCTTAACCCACAAGAAAATGATAATTCTCGCCCTATTCTCTTATTAGGTGGAATGAACGGTGGAGGTAAAACAACTTTGATGGACGCGATTCGTCTCGCGCTTTATGGACCTCGTGCTCAATGTTCTACCCGTGGTAATTTAAGCTATGGTGATTTTCTCACCCAATGCGTTAACAGTCATACTCCAGCGATTGAAAAAACACGGATTGAATTACTGTTTGAACATATTGAAAATGATCACCCAGTCAAATACCGAATAGTGCGAACTTGGGAAAAAAATCCGAAAGATGGTAAAGACAATTTAGGTATTTTAGAATTAGATATTGCTAAACAAGATGATTGGCTCAGAGAAGAATTAGTTAACACTTGGGACGATTATATTGAAAATTTACTACCTTTAGGAATTTCTAACTTGTTTCTCTTTGATGGGGAACAGGTTAAGGAACTTGCAGAACAGGAAATACCGCCACCTACTGTCGTTGATGCAATTCGCGGACTTTTAGGGCTAGAATTGGCAGAACGTTTAGGAGTTGATCTAGAAATTGTCGTCAATCGCAAACGTAAAGAAATAGCCGATACGAAAGATTTGGTAAATCTAGAGGAAATTGAAAAAAGACTAAAACAGCAACAAGCAGAATACGAAGAAAAAACGAAACAGCTAGAAAAATTAACAACAGAATTACAAAAGTCAGAAAAACAAAAGCAAGAAGCATTTGATACATTTGTTTATGAAGGTGGTAAAATTGCGGCGGAACGAAATCAGTTAGAGCTACAAAAGAAGCAAAAAACTGCTGAGGTAGAACAAGCACGTCAGGGAATGTGTCAATTAGCAGCTAATGTTCTACCACTAGCGTTAATTGAACCTCTACTGACTCAAGCACAACGCCAAGGAGAAAAAGAATTTCGCATTCAACAAGCACAAGTAGCAAGGGATATATTATTTGAGCGAGATCAACGTTTACTCAATTGGATGACTCAAGTAGGTATTTCCGAAGAACAATTTGAAAAAATCAAAGTATTTTTAGAAAAAGATGAAGAGACATTGCGAGCAAGGTTGATACAACCGGAAGAATCTTGGTTATTAGCTGACGCTGAAACTTTAAGTCAATTGGGTAATGTTTTCTACTACTTGCAAAATGATAAGAAGATAGCCAAGCAGCAAATTGGTATTCTCAAAAATAAGGAAGAAGACATTGTCACTCTGGAAAGACAAATACAAACAGCAGCAGAACCAGAAGCTTATAAACAATTAGTTGATGCACTAGAAGCAGCACAAAATAAAGTTTCCCAAATTCAAGCAGCAAGCGTTGTAACAAAACGCCGCTGTGATGAACTAGAAGCTGAAATAAAAAATATCAAGAAGGATTTACAAGAATATAGTAAGCAAAATATTGACCGAAAAAACTACGAACATATTATTACC
>NZ_QMEB01000166.1 GCF_012912135.1 Brasilonema bromeliae SPC951 | reverse complement strand
GGGTTTGGCTGGGGTTGCAGCTATTATCGGTGTGAGGGTAGAGTTAGATGTAGCTTCAGATTTCGCTGATAGTTTCTTTGTTAATGCTACGCCTAATGTGAGTGGACCTTTGCGATCGCTCTCAGGATTAAATTTCAAGTTTTCGCTTTGCTGATCACTTTCTGCCCAGCTATTAGGATAAGCTTTGGTGAGTAACAAGGGAGTCGCCTGAATACCAGGTACTGAAGTTGTGTCAATCGGTCGTGCTAAGGGATAAAAAGAGATACCGTTGCCAAAATCTTTGGTAATCGGGTGTTTTCCGTATTGAGTTACCAAAGGAGCAGCAGGACCAAGTCCAACGCTTCCAGAAACATCAACTGCCAGACGATTATCTAATTTTACACCCCACTCGTCAAGCAAGCTTTCGAGTTTGGGGTCTGTATCTGGGTCAATCATCAGCAGTAAATTTCCACCTCGATTGAGGTAGTCTTGTAGTGCTTTGACTTCGCTTTCAAAGAGCGATCGCTTCGGTCCTGCAACTACCACAACATTAGCATCTTGAGGAACACTCAATTTTTCTGCCAGATTCAGGGCTGAAGTGGTGTAACCTTTGTCATTTAATGCTTTAACCGCTTGCGATATAACTCCTTCCTCTTTACCAGAAAGTTCGTGTTCGCCGTGACCTTGGAGGATGTAAACTTTAGCAGAGCTTATACTGCTGATTTGTTGCAGGCGATTGGTTAATTTTACTTCTGATAAACGTTCTTGGGGACCAACGACTTGAACTAATTGTCGTTTATCGCCAAATTCCAAGTAAACTTCTCCATAGTCTTTGACACCAAACTTACGAGCTAATCCTGGTCTTGCTTGTGGATCTACATACTCAAAACTAAACTTAGAGGTTTGCCGACGATAATTTTCTAGTAAGTCTCTATCTACAGGGTCTTGATTAACGTCAAACAACCATATTTTTGCAGGTACTTGTAAAGAGCGTACCAGTTCCCGTGACTGGGGAGCAAGAGTAAATAACTTAGTTTCTGTGAAATCAAGTCGTGTATGGTAGCGAGTTCCTAAAAAGTTAATCAATCCTAAAATCGCTAAAACTGCTAAAGTCGCAATCACAGCGTTAGTACTAACTTGAGTAGAACGTTGTCCCCACCAGTTATTCTGCTTGTTTTGCCATATCAGCCACAATACAATGATGACTGTTCCTAAAATTATCAATGCGAGTTGAATTGGTCCCCAATTATCCGATGCGAATCCAGATGTTAAGCCTGCTGCAAGGAGGAAGGGACCAAACCAAAATAAGATTTTTAAAGGTTTCTTTTGAGCGATAAGTTTCATTTGAGGAAAGAGGAAAGAGGGAACAGGGAACAGGGAACAGGGAACAGGGAAGAGGAAACAGGGAATAGGGAACAAAAGTCATGATTCTAGCTTTTTAATAAGAGCAATAATCATTCTACTCTCCTCTCGAAGTAAAAAAATAATTTATTCTATATCTTTTTGCTTAGATAAGCCTACCCTTAGAGATAAAATAATATGTGTTTCTAATTCGTTAATTGAGCCTTGGGCGATATTCAGAAATCTGACATACTCACGTGTTGTTCTTCTTCCGTATCCCTCTGCTATGTTAGCTGGAATAGATACCGCAGATCTCCTGATTTGTTGCACCATACCATATAACTCATCTTTAGGAAATAGTTGAGTCAAAAAATAACACTTTTCGGCTATCTCCATACCTTGTTGCCAAATTTTTAAGTCTTTAAAATCATTAATCTCTGGCATTTAAAAACCTCTTAACTTACTCCTCCGTTCCCTGTTCCCTATTCCCTGTTCCCTGTTCCCTGTTCCCTGTTCCCTCTTTCCTCCTCTACGAACGTTGAAAACGCAATGCATCAATTGATTGAGCTGTGAGAAATATCCCGAGAATAATGTAACTAGCAAATAAAAGCAAGCTGCTCGTATCGAAAATACCTTGTACTAATGTGTTGTAATGTTTCAGCAATGATAGATGTCCTAGCGCTTCTCCTATAGAACCACCAATATTTTTGGCAATTAAATCAACGAACAAGAGTAATAACATTAATGCAAATGTGAAGAGTGCAGACAGAATTGTACTGTCTGTCAAAGAAGAAATGAACATTCCTAAAGATAAAATAGCTGCTGCTAGTAAGATGAGTGCTAAATGCCCTAGTAAGGGAATTGTTGGTGGCATTGCTGGACTTGACGCACTCAAGGCAATGGTTTCTAATCCCATGATAGGCACTACCATTGTGATGAAAAATGTCAAAACTCCTAATAATTTACCGACAGCTACTGCCCAGTTTGTTACTGGTGATGTGGCGAGAAGTTCTAAGGTTCCGCGCTTGCGTTCTTCGGCATAAAGTCCCATAGAAAGAATTGGCAAGACAAATAATAATAGCCATCCCATTCGATCCAAAAATGCCCTGACAAGTTCGTAAGGAACATCTATTGGTGGAACTGGGACTCCAAATTGTTGTCCTTGTAAATCTAATGCAGTCACTGTTTGCAGGATACCTTCTGGTCCCATCAAAATCAGCACGAAGAATAATCCAGATAGAAGCCAAAAAACACCAGCAATTGCATACGCCAAAGGTGATACAAAATAGCTTTGTAACTCTCGGCGATAAATGGCAATAATATTACCCAGTACTACACCCATTTAGGCTGCTTCTCCTTCCTTTGCCTCTGCGATTTCTGTTTCAGTCTCCAAAGTTTTTTCTTCTGTTGTTAATTGCAAAAATACATCTTCTAGAGTAGCGTTAACACGCCGCATTTCTAGTAAACCGAATCCTGTTCCGATCAACGTTGCTGCAATATCTTTTCCTGGTTCAGTTCCTGGTTGTGATATCACCCGCAGGTATGTTCGGTTTTCCTTTAAGGAGGTATGACTGTGCATTCCTACCGCAGAAATTGATTCCACAAAGCTTACCCCTGCGACATTTTGCAGGACTTGTTTGGCGAGACCCGCTTCTCCCTCAATTTCTATCTCATATCCTGAACCTTTTGTCAATTGGTTCATGAGATTGTCTGGTGTATCTGTTGCGACAACTTTCCCACCGTTGATGATTGCCACGCGGCTACAAGTCATGCTCACTTCTGGCAAAATGTGAGTAGAGATAATGATTGTGTGGCTTCCCGCAAGACTTTTAATTAAATTTCGCACCTCGATGATTTGCCGGGGGTCGAGTCCGACTGTGGGTTCATCTAAAATGATGGCTGGTGGATCGTGGACAATTGCTTGAGCAATACCGACTCTCTGACGATATCCTTTAGAAAGTTTGCGAATAATAACGTGACGCTTTTCTTGTAAATTGCAGCGTTCGATTGCTGCTGTCACTTTGGTGGTGCGATCGCCCGCCGAAACTCCCTTAATCCGCGCCACAAAATACAAAAATCCCTCCACCGTCATCTCTGGATACAACGGCGGCGTCTCTGGTAAGTAACCAATCCGTTGACGCACCAACAGAGAATTGTCATGGACATCAAAGCCAGCAATCCGCGCAGTCCCACTCGTCGCAGGCAAATAACCAGCCAAAATTCGCATGGTTGTAGTTTTGCCAGCACCATTAGGTCCCAAAAACCCCAAAATCTCTCCTGGTTCGACGTCGAAAGTGACATCAGTAATTGCTGAGGTAGAGCCGTATGTTTTACTCAGATGTTCAACTGAAATCATCCGTTTTAACTAGGTGCAAATGGTAATTCATCTTTTACAGTTACCAGTTATCAGTGAGACAGCGCTGCAGGAGGGTCTCCCTCCGTAGGCGACTGCGAACCCGAAGGGTTACCAGTTATCAGTTTGAAGAAGAATTCAGCAATTGGTGAATTCAGTATTCAGAAGGAAGAAATAAAGAATTGCGACTCCTGTACGGGCGCAATGCCTTGCGCCCCTACTGACTCCTGACTCCTGACTCCTGACTCCTTCACTGTTTACTGTTCACTGTTCACTGTTCACTGTTTTAACAAACCATGATAAAACAACAAACCAGTTGCTGAGTGTTGAGTACAGAGGAACCACTGCACTTTTGAGTGTGGAGTTGGTCAAAAACTTGACAATTATAGGTGAGACATTCTATTTTTAGAAGAGTGTGTTGAACTTCATCGACACCACTCCCCCGATCCTTGAAAACCGCATAACTTCGTTGAGTGGTGTCGATTGCTTGTATAGCAAGGTTTCCAGCTTACAAGATGACCTAATTATTGAGAATAATCTGGCGATTATTGACAATCAAAAAAGTGGTGTCGATTTGGGGGTCTCAAACCCTCTCCCAGTAAGGGTTCTACAAGTGAACTCTTTACAGAACCCTTTCCCTGCAAAGGGATGGAAACGTCGATGTCGCAGCTGGTGCTACTGTCTGACTGGTTGTCTTTACAGAACCCTTTCCCTGCAAAGGGATGGAAACAACTTCAGCGGATGAAAAGCCAAAGTTTGGAATTCTTTACAGAACCCTTTCCCTGCAAAGGGATGGAAACGTAAGAGCACCCATTTCTTCGACAATCTGACGTGTGCTTTACAATACTTATTCCCCGTAAGGTGATGGAAACATCATCAGACGGGTATTCAAATGTTTCCAAAATTTCCTTTACAACACCTCTCCCCCGTCAGGGGATGGAAACATTTATCTACCACGGTGCGGTTTTGGCATTACTGGCACTTGCTTTACAACACCTCTTCCCCGTCAGGGGATGAAAACGACCTATGCCGCTAATTCGATTGTTAAAACTCACTGCTCAAACTGAGATCTTGCACTTGTGCCAACAACCGCCTAGGGTTTAAACCCTAGTCTCATAGTAAAAGTCGTCTAAAGACGACTGCATAAGCTTTTGAGTCTACTTTAGTAGACTTGAACTGTGAGCCTGGGAATTGATTCCCAGGCGGACGAGGTTGTGTTCTTGAGAATGGTGCAAGATCTCAGCGTTTTTGATAATACCAATTTGAAAAAAGAATGCGACTGATACACATTCCCAAACCCTTGTTATCTTAGGCTTTCTTCATTTTGAGATTGCTTCGCTTCGCTCGCAACGCTGAGCCCTTCGGGCACGCTGCGCGAACGCGATTTTGAATTTTGAATTGGTATAACCTCTTCCCCCAACGGGGATCAAAACCGGAATCAGCGTCAAAAAGTTACATAGGTGTGCTTGTGTAAACGCAGTTGTAGAGTTATTTATGATTGTGAGATTCAAAATTTGTTTATTAGTCACTAAATGGTCAACTCTACTGTCGTTGCCACACTCACAATTTATGTCAACCCTACAATTGGCAATGATGCCAATGCTGGGACACGGTTAAATCCCTATAAAACAATTACCCGTGCCCTGAAGGTAACCACAACACCCAAAGTCATTCAGCTAGCCTGTGGAACTTACAACACTGCTAGTGGTGAAATATTTCCACTGGTGATTCCAGTGGGTGTGATGCTGATTGGTCATGAAGCAACCAAAGGTCAAGGGATTGTGATTTCGGGCAGTGGAAAGTATGAAAGCGAAAGTTTTGGGATACAAAATATTACGCTGGTATTACTAAATTATGCTCAATTGATGGGCATTACTGTTGTAAATCCTACAAAAAAAGGGACTGGTGTCTGGATTGAATCCACTTCCCCAACTTTGGCTAATAATACTTTTATCAAATGCGGTCGGGAAGCTGTGTTTGTCAGCGGTAGTGCTAAACCACTGATTCAGGACAATGTATTTCTGCAAAACGGTGTCAGTGGGTTGGTTATGGCAGGCGATAGCAAAGGAGAAGTGCTGGACAATCTTTTCCAAAAAAATCTTTTGGGGATGGCTATCAGTGACACTGCTGAGCCGCTTGTGGCGAATAATACCTTTCTCGAAAATAGAAATGCGATCGCCCTTTCCCGAAATGCTCGTCCTATTCTGCGAAATAATCTGATCGAAAACAATACTCAAACTGGATTGTTGGTGAACGGCAATGCCGCTCCCGATTTGGGCAGTCCTCAAGACCCCGGTGGTAATATTTTCCGTCAGAACGGGCAATTTGATATCCAAAATACCACCTCTCTCCACTTAAGTTCTGTAGGTAACAATTTGAACTCTACTCAAATTAAGGGAATGATAGAGTTTATTAATCAAAAAGAGAATAATCAAAATTCAGTATTAATTAACACAACCTTTTCAGACATGGCTGGGCATTGGGCAATGGCTTTTGTGGAAGCCTTACATAAAAAGAATTTGATGAATGGCTTTCCGGATGGCACTTTTCGACCTGATGCGCCTATCACTCGTGCTGAGTATGCCGATATCATTGCTAGGAGCTTTCAGCTACCTTCAGGGAAAAAAATACGCAAATTCACAGATGTCAAACGAGGTTTCTGGGCATCGTCAGCTATTGAACGTGCTGCTAGTATGGAGTTTATCAGTGCATTTCCGGATGGGACGTTTCGACCAATGCAAAATTTAACAAGGGTTCAAGCAATAGTCTCTCTGGTGAATGGACTCAAACTGAGTGGGGGTAATCCAAATATTTTAAATGTGTTTGGCGATAGCGCCCAAATTCCTAGTGCCGCCACAAATGCGGTAGCAGTTGCAACTAAAAACTTATTGATAGTGAATTATCCTGAAATTGAACAATTAGAACCACTCAGGGACATCACCCGCGCTGAGGTAGCAGCTTGCATCTATCAGGGATTAGTGGCTAGTGGGATAGAATTGCCAATCGCTTCTCCCTACATTGTCAATCCTAACGTGGAGATTGCCTCCGACACGGAGGTTATGACACACTGGGCAGCAGGATTTATCCAAGCATTGCTCAAGATGGGTTTGACTCACGGTTCTGCCCATGAAACTTTTGAGCCAGATAAACCAATCACTCGCGCCCAGTATGCGGCTTTAGTTGCGGTTTGTTTTAACCCGACTCCTAAACATCCTGCAACTGAGTTTACGGATGTGCAAAAGGATTTTTGGGCTTATAATGCCATAAAAATTGCAGCGCAGGGGGGCTTTGTTGGTGGATTTCGCGATCGCACCTTCCGTCCTGAGCAAAATGTCCTTCGATTACAGGTAATTGTCTCTCTGGTAAATGGACTTGGTCTCAAAGCCGCTGATAATAACAGCTTACTTGGCTTGAGCGATCATAACATAATTCCCAACTATGCTCGTTCGGCAGTTGCTACTGCCACCCAAAACAAAATTGTTGTGAATTATCCGGATCCGAAACAATTCAACCCAAATCGAGAGGCGACACGGGGGGAAGTGGCTGCTATGGTTTATCAAGCATTGGTGGCGGTGAGGCAAACTCCAACCATTAATTCACCCTATATCTTTTCCCATTCTTAATTTGAAAAGTAAAATGAACACCACTTCCCCTCTATACTTGGAAGCACTTACCAAAAAAACTATAGATCAAAACAACATAGGCTGTATGGGATGGGAACAAGATGTGTACCTGCCTGAAGCCGAGAGTGAGATGTTCACATCAAACCCGGACACGTCTGCTGACTTGGCAATAGCCCTGCTAATTCATTATAGTTTCGACCTCGGTGGTTATAGCGCCAGTGAGCTAGTGGATCTTTGGCAAAAGCAATACCCAGGGAACTGGCTACACATGGCAGTCATTGAAGCACTTTATCAGGGTCGCTACAAAGCTGTTTCGGTGCAGCAAATTCTAACGTGTTGGCAGCGACGTGGACAAGCAATTTTTCATTTTAACATGGAATTTGAGCGTTTGATTTGCAGCAAATTTCCACAAAGCCTAACCACAGTTCCCCGAATTTCCTCAGCTTATGTGGAGACAACAACAGCTCAAGAGGACACTTCCGTGCAAACCTTTCCCCCGCCAGTCCCCTCAACTGTGGACACCGGAACACCCAAATGGCTTCCCTTGAGGAGAGTGTCCGTGAACAACCAGACATCAGAACACGGGGATACAGAAAAATCACCACCACACCCCATCTCGCCCCAACAGCAGTCATCTCAACGCAGAGAACCGGAACAGGCGAAAACCTCCTCTATGGAAACCCCTAGCCCCGCATCTGGGAACCAAAATGATCAGGATAACTTTCTCTCTGGGGCTACCAACAATCCCCCAATTGAGCAATTCACCCCGCAAACCAGTGCAGGTTCAGAGTCATTTACATCAAAACTCAAAGCAATTTCTAACGAAAAGCTGCACCCTTCTGAGAAACTAATCGCTAGACGTCCTCAGGGTTTTCTGTCACAAGAAACAGGAAATGATTATAGCTATTAGTAACACTCCCGCGTATATTTAAAATTATATGAATCGTCCATCTATTCTTCAGCCTGGTACTAACTATACGTTTAGCAAATATTTTGAATTACCATTAGCGCCAGCAGACATTCTCGCAGAATTTGATTGTACTTATGAACGTAAGCGATTAGATTTGCCAAGGTATGAGGGAAGTATTAAATGTCTAGATTTTTTAAAACGAATTTTGCAAGATATTAAACTCTATCGTGTTCCTGAAGAATTAGAAGAGTTGCTGCGGATTCTTGTAGGTATTATATCAAGTTCGGGTGATTACTTATAATAAAATCATTAATGTAGGTTGGGTTGAACGGCAGTGAAACCCAACATGAACAAGGATCAAGTGTTGGGTTTCGTCCCTCAAACGGACACATTCCTCAACGGGGGGAACCCCCGCACAGAAGTGTCCTCCCCAACCTACAGATATTATAAGTGTTTAACCGAACCTGATATTATTCAATCTCCCAATCCAAACACAATAACAAACACAATAAAAATGGCATGATGGAGAGAGAAACTTCCTCCATCAACCCAGAAGCAAAATGTTCAACAGTTATCAGTTAACTGTTCACTGTTCACTGTTCACTGTTCACTGCACCCCACACGGCGCTGGCTCCCCTTAATCCCCTCCCCGCGAATTCGGGGAGGCGCGGTTTTGGCGTCAGACAAAACCGGGGTGGGGTTCTTCAGGAATGATAAGTAATCAACCGAACCTGATATCACTGTTCACTGTTCACTGATAACTGTTCACTGATTCAATTCACCGGCTCAACCACACCTTTCAAACCATTGTTATTAAGTATTTTGATGATGCTATCTGCGTTATTGCGGGTGTTGAAGACACCAACTTGCATCACTCCCTTACCGCGCCAGACAGTGGGAAAAGCACTAGGAGCAAGGAATTTGACTAACTCTTGCTCCTTTTCATTTTGGACTTCCACCACAACTCGGTAACGTAAATTAGTTTGAGTGTCTTGTGCAGGAGATGGGGATGAATTCCCAACATACGCTGTTGTTGAAGATCTTTGAGGTACTGGCACTTTTCGCATATTACTAGTATTGCCCAAAGGGATATTGGAATTGGGAACGGGCAAAAGAGCTGCTTCGCCGACAGGCGCAGCTTGTAGTGTTGGTAATGCAGACTGTCCCTGACTCTGCACTCTTTGTACGGGTGCTGGTGTGACTGGGTTAGAGAAAGTTGCATTGAGTTGTGGTACCTGACGCCCAGATGGAGAGAGGGGAGAACGCACAGTCATCTGTTGTAAATTCCTCGCATCCTCTCTTCCCTGTTCCCTGTTAAGCGTTCCCTGTATCCCTGCATCAACAGTGTTACTTGCTGTTTGGGGTGCAGTGAATTCTACACTCCCAGGAGAAACGCGTACATAATTTGCTTGTCGTGATGTATTAGATGTATTTGCTAATGGTTGAATTGATCTTGTTGGGGAAACTTGCCGGGGTGGTAGCATCCTAGTTGGAGATTGTCCGCCATACCTTGTTAAGTTATTAGGAGTTGGCAAGCCAGCATTTTGAAGGTAAGACTGTTTTTGATTAATTGCAGTTGCAGAAAGTGGAGAATTAGCAGGTCTTAATGGTTGTAGTTGATTGTTCAATCCACTAGAAGCATTGTTAGAATATGTGGGCAGAGGAACACGGGGTGACGCACTCAGGTTTGCTGGATAATTTTCACGCGTCTGTGTTCTGCCAATTCCTGCGTCTGCAACTGCTGTTGTCCCAGTCAAGTCTACCTTGCCATTGATGCGGTTGTTGGCAAGGCTGTTGCCAAAAGCAGGAAAAATTTCCTTGGCGGCGCTGGCGTTAATGTCGTAGCGGGCATTGTTGCGAAACTGATTACCACCTGGTTCAGAGGCGGTGCCTAAATTGGGGATTGCTTGAGAAATGGCTACTAACCCATCTTCTTTGCTACCTTGAATAAGGTTGTTCCGTAGTATTGGGCGAGCATTGGCTTGTACTACAACGCCACTTCTGTTGTCTTGAATAGAATTACTAACTACCAAGGCTTGAGCATTTTGGGTAATATTAATGCCAAAGCCCGTCTGTTGAAACACATTTTCCCGCACCTCGGCTTGGGAATTTCCAGAGACGGTGATTCCATTCGCTCCATTTTGATAAAAGAAATTATTGCGAATGTTGGGGGTACTGTTACCAGTAACCGCAATTCCATCTTGGGTACTACCAGTAAAGGTATTTTCCACAATAACTGGATTACTGTTTTCAATCCATAAACCGTAACCACGAGGGTTAGGATTAGTTACTGTTACACCAGTCAACTTGGCTTGGTTCGCGCCGACAATAGCGACGTTTTTACCACCAAAGGTTCGACTAAGGTAAGTATCTCCTCCTTTGATCACAATACCACGACCTTTACTGCGAGAGTCCCCTTGAATAGAAATGTTTGGTTTGAGTATCAAAGGAAAATTCTCTCCAGTTTCAGTACTGTAAGTACCGCTTGAGAGGATAATGACTGTGTTGGGACCAGCAATTCGTAGCGCTTGGCTGATGGTTTTAAAAGGAGTACCTTCACTGCCATTGTTTACCTTGTCATCTCCAACACTTGGGTTGACAAAAAGGGCGTTAACCTGAGAGATTGTTTTGACATCCAGCTGTTTCCCGTCTGTTGTTCTGGGTGTTTGAGCAATGGCGACATCAAGGCTAACGCCAAGCATTGCCATGTATGCCACTCCCATGCCAGTTGTGAAACACAAAACTAAAAAACGAAACACTGATAATATTATTTCATTGAGGAAAAAATATGGTTTGTCATCCTTGGCAACTCGCTTTCGGTCATGGTTGTTTACGATATAAGATTTAGAAAAAACGTGGGGGTGAATCACTTTTACGGCACTCCTTCAACCAAAAAACTTTTGATACTTTTCTAGATGTCGTAAATAAAGTCGATAAAGTTACTCACATATTGACTACTTCGATCTTTTTGAGACAAATTTAAGTTAGTTAAGAATCAATAGAGATACCAAGTACAGTGTCAATATGAAAGAGGCTGACTGTTACGATGGAAGCACTAACGGGGTTGTTGTAATGGTCGAGCCATACAGCCAAACAGAGCAAATACAGCAAGTTGTTTACCGCATTTTAGATGCAAATTTAGATCGCGCTCGTGAAGGTTTGCGAATCATTGAGGAATGGTGTCGCTTTGGGTTGAACAACGCCCAATTAGCTGCAGAATGCAAAAAAGAGCGACAAGAAATAGCTCATTGGCATACCGGTGAACTGCGGGCGGCGCGAAATACGCCTGGGGATCCTGGGACTGATCTCACTCATCCTCAAGAAGAGCAACGTACGAGTATTAAATCTCTGTTGCAAGCTAACTTCTGCCGAGTGCAAGAAGCCCTGCGGGTGTTGGAAGAATACAGTAAGCTTTACAACCCAAACATGGGGAAAGCTTGTAAGCAGATGCGTTATCGCATTTATACTTTGGAAAGTTCTCTGATGGGACGTCATCGACAGCAACTGCTGTTGCGATCGCGTCTGTATCTTGTCACCTCCCCTGGTGATAAGTTAATAGAAACTGTCGAAGCTGCCCTCAAAGGAGGATTAACACTGGTACAGTATCGCGACAAAACAGCCGATGATACTGTGCGCTTACAACAAGCGAAAAAGCTGCGACAACTATGCCACGATTACGGTGCAATTTTTCTTGTCAATGATCGCTTAGATTTAGCTCTAGCGGTAGATGCTGATGGGGTACATTTAGGACAACAAGATTTGCCTATTGCTATAGCCCGAGAATTACTTGGTCCTCACCGTTTGATAGGTCGTTCGACCACAAAAGTGGCAGAACTGCAAGCAGCAATTGCTGAAGGTGCAGATTATGTTGGTGTGGGGCCAGTTTACGAAACTCCAACAAAAGAGGGGAAAGCAGCAACTGGCTTAGAATACGTCCGCTATGCGGCTAAAAATTGTTCCATACCTTGGTTTGCCATTGGGGGAATAGATCCAAATAATGTGAATGAGGTGATCAATGCAGGTGCAAACCGTGTCGCCGTGGTGCGTAGTCTCATGCAAGCCGAACAACCTACCTTAGTGACACAATTTTTCCTCTCACAGCTAATAAGTCGCATGAAACCAGAACTTGGTATGTCTTATGTCTGATAATATTACACTACTTGTCAATGGGGAAACTCGTAGCTGCTTACCGCAAACACCTTTATCCGACTTACTCCAGCAACTGGGTTTCAATCCTCGCTTAATAGCAGTAGAGTATAACGGCGAAATTTTACACCGTCAGTTTTGGTCAGACACAAAAGTACAGCAGGGCGATCGCCTAGAAATAGTCACCATAGTTGGTGGTGGTTAAGTTGGCAAACATGAGTAGCGAGACTCAGGAATGTAAATTGAGCGGTGTAAGGTTTTGCGTTGAGCTAATTGTTTCCCTTTACGACCGAGTTGTTCACGCAGCTTTTGGTCTTGACACAACCGCTTGAAAGCATGAAAAACTTCATAACCGGAATTGGGATTCACTAGTATACCATTTTCCTCGTGATGAACTGTATCCACTACACTCCCCAAGCTAGAAGCAATCACAGGTTTACCAAAATAACCTGCTTCTAAACAGACGATACCAAAACCCCCAACTCTGGGGGTTTTATCATCTCCCTGAGTCAGCATTGCAAGTATGTCGGATGCTGCATAGTATCCGGTTAACTCTTGGTCAGACACATATCCAGCAAAATGAACTCGCTTGTGCACCCGCAAACGACGGGCTAAATTTCTCAGTGCAGACTCATAAGGACCTTGTCCACAGAGTATGTAGTGGACATCCATCCCAAAAGTCAGTAAGAGTGTTAAGTTCTCAATCACGCGATCAAAACCTTTACGCTTCAGCACGCGTCCGACTGAGAGAATCACAACTGCTGTTTCCGGAATGCTGTATCCATTCCGCACCCTGACACGTAAATCATCCAGATTCTCTTGATAAGATGAAACACCAAATTTTTCTACTCTCACAGCGGGGTTGATAACATGGGTTGGTGTTGCAACCTGGAAATGGGTCCTCAAGTAATCTTGAGTATAGGAACTGTTACAAACAATCCCTTGGGCTCGTTTTAACGTGCATTCAAACAGAGAACGCAGTATGGGGTTGTCTGAGGGCCCAAGAATATCCTTTCCGTGTAAGTAGATAAAAAACCGGATAGGTAGGAGATAACTTAACAGCAGAAGAGAAAGAAAATGGTAGCCGTGACCCCACTCAATATAGCGGTAATGATAGCGAAAATAAAGTTTGACGGCGAGCACAAATGAGCAAACAGAATTGAGGAAAGGTTGCAGCATACCCTCCACAAAACTACTATGCCAGTGTCGAGAAATGGGCCAGCGGTATACTGGAAACTTTTGCGCATTGTCAAATAGCTTATGTCCCGAACAACTAGCCGTCAAAACAATGACTCGTTCTGGATCTTGTAAGCAACGATTATAGATATACTCTTCAATTCCACCCTCTTTTGGTTGGAAGCTACGAGATATGACTAGGATGTCCGGGTATGACACAGTTTTGTCTCGGATTGTTGCTCTTATGCGTGAAATGTTTTCCATCAGAACATTTGATCACTAAACGTTAAAATCGCAGAAAAAACCTACATGATTTTTTGCAATCTTTGTGATTCATACCTTTAACTAAACTGAAGAAAATCAGATGATTTTGTTCCTCGTTTATTTGAGCTAACAAATACCTGACATTTTGATTGCATGGTAGAGCAGATAAATAGTTATTTATCATTCTTCATTGAAAAAATCACTTTGAATGAAAAATGATCAATGACTATTGCATTTTCTTTGATTCTGAGCTTTTTTGTAATATCTATAAGGTTTTTCTGGCAAAACTAAGATGCCATAATTTCTGTTCTGATAGTTGAATTGAGTTGATGAATATTTTATTTTTATCATACATACTGTTTCTTGTATATACGAATTTACAAAAAAAATATAGACACAAGTTAAATATTCAAGTGAGAGTAAGGATGAAGATGAAATAAGTTCTATAGCTGAATGGCACGTCAACATTGAAAAACGTAAAATAGGGTCTTTGCCCTCCGGATATGACCTATGCCTATGGCACGGCTCGTTCACGCTTTGCTTTTACGTAATGACATTTTACGTTTGATGCTTGCTATTCTACTTATATTTTTTTATACTATTTTATCAAATAGCTCAGAATTGATACTTAAACTTTCATACGTCAAATCGCTCCTATTAAGACTTTGAAATCTAGCTACTTTTAGTAGAATATCTGAAGACCACTCAAAATGTTATGCCAAAATGCCAAAAAGCTACTTTTCTTAATTATCTTTGTTTAAAAAAGTTTCAAATGACTTTTGATCTCTACTCATCAAACCTTGTTG
>NZ_QMEB01000165.1 GCF_012912135.1 Brasilonema bromeliae SPC951 | reverse complement strand
TTGAAAAAGTTTAGTCAAGTTTTGTATAGCAGATACACACTGTAAGGGCGTCATCTGTTTTGTTATCTTCTGTTGTTCAACTGATGGGAAAAAATAATTGTAAATAAAAAGACAAAATCGCCTCACCACCAAATAGAGAAATGACTGCCCCGCAAGCAAGAAAAGGACCAAAAGGTATCTTTTCTCCCCATTTTTGAGACAGTGGTATGCGGCTGCTGTGCTGTGATAGTATCATTTTCCCACCACTGACTACCACTCCTACTAGACAAGCAAGAAAACTAGCAAGCAGTAAATACTTCCATCCTAGCCATACTCCCATCATGGCTGCTAATTTGGTGTCTCCTGTACCCATAGCAGTTTTGCCAAAGACAATTGAACCAATTATGGCGATCGCATCAAATAGCCATAAGCCCAGCACTCCTCCTCCTATCGCCATTTTCAGATGATGTACCAATCCGACCCAACTTGCTTCTGGTAGAAAACCACAAACCATGTGAAAAATAATTCCCACTACCAAACCCGACTTAGTCAGTGAGTTCGGTAGTGTCATTGTATCTAAATCAATCAGCGATAGCGCTAATAACCAACTGCAAAACGCCCAGTAGCCTACTGTATAGGGCGAAAATTTCAACATCCAAAAAACGAACAAAAAAAGAAAACCCGTCACCCCCTCTACCACAGGGTAACGGATAGAAATTTTTCTTTTGCAATAACGACAGCGTCCTCTTAACCATAGCCATCCCAACAGTGGTACATTATCGTAGGGTTTGAGTTGGTTTAAGCAATGGGGACAATGAGACGGTGGAAAAATAATCGACAGTCCAATTGGTAGTCGATAGACTATTACATTAATAAAGCTGCCAATAGATGTGCCTAAAGCAAAGACGATGAAACTTGTCTGGACTATTATCAAGATGAACATTCAAGTCAATTGTGAGTTAATGGGGTATTGGGGGTTCCCCCCATGAACAATTGGCTAACCCAGAGGATTTTTTGCCATTTGCTCAAAAGTTATAACCTTAACTCATGACTCATGACCAGTCACTTATAGCTTAATACATATACGATTCAATCTGATTCAAAGGCACGAAGCATTCTTCAGGCAAGAGAATTGGTTGGTGAGTAAAAATCACCTTACCTCGGTGATTAGACCGATTAATTGCGACTCCTGAAGCTTGCCCAGTCATTTCGGGATGTACCTCACAGTAAGTGTGGTAGATTTGCCCAGCAGCTCTGATGACGGTAGGATCAATCAAAGCTGACTGGCTCTTCTGATTGGTATAGTTTTCTTGTCCTTTTTTTAAAGCGTACACCACTCGCGAAGTATTGTTGTAGGTTTGTGTTAATAGTTTATCCGAAAATTTTCTTTAAAGTTGCCAAAATTTCCACTTTGAGCATATGCACTCATTTTGCTTCGAGAACTTGGATAAGTGCTTTGCCCATTGCGCGACAACCCAAAAGGTTCATACCCGGAGACATTATATCTCCTGTGCGATCGCCTTTTTGTAATACTTCTAACACTCCTTGTTCAATCTCATCTGCTGGGGTTGGTTCATTCAAACCATAACGAAGCATCATAGCAGCACTTAAAACCTGTGCTAAAGGATTTGCCTTATCTTGACCAGCGATATCTGGGGCT
Source organism: Brasilonema bromeliae SPC951 (assembly GCF_012912135.1). Lineage (GTDB taxonomy): Bacteria > Cyanobacteriota > Cyanobacteriia > Cyanobacteriales > Nostocaceae > Brasilonema > Brasilonema bromeliae. Next base: position 13,079 of record NZ_QMEB01000165.1, on the reverse strand, counting down.
GAACCGTGGACGGGTTCAAACACTCCTGGACCAGAAGCACCCAAACTTGCAGAGGGTAACATTCCAATACTGCCAGTCAACATAGCAGCTGCATCTGAAAGAATATCACCAAACAAGTTGCCTGTGACAATAGTATCGAACTGCTTGGGAGCACGTAACAACTGCATGGCTGCATTATCTACATACATATGAGAGAGTTCTACATCCGGATACTCTTGGGCAAGTTTGGTGATGCGATCGCGCCACAGTTGAGAAACTTCCAACACATTTGCCTTATCCACCGAACAGAGTTTCCCTCCGCGTTTTCGTGCAGCTTCAAACCCCACCCGCCCAATGCGTTCAATTTCTGATTCAGTGTAAGCCATCGTATTCACACCCCGCTTTTCACCAGTTTCTGTTTCAAAAATCCCTTTGGGCTTGCCAAAGTAAATTCCTCCGGTGAGTTCGCGCACCACCAAAATATCAACGCCTTCGACAACCTCCCGTTTCAAGGAAGAAGCATCAATTAACTGAGGCAATATTTTCGCCGGGCGCAAATTGGCAAATAATCCCAACCCTGCACGCAGTCCTAACAAACCTGCTTCTGGACGTAAATGGGATGGTAGGGAGTCCCACTTGTAACCCCCAATGGCTGCTAGTAACACAGCATCGCTATTGCGGCAGATATCTAAGCTGTCGGCTGGTAGGGGTTCGCCTGTAGCATCAATAGCTGCACCACCGATGAGTGCTTCAGTGAATTCAAATTGAATGTTATACTTTTTCCCTACGACTTTCAGCACGTTTACCGCTACTGCTATAATTTCAGATCCAATGCCATCGCCAGGGAGTAGGGTAATGCGGTAGTTCTGGGTCATAGTTCGTTTTCAGGTAGGTAAATGTTTAATCGTGCAGAATATCTTGCAGATAAAATATCATACCTGGTCAGTGTACTATTAAATTTTCAAACTGTTTTAATTTTTTCGTCGTAAGTCCGGCACTATAACGATACTCCGTGAGCGTGCCAAAAGAGGCGACGGGCAACGACAATTGCATTTTCGACCAATTCTTGCGCCCTGGCAAGAGAGTTCCCGAACCCTAATATCAGATTGACTCGATGTATTCTGTTGTGTTCGCTGAGGTAGCGCTGCTGCAGGTAACAACTTATGCCAAATTCCTATTGCACCACCAAAAACCCCTGAAAGCGTCCCAAGTACAAACCCACGGGGGTTAATGTTTAAGTATTGATGTATGCGCCTAGACAAATGATGTGTCTTGACAACTCCTCGGGCTAAAGCCGCGAGGATTCTTCTTTCATCCAACATAGCCTCTAAAAGCAGTGCCTTTAGATGGTCTTACACGTTGTCCAGAAGCGGTAGCGAGATGCCCTCCCGCCAAAATTCGTAAACCTTCATCTCTGATATTTATAGCAGCGTTAACATCCCTATCGTGTAACGTTTGACATCTAGGACACTGCCAGCTACGAATATCCAAGCTTAGATGATCTACTTGATGTAGGCAATTACTACAGGTCTTTGAACTAGGGAAGAACCGATCTACCTCAATATAGGTTTTTCGCTTCCATTCTGCCTTATACTTCAACATGGTGCAAAATTGACCCCACCCAGCATCACTAATTGATTTTGCGAGTTTGTGGTTTCTGACCATATTTTTAACTGCCAAGTTTTCTACAACTATGACTTGGTTTTCGTCAACTAACTTACGACTTAGTTTGTGTAGAAAATCTTCACGACATCGAGTAATTTTAGTGTGGACAATAGCCACTTTAATACGAGCTTTATTACGGTTGTTAGACCCTTTGTGCTTACGGCTAAGTAGTTTTTGCTTTTGAGCTAATTTTGTTTCATATTTGCGATAATATTTGGGATTACCATGTTTAGTGCCATCAGACGTAATAGCGTAATGGGTTATCCCCATATCTATCCCAACGGCTTTTCCTTCTGAAGATGAAACAGGAATATCCTTACCATCATCATATAGACAGGCAGCATAGTATTCACCAGATGAAGTCAGTGATACCGTAACAGATTTAAGTTTACCGTCCGGTTTACGAGACACTTTACAATAAACCTTACCTAATTTAGGAAGAGTTAAGTAACTGCCATCTAGTTTTATTTCCTGGGGAAAGCGAATAGATTGTTTTTGTCCCTTCTTCTTAAAGTTTGGATATAAACCACGCTTTTCAAAAAAATTCAAAAAAGCACTGGAAAGGTCTAATGCAACTTGCTGCAAACACTGTGATGGTGGCTCTGTTAGCCACTCATGCTCTTTCTTTAAAGAAGGCAGCAAGTTGATGATTTCATTGCGACTTAATCCTTTACCCGTTGTCTTGTAAGTTTCGCTCGTTAAGTTAAGAGCATAGTTGTAAAACCAACGCGCACACCCCATAGACTTGGCAAGCAATATTGATTGCTCACTAGTCGGATAGATTCTGTACTTGTAGGCTTTTAACACTGTGCTTACCAAACTCGCATTACTATGGTAAGGAAAATTTTTAAAAAAGTAAAGCCGTCCTAGAAGGACGGGGTTTTAAACCCAATTTTTCGATAAGTTCCAATAATCTTTTGAATTGAAATTTTAAGTTTTAATAACAAGTAGTTTCAATTTCCGAAACAAAGCTAAAAAATACTGTAGTCAAAAGATAGGCTGGCTGTTGTGTATTAAACAATCGCAGCTAAACGATAGTGGGTGGATTACCAAACGCGCTAGATTCAGATAGTTATCCATGTAACAGTGTTATGTGCGTCTCTAGCTGAATGCAATTTAGTATAATTTCAAGCCGCACTTCAGTAAATATGACAAAAGAACTGGCAATCCGGACTTGTGAACTGACTAAGCAATTTGACAGACACGTTGCTGTAAATGATATTGATTTAGAAATAGAATCAGGAGAAGTTTACGGACTGATTGGTCCTAATGGTGCAGGGAAAACGACTCTCATCCGGATGTTGGCTGCTGCTGAGGAACCAACGACGGGTGAGATTTATATTAATGGCGATCGCCTACTGCGCGACAAAAGCAACCCCACCCTCAAGCGTCGCTTAGGCTATTTACCTGACGACTATCCACTGTACGAGGAACTGACAGTCTGGGACTACCTAGATTATTTTGCGCGTTTGTATCAGTTGCGGGAACCACGCCGCACTCAACGCCTGTATGAAGTTATAGAACTCATACAACTAGGCAATAAACGCAATAGCTTGATTTCCACCTTATCACGAGGAATGAAACAGCGTTTGTGTTTAGCCCGAACAATTATCCACGAACCTATTGTCTTGTTGCTAGATGAACCAGTTTCAGGATTAGATCCAATTGCGAGGATGCAGTTTCGCGAAATCATCAAAGTGTTGCAAGAAGCAGGGATGACAATATTGATTTCCTCTCACGTTCTCAGCGACTTAGCAGAACTGTGTACGAGTGTGGGAATTATGGAACTTGGCTTTTTGGTAGAAAGTTCATCGCTACAACAACTCTACCAACGTCTTGCCCGCCAGCAAATTGTCATATCGACTTTAGGCAAATTAGACGAACTTTTAGGAGAACTAAAAAATAATCCTTACGTACAAGAGTGGGAGATCATGCCTACAAAAAACAGCGTGCGAGTCAATTTTTCTGGAAAACAGGAAGACTGTGCAAATTTGTTGCGATCGCTTGTTACGGCTAGTATTCCTCTGACTGATTTTCACTGCACTCAAGAAGACCTAGAAACAATTTTCCTCAACTTAGGTCATAAGCAAGCATCTTGATTAGTGATTAGGAGCCAGTGCGGTCTTGGGGTCTCCCCAAGTAGAGCATCTGGCGTTCATTAGTCACTCAATGACGGACTTGGACTCTACAAAGTAGTTAACTTAATTCTGGAGTTTTGTTAAATGATAATCAACTTGATAGACAAACTAGGTGATTGGAATCCCCAACTATTCCGAGAAATTAAAGGACGGTTTAAAGGGTTTAATGTAGCGAGCGCAGTTGTTATATCGCTAGTTGGTCAAGTGGTACTATTTCTTTGTCAATTGGCAAACTTACCTGGCGATAAATATTCACTAATTGGAGAGTACTGTCGTCTCCGTCCAGCTTATGAGTACAAGACTAACCAGTTGTCTGAACAATCTAATAACCTTCAAAGACAATTAGATAGTTATCTAAATACTCAACCAAGATTACCAGATAAAATCCAAGAACTTAAAGCAGAAATTGCACAAATTCAGACAAAAATAACTGAGTCCAATGACTATTTATCCAAGAATTTCTGCCCCACTGATCAACTTGACATGCAAATGTGGTGGCGTGAACACTGGGGATACATATTCTTCTCGCTGAGTATCATTTTTATTTTCACACTATTAGTTGCTGGCACCTATTTACTCATCAATAATTTAGCGACCGAAGAACGGCGTGGCACACTCAATTTTCTTCGCCTTAGTCCTCAATCAGAAACTAGTATTTTAATTGGCAAAATACTGGGTGTTCCAATTTTAATCTATTTGCTTGTCTTCACAGCAGTCCCTCTACATTTCATTGCTGGACACGGTGCCAATATTGCCACAAGTCACATATTAAGTTTTTGGGTCGTTCTAGCTGGTTCCTGCATTTTCTTTTACAGTGCAGCACTACTTTTTGGTTTATGTTGTCGTTGGTTGAATGGTTTTCAAGCTTGGTTCGGTAGTGGTGCTGTTCTACTATTTTTGATGCTTACGATGCAATTGGCGTCGTCTGAATCATACTCCTTAAATTCTTCATTTGCTTGGTTTAGGCTGTTAAGCCCCTTTGACATGACCCGGCATTTATTCCCAAATATCTTTAATAACGGATACAACTGGGGATTCATGCAAAAATTCCAGTTTTTCTATCTTCCTGTAGGAACAAATATTGGCAGTGTAATGGCTTTGCACTTGTTGAATTATGGCTTGTGGACTTACTGGATTTGGCAAGCACTCAAACGTTGTTTCCGTAATCCAAGCTCTACTATTTTTAGCAAGGAGCAAAGTTACTTATTTGTTGCTTGCTTCCAATTTGTTTTTTGGGGATTTGCTTTACAATACAGAGAAGGCTATTGTCACTCTGCTTGTGAGTATGAATCTCCAAGTAATGTTTCTTGTTGCATTTACGATGTGAATTCTCAAATACAACAGAGTTTATTTTGGTTAGTTTTCTTCAACTTAGTGCTGTTGTTCGGTTTAATTGCAATTCTCTCACCTCACCGTCAAACGATACAAGATTGGGCAAGGTATCGACACCAAAATCTTTCTAGTCATCAAAATGTATGGAGAAAATCTTTGTTGCTGGATTTGATTTTAGGTGAAAAAAGCCCTTCATTTGTGGCAATAGCAATTAATCTTGTGATAGTGACAGTCCCATTACTTGTTTGGATTTTACTGGCACCTGTTTTGAATGTTCACAACACCTCTAATATAGATTGGCAAATTAACCATGTTGGTAGGTTAAAGACTGTCTTAGGTGTAGCCATGTTTATCACGTTGATGATAATTTACGCCACCATAGCGCAGAGGATGCTGTTGATGAAAACGACTAAGCGTTCTTTCTGGGCAGTTGGCACTATTGGCGCAGTGATTTTCTTACCACCAGTCATTCTAGGAATGCTTTCTGTTGATTCTTCTAAATATCCTACTGTGTGGCTGTTTTCGACTTTCCCTTGGGCTAGTTTGGAATACGCCTCGACACCAACAATTTTTCTGGCTTGGTTGGGAGAGTTGAGTGTTTTGGTATTGTTAAACTTGCATCTGATAAAACAGGTGAGACTTGCAGGAGAGTCTGCGACAAAAGCATTGTTGGCTGGACGCTAGGGAAGAATTTTGGGAAGCTGAAAGACCAACAAATGCGTTTATGGTTTAGGGTGCGTCTGTTCTATAACTAACTGCGAATTTAAAAGACTTCTTTTATGAAACTTAACTGGAATCCCCAGCTGTTACGAGAACTCAAAGGACGCCTCAAACCCCGCAACATACTACTTACAATTGCTCTTTCCTTGGTGGGTCAATTCATTCTAGTATTGATATCTTTCCAAACCCTATTGGCTCGTGTAACTCTTGATATATTCGACAAATATTGTGCACCAACTTTCGGTGAGAAACTTGACAAGAGATATCAGTTGAAATGCCTGCCGGATGAATACTGGCAATCCTGGTGGCGAGACATATTCGTAGGTTTAAGTTTAATTGGCATTGTCATCCTGTTAGTTGCCGGAACTTATATGCTAATTAACGATTTGGCAACTGAAGAACGTCGCGGCACATTTAATTTGACTCGCCTCACCCCCCAATCAGAAGCAAGTATTTTCATCGGCAAGTTGCTAGGAGTGCCGATTCTGATTTATTTGTTTACCGTATTATCACTTCCTTTGCATTTGTGGTCTGGGCTTGCTGCTAAAATTCCTCTAAGTCTAATTTTGAGCTTCTACGCAGTTGTTGCTGTTGCTTCTGTTTTTTTCTACAGTGCTGCTATGCTATTTGGCTTAGTTGGTTCTTGGCTTGGCAGTTTTCAAGCTTGGTTGGGTAGTGGCGCAGTTTTAATTTTCTTGATGTTAACTAAAGGAATAAGCACGACTAGTTATTTTAATTCAACTACTTGGCTGAAGCTGCTTAATCCTTTTTGCCTAATTCCAAATTTGTCTACAACTTCTTTTTTTGAAGGCTTTGTAACAGGGTTAGAACGTTTTAAGTGGTTTCACTTTGTACTAAGTGATAATGTCTTAACTATCGTCGGTTTTGTTTTGTTGAATTATGGCATTTTAACCTGGTTTATTTGGCAATCTTTGCGGCGTTGCTTTCGTGATCAGAGTGCCACTATGTTAAGTAAGCAGCAGAGTTATTTGCTGACTGTTTGCTTTACAGTTTTAACTATAGGATGCGCCAACTACGCAGCACCAGCAAATCGTAGCCCATACGCTTTGCCGCTGACTGAAAACCTCTTTGCGCTATCGTTATTGAATTTTTTGCTGTTTTTATATATAATTGCTGCTATCACGCCTCACCGTCAAGCGCTACACGATTGGGCGCGCTACCGACACAAAAGAGTTTCTAGTAGCAAGAAACTCGGTCATAGCTCGTTAGTACAGGATTTAATTTGGGGTGAAAAAAGTCCGGCAGTGGTAGCGATCGCTATTAATCTGATAATCGTCATAATTCTTCTAGCTTTCTTTATTTTACTCTCGCCTGCCAAAGTAGATGAAAACAAAACCCAGGCGTTTTTCGGTCTAGCTTTCAATGGTAGCTTAATGATGATTTTGATTTATGCAAGCGTAGCCCAACTGTTATTGTTCATGCGAACTCAGCAGCGCACAAGTTGGACAATTGGTACGCTGGGCGCAGCAATTCTACTACCGTCGATCATTTCTAGGTTAGTGGGGATTTACGCTTTCTACCCCTTTGCGGTGCTTATTTTTCCCTACCTTCCAATACTAAGCAACACGGTAACAGCCGTTTGGGTGGTAGTAGTGGCTCAGCTACTCATACTGGTATTGCTGAACCTGCAACTAACACGACAATTGCGGCGAGCAGGCGAGTCTACTTCCAAAGCACTGTTTACACCAGGTAAATAATTTTGCTATCTCATCGCCTTCTTCACCAATTCTGGTATCTGAGAAGGACGTTCTGCAACTGGAACTCTTGCAAAGGAAAAAGCAGCTAATTTGTTTTTTGCTGTACCAAAATCAGGATCGCGTCCGATGACAGCCGCCAATGTTCCAGTTTGACGCCAATGTCTTGCGGATGGTGCTTGTGTACCTGCAATATAAGCAACAACTGGTTTATCAATTGCTTCTGCAATATATTTTGCTGCGGCTTCTTCGCGATCGCCACCTAGTTGTCCAACTAAGACAATTGCCTTTGTGGCTTCATCTTCATCTAATATTTGCAGCCATTGCAGAAAAGACGAACCAACGATCGCATCACTTCCAATGCTGACACTCATCGACTGTCCCAACCCAGCATCAGTTAATTCTCTGGCAATTTCGTAGGTGAGAGTCGTACTCCGACTCAAGATTCCTACTGAACCTGCCGTATAAAATTCACTTGGTTGAGTTCCTAAGAGGATTTTTCCCGGTATGATGATCCCAGGACTATTTGGTCCTACTATCAAGGTTTCTTTTGCTTCGGCTTTACGAAGTAGTTGTACCATATCCAAGGGTGGTACACCAGCGGAGATGATGATGATTTGGCGGATATCACATGCCAGCGCTTCTAGTGCAGCATCTAGGACTTGGTAAGGGTGTACGCAGATAATTGTAGTATCAATAACTCCACATTTTTCTACGACTTCCTCTACGAGATCGAAGACTGGCAGAGTGTACATCTGTTGTCCGCCACATCCAGGATTAACCCCAGCGACCAAATTTGTACCATTGGCTTTCATTTGAGCAATATGAGTTGCTGTAATATACTCAGAAAAGCCTTGGATTAACACTTTGCTATATGGTGTTAAATTCATAATAGGTGAATTAGTTAAAACCTTCTATATGCTGTTGACTTAGCCAAACGGATTGCTTCTGCTACGCCCTCATCTAAATTTTCCACTACCGTTATTGACGTATCAGTTGGAGTTTTCAGTGCTGCTATATCAATTCTTGCTCTTATGAACTCAGAACCAGCAAGACGGACGACTAAGCGCGGAAAACTGTTCTCTCGACGGTTTTTACCACCATTAGATTTAGCCATAAATAGTTGAGCTTCTGTCATACTACTTTCTACAAAGTCGTCAATGACTTCAGAAACTTCACTACCTTGGGAAATGCTACCGAGGAAATTAATGAGTATCACCTGAATACTTTTATCAGTAGCCAGGTTTTTTAAAGCTTGTTCTAACCGACTCTTAAAAGTGGTTGGTGAGGTTTCGGTAACAGAGGCATGGCGCAGGTTTAGACACACCCCGGGCTTTCCACCACTATTAACCACCAAGTCTAAAGTTGCCATTACCAATCCAGCACCATTGCCCAATATGGCAATTTTACCGTGCATTTCTACGACATCCCAGTCGCCCAAGTTCCGGATTGTATTACTACTAGTATAAGGGTTGACCATTGCTTTTGCTATGTCAGCCATATTTGGATGGCGACCAATTGCCCGTTCGTTAATGCTGACGTTACCATTAAGTGCCATAACTTGACCAGAGGAACTCACACCTAAAGGATTGATTTCCACTAAGTCCAAGTCTTTTTCTACAAATAACTGGTACATCTTCTCCACAACATTGCTCACTGATTGCATTAAGGCACCTTGCAAGCCCATTTTCAACGCCAGTTGTCGAGCATAAAATGGGGAAAACTCTTGTTCAACGACAACGTAGTGCATTTTTTCGTCTGCTGAGTCCCAATCTATGTCCATAGCTTCCGTACACCCTAAAAGTATAGGACGACAGACAGCTGTATCCAAGACTACCGCAAGATAAAATTCTTGTTCCGTTTCGTATTTAGTTTCTGCCAGTAATACTTCTGGCAATTGTCCTAAAATTGGCAAATTAAAGATACTTCGTGCAGCGGCGATCGCATCGATAGTCGTTTCTACAAATCTGACTCCACCTACTTTTGCTCGTTCCGCCGCATTCACCTGAGATTTCAGAACAATTGGGTAGTCAATTTTTAAACGCTTTAAATCCGTGGGATGGTCAATTCGTTGGGAAGGCAACACAGGAATGCCTATGTTCGCAAACCATTCTTTCACTTGGTATTCTAACAAATCCATTGACACACACCTTTTTTGCCACGTTATAACGGTTGCTGCGGTGCTCTCGAAAACATTAACGCTGCCCCCTACTTGCAGGATAAAGCTTTTTTCGGCTATTAATATTTCTCTTTTTTTATCAATTTTATTTGATTTATTAAATTGATAAGATATATTTATTTATTTTGGGAATAAATTAATTTTTTCGATTAACTATAAGGTGCTTAATGATATTAGTAGTAATATGATATGACTATTGTTTTTTTGTAAAAAAATAAACATTTATTTTCCTGACTTTCTAGAGAAGTCCGTAATTTTGTGATTTACGTTCCCGCAGCGTGCCCGCAGGGCTTATCATTTAGGATTGCTATAGTACGTACAATAACAAATATTTTTCTTAATACATTGATACAAATGTACATCGAAGATGATCTTAATTTTTAGATGATTTTGCTTTTTGAGAAGTACAAATCGCGCACTAGCCAACCACCAGCCAGGGTAGCTTGATTTTTCAGTCATTGAATGAAACGGAATCGAAAAAGGTAAAGTTTATGCAAGCAGAAAAATCGGTTCTGTTGCTGATATCATTCTCAGCGATAAAATTAGTCCAAGCCCGAAAACAAACTTACAACAATCAATCATACTAAAGAATAAACTTGTTATGTCAGCACAAGAAAACAAAGAAATCGCGCGACAATTCTGTGAACAGACATGGGGAAAGGGAAATTTGGCAGTAGTAGACGAACTTGCTAGCCTGTACCTAAAGGTTTACTACCCTATACTTTCACAAAGCACTTGATTGTGAGGGTTTTAAATCATGGGTCGCTGACATTCACACAGGTTTCCCCGATCTACAGTTTACAATTACAGATGCGATTGCAGAAGGAGACAAGGTTGCGATCAGCTGGACAGCCCAAGGCACTCATAAGGGAGAGATAAAGGTTCATCACCTCCCTGCAACAGGAAAGTCAGTATCCTGGACAGGGATTATAATTTACCGCATTGTCGAAGGCAAAATCACTGAAGAGCGAGGACAAGAACATGCTTTGGGTCTTTTTCAGCAACTCGGTTTAATTCCAAAGCTGTAGCCTTGGTTATCTTATACACTTGAAGACAAAAAGAGATCTTGTCTAGGACATCCTAGAGGGGGCTTTTTGTTATTTTGAATAGTATGCATTCGATAAGCTAAATAGCTAGAAATAAATCTACTCCGAATAATAAAATCTTGCGCAAAGTAGCTATTGAGTATTGTTGCACGAGTAAAGAGGATACCGCAAGTTCCTTGGCTAGCCATTCGGTGATTCCTGAACTAATTTCTTGCGTTATTACTTGCAATAATAAGGCTAGTACTACCGTTAATATGACGGAAAACTTAGCGACATACAGGTGATTATGAGAAGAGGGTTGAGAATCAATCTTTTTTTCAACAATCAGAGGTTGCATTGCTTTTACCGATTATATGTAGATGAGCCAAGGTGTGTGAATACAGGATTAAATTTATCCTACCGAGAAAAAATAAATAACGGTCTCTTTCTTATGACTGACTAGAACATACATCGCTGGATACACATAAGTAAGTCAACTAAGCTCGAAAGTACTGCCCAAACTGCAATTTGGTATAAGTTATAATGCTTTGATATCAAACAGCTTACGCCTTTATCTCACCAGCTGGGCGGTGGAATTAAAAAATTGACGAGATATTCCCCGAGTAACTAACAGTACTGTCAGCAAATTGGCGAAGGCAATCATAAACATAATCAAAATTTGGTAAGATGCAGCTTCACGAGCATTAATGCCACTGAGCAATTGACCAGTGATAATTCCTGGTAACGTCACCATAGCGATAACCATCATTTGATTGAGAGTAGGAATCAATCCAGCGCGAACAGCATCTTTACGGTATTGTGCGATCGCTTGTCCTGGAGTTGCGCCCAAGCTTAAATGAGTTTCTATTTCTAACTGACTCGCATTCATAATACTAACAAGACGTTCTCCAGCCAGCGCGGCGGCATTCATTGCATTACCTAATACTATTCCTCCCAGAGAAATCACATACTGTGGCTCAAACCATCGGTCTGGTTGAATGATCAATATATTAGTATAAACCAGTGTTATGGTTGTACTGAGCAAAATTGATCCCCAGACTAAGGGCAACATCTGCGGTATTTTTTGAGTAATGCGATTTCGTGCGACAATTGCTGAAATCGTCAGCATCACTGCTAATATCGCCAAAACTGCCCAAGGATTATCTAAAGCAAATATGAACTCCAAAACATATCCCAATATGGCTACTTGTAGGAAGGTTCTCCCTGTTGCGAGGGCTAAATTGAACTCTAATCCTATTCGTTCCCACGCGGATAAACCTATGGCTGCGCCCATTAATCCAACAGCAAAAGCCAAATCGACGAAATCTAGCTTGATCAGCTCCATTCTGGGTTTTCTACCTCTTGTACATATAGGTTATAAGGTATAGATTACAGGTTACAGGTAATAGGTTGCACTATGAGTGCTCTGTCCTCTATTCCCTGTTTCTCTAAAAGTACTCATCGGGAACTTTCATATTCGGTATTGGTTCTTGGTGGATATACAATTCCTTGCACCCTAGAAGATAGTAGCCTTTTTGAAAAAAAACCTCCGTGAAAACTCTTGAATAATGTGAATTTGAGGAAGAAGACTTTCACGAGCTTTTTGATTCAAAACGATCAGGGGCACCAAATCTAACGTCAGTATCTATCTTGAAGTTAAGATAAAATCTCATGGTTCAAAGTCTAAATTATTCTGTACCAGCTTTTGATAATAAGCAACAATACACCATTATAGAAGCAGAAGTCAGCGCAGCCGTCTTAGAGGTTCTTGCTTCTGGTCGTTATATTGGCGGTCCTTTAGTAGCAGGCTTTGAGCAACAGTTCGCCGCATATATTGGTGTCACTGAATGTGTAGCATGTAACTCTGGTACTGATGCTCTTTTCCTAGCACTTAGAGCTCTAAACATAGGTGCAGGCGATGAAGTGATTACGACACCATTTACTTTTATCGCCACTGCTGAGGTTATCAGTGCTGTGGGTGCCAAGCCAGTGTTTGTTGATATCGATGAGACTACGTTTAATCTAGATGTAAACCAAGTCGCAGCTGCAATAACGCGCCATACCAAAGCAGTTATCCCAGTTCACTTGTTTGGTCAACCTGTGGATATGGCTGCATTGATGAATGTAGCAAAAGCACACAATTTAGTCGTGATAGAAGATTGTGCTCAGTCTACAGGAGCAAACTGGGCAGGGCAAAAAGTAGGAAGTATTGGACACATCGGTTGCTTTAGTTTTTACCCTACCAAAAATCTCGGTGCGTGCGGTGACGGCGGAGCAATAACAACTAACGATCCCGAAATTGCAGCCCGGTTACGATTCTTAAAAG
>NZ_QMEB01000164.1 GCF_012912135.1 Brasilonema bromeliae SPC951 | reverse complement strand
GACTCTGGTGAGTGGGAGTACGGATAAGACTATCAAGATTTGGAATCTGCAAACTCTTGAATTGAAATTTACCCTGACTGAGCATACCGACTTCCTTAATTACCTCGCCATCAGCCCGGATAGCAAGACTCTGGTGAGTGTAAGTTACGACAAAACTATCAAGATTTGGAATCTGCAAACAGGCGAATTGAAAACTACCCTGACTGGGCATAACGACAGGATTATTTGCGTCGCCATCAGCCCGGATGGCAAAACTTTGGTGAGTGGGAGTTTCGACAAGACTATCAAGATTTGGCGAATGCCGTAGGGATTTGAGGATTTTAGATTTGTGGTTGCTGCACTTCGTTGCCTAATTAAGAAAAATATAATTATTACATATCTCAATACATCACAACCTAAATTCACTCACATGACAAATATTACCATTTTTAACATTGACGACAATATCAAAAACCTCTTGCAACAACAAGCTTCCAAAAATGGTCGTTCCCTAGAAGAAGAAGTAAAAGAGATTCTCCGTTTTGCTTTAATAGAAAATCAAAAACCGCCTGTAAATCTTGTAAATATGATAGAAAAACGCTTTGCCCACTTGGGAGATTTTGAACTAGGAGAAGTTATCAGAGAACCTATGCGTCCTGCACCCACTTTTGAATGATGATTATTCTTGATACTAATGTATTGTCAGAATTAATCAAACCCCAAGGTTCTGTAGTAGTTCGCAATTGGGCATCTCGACAACCTGTTACAGGTTTATTTACTACAACAATTACACAAGCTGAAATACTATATGGCATCACCATTTTACCAGAAGGAAAGCGTAAGTATGAACTCTACCAAGCCGCTACTTTAATGTTTGCAGAAGACTTTATAGGGCGTGTTCTTCCATTTGATGAATCTGCCGCTATAGCTTTTGCTAATATTTCAGCTCAAAGACGAAGAAATGGGACTCCCATCTCTCAAGCTGATGCCCAAATTGCTGCTATTTGTTACTCTCGTAACGCAGCGATCGCAACTCGTAATGTTGCTGATTTTGCAGGCTGCGGAATTTTTATTATTAATCCTTGGGAAGAGAAATCTCCATGAGGAATAACCAATGGAAGATGAATACGATTTTAGCCAAGGCAAGCGTGGAGCGATCGAACCAATATCACCAGGACGGACACGCGCAAGGAACGCGATGAGCTTTCGCCCCGCCTGAGCACAAAGTGCACGCGCCGCGTTGGCGCAGCCTGTCCGCAGGACTTACGGCGATCGCAAAAAGTTCACAGTCGCTCGAATCTAAGAAAATTTCATAATTTATATAGGTTTTGGATATAGGTTTTGACACTGTGAATGGTTTATATTTACCGAGTAGGTGGCATTAGATATGGGAGGAAGCGCTGCATAATTGTGAACAACTAACCCTCTAGTACCATCATCAACAAACGTGAGTGTCACTTACTGGCATATAAGAAGTTATCATTTCTGCTAAATTGCAAACGTTACAGTCTAAACTGAAAATCCTTGTTCCGGAATACCTCTAGCTTTAAAATAAGCAATCATGTCTAAGGTTCTTGTCTCCGATCCAATTGACCAGGCTGGGATTGACATTCTTTCCCAAGTTGCTGCTGTAGATGTGAAAACAGGATTAAAACCAGAGGAACTGGTAGAAATCATTGGTGAGTACGACGCGCTAATGATTCGCTCTGGTACCCGCGTTACTCAAGAAATTATTGAAGCTGGGACGCAATTAAAAATTATCGGTCGCGCTGGTGTAGGTGTCGATAATGTGGATGTTCCCGCTGCTACCCGCAAAGGAATTGTGGTCGTTAATTCTCCTGAAGGGAACACAATTGCTGCTGCAGAACACGCGCTGGCGATGATGCTATCTTTGTCTCGCTACATCCCTGATGCCAATGCTTCAGTCAAACGCGGTGAGTGGGATCGTAAAAGCTTCATTGGTGCCGAAGTTTACAAAAAAACTCTGGGTATTGTCGGCTTAGGTAAAATTGGCTCCCATGTTGCTGCTGTTGCTAGAGCAATGGGAATGAAATTGTTGGCTTTTGATCCCTTCATTTCCACTGAAAGGGCAGAACAAATCGGCTGTCAATTAGTGGATTTGGAAGTATTGATACAGCAAGCAGATTACATCACGCTGCATATTCCCAAAACTCCAGAAACCACCCACTTAATTAACACCGAAAGATTGGCAAAAATGAAACCCAACGCCCGCATTATTAATTGCGCTCGCGGTGGGATTATTGACGAAGAAGCATTAGCAGTTGCTCTCCGGGAAGGTAAAATTGCTGGTGCAGCACTGGATGTGTATGAGGCAGAACCATTGGGCGAGTCTTCATTAAAGTCACTCGGGCAACAAGCTATCCTCACCCCACATTTGGGCGCTTCGACAACAGAAGCACAAGTTAATGTGGCAATTGACGTTGCAGAACAAATTCGGGATGTGTTATTGGGACTTCCCGCGCGTTCAGCGGTGAATATTCCCGGATTGAGTCCTAACGTACTGGAAGAACTCAAACCCTACATGCAGCTAGCAGAAACTTTGGGTAAGTTGGTAGGACAGCTGGCTGGCGGACGAGTGGAGTTACTCAACGTCCGGCTACAAGGCGAATTGGCAACAAACAAGAGTCAGCCCTTGGTGGTTGCAGCCTTGAAAGGACTACTTTACCAAGCTTTGCGGGAACGAGTTAACTACGTTAATGCCAGCATTGAGGCAAAAGAGCGGGGAATTCGCGTGATTGAAACGCGGGATGCTTCGATTAAAGACTATGCTGGTTCTTTGCATCTAGAAGCGACAGGTTCTTTGGGGACTCATTCTGTTACAGGTGCTTTGTTGGGCGGTGGAGAAATTCGCCTTACCAATTTGGACGATTTCCCAATCAACGTTCCCCCTAATCAACATATGCTCTTTACCTTACACCGTGATATGCCAGGGATTATTGGCAAACTCGGTTCCCTACTTGGCAGCTTTAATGTCAATATTGCCAGTATGCAAGTCGGTCGCAAAATCATTCGTGGTGATGCGGTGATGGTACTCAGTCTTGATGATCCCTTACCCGATGGGATTTTACCTGAGATTATTAAGGTGTCTGGAATTCGTGATGCGTATACGGTAACACTATAGGAATTAGAAGTCGAAGTCAGAAGTCGGAAGAAATCATTTCTCCTGTCTCCTGACTTCTCTAAGTCCTATGCCTACAGCACGGCTGCGCCGAATGGGCACATTTTGTGTCAGCGCAGCGTCGCTGAAGGCGTTATTCTGAGTTTTTTTATGGCAAACACTTGGTGGGAACTACAAATTCTTTGTGAGTCAGATTTAGAAGATTCCATCTTTTGGCGGCTGGAAAATTCTGGCTGGCGCGGAACAGCCAGTCAAAGAAAAGGAAATAATTTTTGCGTCAAGAGTTACTTACCGCAATTTCAAGCACTACCGCAAGATTTGGATGATTTATCGCACCTGTTGCGTCAAGATGCTCTATCTATGGGACTTTCTGCACCTGTTGTGCAGTGGGAGGTGATTGATGAGGAGGATTGGGCGAGTAGCTGGAAACAACATTGGCAACCCCAGGAAATAGGCGATCGCCTCCTCATCAACCCCGCATGGCTACCACTCCCAGAAAATTCTGACCGCCTCATCCTTCTTTTAGACCCTGGCGTAGCATTTGGCACAGGTGCTCATGCCACAACTCAATTGTGCTTAGAATCCCTGGAAATGCGTTTGAGCAACGAACCTCAGTCTTTTGTGGGTAAAGAAAAAGAAAGTGATGGTGTGGTGATTGCGGATATTGGATGTGGTTCTGGTATCCTTTCCATAGTGTCAATTATGCTGGGCGCGAAGAAAGCCTATGCAGTAGATGTTGATCCCTTGGCAGTCAAGTCAACCCTAGAAAACTGTAAACTCAACGGTGTAAGTCCAGAACAGTTGGTTGTGGCGGAAGGTAGTTTAGAGGTTTTGACAAAACTGCTGGAACAACCTGTAGATGGGATTGTCTGCAATATTTTGGCTCATGTCATTATAAGTTTGGTTCCGGATTTGAGTGCGATCGCCAAACACAGCACTTGGGGTATCTTTAGTGGCATATTATTTGAGCAATCTAAAGCCGTCATTGATACTCTAGAGAAACACGGCTGGATTGTTGCAACCGTGTGGCGGCGCAACGAATGGTGCTGTATTAATGTGCGGCGTTCTTGAACAGTCCTCAAATTTGATTGTTTTGGTGTTGGGTTTTTTTTACTTATTTTCCCTGTAGTAACAGTTGACGACTTTAAGGGAGTATCGTAGCCCGTTCCAGAAAAATCGGGGATTCCTCACCGTCTTTTTTGAGAGTATCTTTGATGATTTGTCTATTCTTCTGAATTTTTATGCTCCTTTCATGGAAGTTCGGGATCCATGAATTTTTTCGGTGATAAAAACCGTATAATCACTGCCTCAGTTTTTAAATACTATAAGAATCAAAGGAAGTGAAAAGCTGAATTCATTAAACAAAATCCTATTGATTGGAGAGAGAAAAAGATGACATTAGTTCGTTGGAATAATTGGCAACAAATGAACTCCTTACACCGTCAAATGAACCGCTTATTCGATGATATGCTCGTACCCTCAACATTTGTTGAAAGAAACTTTCCAAGAGTTCCAGCTGCTGAATTGCAAGAAACAGAAGATGCTATCCATCTCAAGCTAGAACTACCAGGAATTGAAGCTAAAGATTTGGATGTGCAAGTCACACAAAAGGCTGTTTCCATCAAAGGAGAGCGCAAGTCAGAAACTAAGACTGAAGAAAAGGGTCGTACTGTGACTGAATTCCACTACGGTAAATTCCAGCGCGTGATTCCTTTACCTTCGCAAATTCAAAATACCAATGTTACAGCAGAATACAAAGACGGTATTTTGAACTTGACACTACCAAAATCTCAAGAAGAGAAGAACAAAGTCGTCAAAGTTAATCTGGATCAATCTGCTGCTTAATTCATTGCAAGAAGTTATTAATTTTAAGAATTGTTAGGAAAAGATAGCCTGAATGCACAGTAGGTTAACCTAACAAAAACGCCCAGTCAGTTTCATATGACTGGGTTTTTTTATTGACT
The DNA here is from genome assembly GCF_012912135.1 of Brasilonema bromeliae SPC951. Taxonomy (GTDB): domain Bacteria; phylum Cyanobacteriota; class Cyanobacteriia; order Cyanobacteriales; family Nostocaceae; genus Brasilonema; species Brasilonema bromeliae. The sequence continues at coordinate 9,646 of NZ_QMEB01000164.1, read as the reverse complement.
AACAACTGGTAACCTAAATTATTATCTAAAATCGCTAATCGTGTCCGTCGATACCAGTGCCGTGTCTGCTGTCGGACAATGCCATTGGTGCGTTCTTGACGACGTGGGTTGATTTACTTTCTGGAAATTGGATCATGGTTATATTCTGCAACACCATAATTTTTCTTTCCAAGTAAGCGGAAATTGATAGCTAGCAACTGTAGCTTAACTTAATTCTACGTCTACAAAAACCCTACCAGTTCCACTGTGAAGGAGTTTCTCGTCCAATACACAACCTTTCCAAAGGGATAAAGAGCTATCTTTGTACAAAACTAAATGCTTTTTTCACAGGAGTTGCAATAACTATGACGCAACGATTGACTACAGAGCAACTAACACAGATAATCGCTGAGGTAGAAAGGCTGCAAGCACGTCGGGAAGCAGAAATTGAACCCGAACAAGTCAATGAAATTTTACAGGAATTAGGTTTATCGCCAGATTTGCTAGATGAAGCGCTTGTTCAGGTGCGGCGTCAGCAAGCTTTGGAAGCACAGCAAAAACGCGATCGCATAATTGCTGTGGGGATAATTGCTGCTTTGGTGGTTGTTATTGCTAGTACGTTCTTTTTTATCCAACAACATAATTCTGCCATTGCCCGCGTTGTCGCCCAAACAAACCGCATCACCCTGACACAAGATAATGGCGATAACTTGAAAACGATCTCACGTGAAAATAGTCCAGAAATCTTTTACCGTGTGACTTTAAAGGATGCGCCTTTGGATCAAAGACTGGATTTGTTGTGCGATTGGATTGATCCTAGTGGTCAAATTGTCAAGCAAAATCGCTATCAAACCCGCGAGATTGACAAACCCATCTGGGATACATACTGCCGCAACACAATAGGTTCTGCATCTGCTTCAGGTAAATGGAAAGTGCAGATGTCTGTTGAAGGTCGTCCACTTAGCCAAGCAGAATTTGAAGTAAGGTAGTATGGGGAGTATTCCACAGGGTAAGGAGACAACTCAGCCCCATCAATTTATTGGATATTGGGGTTATGCTCAAAGACGCGAATTAGAAGCGCGGCTAAGTCTTGTCAAAACACCACATACGAAGTATCACAAGTTCTCTCATGTCGATTCGAGAGTTGAGGATAATTCTTATCCTATCTGGAATGTTGCTTGCATTGGTTTTCAACAAGAGTCAATACCACCAATTCATTTTCAGACTGATCACACGGAACGAATAGCTGCTATCTCAGCATCAGGAATCTTGACTGACTCGCACGTCATAGGCTCATTTTTACCTGATGCTTGGGTAAATCTACAGGGAAGCGATGGGCAAAGCCCCGCCGGAGGCGATGCTCCCAAGGGGAGCCGCCCAAAGGGCGAACGCCTAATTTTAGGACGAGAACCTTTCGGGCGAGTCCCTCTGTACTGGACTCAACAAGGAGAAGTCATTTGGTTTGCATCCCAGCTACAACTGCTGCTAAAAATAGTTGAAAAGCCAGAAGTCAGTATACCGGGTTTGTACGGTTATAGTTGTTTTTCTTATGTTCCCAATCCGCTGACGCCTACGACGAACGTGTTTGCAGTTCCTGCAGGGACTGAGTTAGTCTGGCAAAGTCAGCCGAATTCAAAAACGCTATCAGCACCCATTTACAAACGTTTGTGGGAATGGAGTGAAGCAAGCGAACAACTAAAAGATGAAACAACGGCTGTCAAACAACTGCAAATTTTGCTTCAACAAGTTATTGAGCGTCAAATTTCCGACTTAAAAGATGAGCCTGTCGGAGTTTTTCTTTCTGGAGGATTAGATTCCTCTGTTGTGGCGGCGTTGCTGGTACAAGCAGGGGTAAAGGTGATTGGTTATACTCTAGATTTTGGTGACGCAGGCATTCCAGAATCTCCCTATGCCGAAATTGTCGCCCAGCATCTTAAAATTCCTTTGGTAAAAGTCGATGCTAGCCCGCGTCAAATCCAAAAAGCTATCATACCTACTGTACAGGCGCTCGATTTGCCTTTTGGAGATGGTGTGAGTGTTCCTTTGTTTCTTTTAGCACAAAGAGCTAGTCAGGAAACTAAGGTGATTTTTAATGGCGAAGGTGGCGACCAGTTGTTTGCTGGTTGGGTGAATAAACCTTTAATAGCAGCAGGCGTTTACCAAACAGAAAATCCATCAGGACAAGAAACATTTATACAGCAATACCTCCGCACTTTTCACCGTCTTTGGGGTTACGAAGCTCAAATCTACCAGCCACATATTTATGAACAGATACAAAATTTACATCCAGAAGAATGGATTGCAGAAGCGCTCGATCCTGCGTATTGCAAAGCAATTCTCCATCGGCTCCGCCGTGCTGCCCTGATGTTGAAAGGAGCACAAAATATACATCCGCGTGCGACTGCTTTGGGTTTTGCTCACGGGTTGTTTGTGCGATCGCCTTTGTGCGACTTACCACTGGCAGAGTGGACATTCCAGGTTTCTGGAGAACTCTGCTTACAGGGAGCCTGCGAGAAATATATCCTCAAGCGAGCTGTAGAAAATTGGTTACCGCCAGAAATTGTTTGGCGACAAAAGCGCGGTATGGGAGTTCCCTTAACCTCCTGGTGTTTAAACGAGTTCTGGCGTCAGATTGGCAAGTGGTTAAATCCTGGCAGACTTCGTGTCGAAAACCGCTTTTCTCCGCATCTGGCAGCACAAATTGCTGCTAGTCAGTTGGGAGCCACTCTTCAAGATCGTCGTATTGGTGAGATTCTTTGGTTGCTTATCATGTGGGAGCTTTGGCGAGTACACGTTTTTGGAGAAAAACCAGGCAAACAATCTTTTGATCATCCATTTTGGCTACCACAACAGTTATGGAGATTTCAGAAAAAATGGCAAGCGTAGAAAAACTTGATGTAGAACTCTCGGATGCAACCTCTCTACAGGAATTAAACTCCTCATCCGCTCATCTGCCTTTCTCCCAAAAACTGGCTCAAGAGTTGCTGAATACCTACGGTTCACCACTCTACGTTTACCAAGGTGACATCTTACGCCAAACTATCCAACATATCACTCAAGCTTTTTCCTATCCTCGCACCCAATTTCGCTTTGCCAGCGTCACTAATGGGAATATTTCTGTACTGCAAATTTTTCGTGATCAAGGTTGGGGACTACACGCCAATACACCTGGAGATATTTATCTCGGACTACAGGCGGGTTTTGCGCCAGAACAAATTGTCTACAGTGGTAGTAATTTGAACCGCGCCGAGATGGAACAAGTCCTGAATTGGGGTGTAAAAACTCTCAATTTGGATAGTGTCTCCCAGTTGCAACTATGCTGCGAAGTCTATCATTCCTTCTGTAGAGAACGCCACATCGCTCAACGCGGGGAACCCGCGCACGCGAGTGGCTCCGTTGCATCCGAGAGTTCTACAACACCGCGCCTTGGCTTACGTCTCAACCTACCTGAAATCACTGGTGATAGCCGCATTGGTGTGCGTCTAGAGGAATTTCCTGATGCGATCTGCGCTTTGCGCAGCAGCGAAGCTATCGCTCTTACCCATCAAGCTGGACTCAAAATCAGTGGTTTGCATTTTTACCGAGGTACTGGAACCAATGCAACAGAAGCTTTTACCAACGTCATTGATAAGGTTATAACCACAGCACAACTTTTACCAGATTGGGAATATCTCGATTTTGGCGGTGGTTTTGGCTACCCCTATCATCATGACGGCGCAGCTTTTAACTGGGAATTGTTTGGTACAGAGTTAAGTGACAGAATGAGTCGTTTGGGAAGAGAAATTGAATTAGTCATTGAACCCGGACGCGCTGCAATTGCCGGATGTGCTACTCTTCTTGCTAAAGTCGTTTCCGTGAAATGGCAGTCAGAAAAGCAAATTGTTGGAGTAGATACCACAGTTGCCAATCTCTGTGTCCCTTCAGTACACGGCGGCTACCGGGAGATTGTTACCTGGAAAGAAGTTGCACAGATGGGCAGAGTAGAGACGTTGCACGCAACATCTGTACAATCCAAAATCGAAAATTCCAAATCTAAGATTTATTTCACAGATGTGTGTGGAAACACCACATATTCACGAGATTTTTTAGGAAGAAACTGTCAACTACCAGCATTAGAAATTGGTGACATTGTCGGCATTTTGGACGTAGGTGCTTATGGTTATGCGATGTCCTCACACTTTTTACACCGTCCTAAACCAGCCGAAGTACTGCTAGAAAATGACACGTACCGTTTAATTCGCAGGCGTGAAGACTACAGCGTTTTGCTGGCAAATCAGGTTTTTTATTAAGACTATTTCGTACTTTTTTCGTAGTCAATAATGTAACAAAAATTATACAAAGGTTAATTGACTGAAACTATCTCATTCAAAACAGAATCAATCACTCTTACCTGATAACTAAAAAATAGTATGAAATGCATTCAATGTGGTACTGACAATAAACTCAAAGACCGGACAAGCAATCAAGGTCGGTGTATCAGATGCCAACATCCTTTTGTGTTTGAACCAACTAACAAAGATGATGAAAAGATAACTGACTCAATGTTTGCTAAGGCTATAGCTGATATTTCTACTAACAACACTCTATTTTTCACACCTAAGCAATTTCTCTATTTCTTGGATAATCGTGTCAAAAGGAAGAGGATAAGTGGATGGGGATGGCTCGGTTTGTATCTATTTTTTAATGTTTGGGCTACAGGTTTTATTGGGGGATTTTCATCTATATTCTTAGCTCCAATATTAGCATCATTTAAATTACCTGCATCGACTACATTTATAATTGCTAATTTAGGAACTCAAATATGGTATATTTACAAAATCTACCAGGATACTAAGTCAAGTTTAATTAACCAGCCTAGACGAAAGGAAAACGCTCAAGTTTTGCGTTTGATAGGTTTGATCATTCTTATTGGAGGTATTTATACCAGTCTATTTATCTTCCATTCATTCATTTTATTTGTCATTTATGTTCTTTTGGGAATGCTGTCCATATACTTAGGATTTAAACAGCTAAACCAATCCGAAATTCCACAGGAATCATTAATTAGGCAAGAACAGGTTCAAAGTTGGTTAAACCGTTGGCGGCAAATCAATGGTTCAATTACGAAAATTCTACCTCCTCCGCGTGAAGAAATTGCACCCGCTGCTGTCAATCCTGATGTGACTGCTTACAGTTTTGATAGGTTAGTTGTTTGTGATAGTGCAGCAATTGCCCAAATGTTAATCGCCAATAACTTTCATTTTGAAAAAAACTGTGCCATCCTCAGCATCAGTGGCTATCCGCAAAACATTTTTGATACTACCATGCTAATGCTACGTCGTAATCCTGATTTAATAGTTTATGCATTGCATGATTGTAGCCCCAGAGGTGTGAGTTTAGTTAATCATCTCCGCACTAGTTCCACTTGGTTTCTCAATAGTAATGTCACGATGATTGATATAGGACTACTGCCACGCCAAATTATTGCTGCAAGTCGCGGTATGTTCATTCAATCTCAGTCAGAATCGGCTGAGGCTGCTAAACAATTAGCACCCGAAATTCGCTCGGCATTATCAACAGATGAATTGGAATGGTTAGAATCTGGTAACTTTGTGGAATTGGAATCATTTAGTCCTCAAAAATTGATTCAAATTCTTAATCACGGCATAGTTAATAGTCAAACTTTAGATAGCGATGATAGCAGCTTGATTCTCGTTGATGATACGGGAAACTCTATGTATGTTGCTGAAAGCTTTGGTTAATTTTTCACTTTTGATTCACTCGCAACCAAATTTCTAAACTAACAAGCAACCAAAGCTTTACTCCATAACGACTCCAAGTGTCTCCTTGAAAGTTTAGCCAATCGCGTATTAGCGACTGGTTTAAATAAGGGGCAATTGCCGCATTGCGACTTAGCAATAGATTTCTTGCTTCTCGTTGCCAATATTTACGAAATCCTAACTGTACCGGAACCATCATTCCACTTTTGGGACGATTAATAATTGTATCTGGCAAAATATCTACAATCGCCCCTTTAAGAACTGCTTTTTCTTCCACTCCAGAAAGCTTATAATCTGGAGGAATTTCCATGCTGAAGTCTACTATCCGCTGGTCAAAAAGAGGAGAACGACCGTGTATATGAGCAGCTTGAGTTAAGTTATTAACTTTAGTAAGAATTTGGTCAGCGCCTTTAAATTTGATGTTCATTGCCATTAAACAATTGAGATAGCTGGCTTGAGAATAGAAATCTTCTTCAAAAACCCAAGGTGTTGTTTGTACTGCTGTCCAAACTTCTGGTTTTAAAAGTTGTGGTAAGTCAGCCGCGCACTTCTGGAAAGAAATTAAATAAGCTTGCAATGAATCTTGATTGGTGACGGAGCCATATAAACTATTAATGAGCATTGGCTGATTTTTTGGACCACCAAAACAAGGATCGCCACCCTCACCATTTAACACCACCTGCACGCTTTCTCGCGCCAATCGTCCCAACATGAGGTTGGGAACAGTCAGCGGATCGCCGATGGGATCATCTAAATACGCCATTGTTTCCGGTAGGCGTTCCCACATATCCCGAAAGGTAATTTCTAGGATGTGGTGTTGCGTTTGACAATGAGAAGCAACGAGACTGGAAAACTCTAACTCATTGGGAGATTCATAACCAAAATGAATCGAGAAGGTATGAACTGGGGAATTGTGGAATTTTGCTGCTAAAGCGGTGATACTGCTGGAGTCCAAACCACCAGAAAGAAAAACGCCAACGGGTTCGTTTTCTGGTGGTAAATATTCTTGAACAACTTGGTTTAGCAGTTCTCGTAGGCGCGCGCCATGCCATGCTAAAGGTTTATCTATTGCTGTAATCTTTTCTTGAAGCTGCCAATAAGCTTGAACCTTGTGGTCGTTGAATTGTAAAACAGTTCCAGGGCGCAGTTCTCGCACCTGTTGCCAAAGTGTTCGCTCCCCAGGAACAAAGGCGCAACAAAGATAATCTCGCAAAGCGACTAAATCTAAATCGGATGAACGATGGGGTGCTAAAGTTCTCAATTTAGGCGCAATCCAACGAACCGAACCAGTGGTTGTGTAGTAGAGAGTACGAGCACCAACGCGATCGCGTACCAGCTGCAACACCTGTTTTTCCCTATCCCAAACCACAAACGCAAACATCCCCACAAGTTGGTTGAGACATTCAAAACCCCATCGTTCCCAAAGATTAGCAACCAGTTGCAGAGGACTTAGCGCAAAGCTATTCGGTTCAATTCCCAATTTTTGCAGCAACTGTGCTTGGTTAGTTAACCACACATCACCAACAACAACAAATTGTTCTCCACAACTGATTGCTAGTTTCTCTGTCAGTACTTCAGAAGCTGTAGGCGGTAGAATCACAGCAACTTTTTCGTCTCGCCAAGCTATACCTTCATAACTTGCATCAACTGTTCCCCAAGCTATTGACCAGGTTGAGTTTGTTTTGATGAATGGGATTTTAGTGGATTTATGATTTTTAAAAACCTCAAATAGCATGAAAATTTTCACCCATCCTTGACTCTAATGCAACCAAAGACTATCACCTGAATTAATATCAAACCAGTGGATATTCTGGGGCGGTAAAGCTAATCTAATTTCTTCATTATTCCATTTTTGGTCTGGTGGTAACAATGCACGTATTGTCAACGGTTCTGTTTCAGAAGTTGCAACACGCACACTGACCAAGTTATGCATACCCAAGTTTTCCACAAGATATACTTGTCCTTGGATAATCTGTGTATCATCGGCTTGTGCAATGCGGACGTGTTCTGGACGAATACCTAAGATAATTTCTTGTGGTATTGTTGGGATATCTGGCAAAAATATGTTTGCATCACCTAAGATTGCAGAACGTTCCTTACAAGGTAGCGTGAGCAAATTCATTTGCGGACTGCCAACAAATCCAGCTACAAATAAATTAGCTGGTTGGTTATAAATGCGCTCAGGTGGATCGAGTTGCTGGATAAGACCATCATTGAGGACAGCTACTTTTGTGGAAAGCGTCATTGCTTCCGTTTGATCGTGAGTCACGTAGACTACTGGAGCTTTTTGAGCGGCAAATATTTGTTTGATATCTGCGCGGACTCGTTCCCGTAAGAGTGCATCTAGGTTACTGAGTGGTTCATCCAGCAAGTAAACTTGGGCGCGACGCACTAACGCCCGACCAACGGCGACTCGCTGTCTTTGTCCGCCCGATAATTGACCAGGTTTACGCTGTAATAATTCTTCTAATCCCAGAAGTTTTGAAACTTCTGTGACTCGCTGTTCAATTTCAGTGCGAGGAGTTTTTTTTAGCTTCAGTCCAGAGGCTAGATTTTCGTACACGGACATATGGGGATAAAGCGCATAGCTTTGAAACACCATCGCCATGTTGCGATCGCCTGGTCGCTTAAACGTAATATCCTCATCCCCAAGAAATATCCGACCGCGAGTCGGTTCTTCTAACCCTGCAATCATTCGCAGTGTCGTAGACTTACCACAGCCACTCGGACCAAGTAAAGTGAGAAATTCATTGTCATCTACAGTTAAATTCACATCTTTAACTGGAATGACTTTGGGAGTATAAGTCTTATTTAAGTTTTGTAGTTCCAGTTTCGCCATAGTTTTTATTTGTTGATTATCTTTTGATTATCTGTTGATTATCCCTTAACAGCACCAGCAGTCAAACCTTGAATAATCTTGCGCTGGAAGAACAAAACGAGTAAAACTAAGGGCAATGTTCCAATCACGGTTGCTGCAGCAATCGGACCATAAGGAATTTCAAAAACTGTTGCACCACCTAATTGTGCTGCAGCCACAGGAATTGTTTTCATCTCTTCACGGGTTATAAATGTGAGAGCAAAGATAAACTCATTCCAGGCAAAAATAAATGTGAGAATTCCCGTCGTTACCAAAGCAGGAAGTGTCATTGGTAGTAATATTTGTATTAACATTTGCAAAGTGTTGTAGCCATCCACTCTTGCAGAATCTTCCAAGTCTTTTGGTAACTGCTCAAAAAAGCTACGTAACACTAAAATTGTTAATGGTAAATTGATAGCAGTGTAGGGAATAATCAGGGCTAAATAGTTGTTGCCTAGATGTAACCCTTGGATAATTTCCAAAAGTCCCAAGAACAATAAAATTCCAGGGAACAAAGTTACAATAAGGATACCTGCAAGGATAACTCTGCCACCCCAAGGACGCAACCGTGCTAAAGCGTAAGCAGCAGGCGCACCTAAAGCTAAAGATAAAACCGTAGAGAGAATCGAGACAAAAGCACTATTTAATATGTAGCGCCAAAACGGACGGCGGGCGAATATTTCAATGTAGTGATTGAGAGTGATTCGAGAGGGAAAATAAACGGTAGGAATTTTAGCAATATCCTGATTGACTTTGAATGAAGTTAGTAATTGCCACATTGCTGGTGCTAAGCAGAAAACCACTACTAAGGTAACTACTATCCAAAGCAAGATATTTTTCCAAGATTTTTTGACTATTGTTTTTGGTTTGGGATTTGTCGTCAAGTTTTCCTGATGAACAGTCATAGAGATTTTTAATTTGAGATGTTATGTAAATCAGGTTGATTTTATCATTCACGTTTTTACCTCACCCCGCCTACGGCACCCCTCTCCTTATTAAGGAGAGCCAGTGCGTTGCGGAGCCAGTCCTGCAGGAGGGTTTCCCTCCGTAG
>NZ_QMEB01000163.1 GCF_012912135.1 Brasilonema bromeliae SPC951 | reverse complement strand
CCCCATACATAACCACTTAAATCTCCCCACATTAAATGACATTGATCAATTAGCAGCACTCTCAATTTTCCTGTTTCAATTTCACTGCGGTGATTTGCCAAGAGTGTTTCAATCTCTTTTTTTTTGCTGCAACAGCATTCGGGTCTGCTTTGGGGTTTAATTTTGTGGTTAACTTCTGCGCTTATTCCTGCTGCTTCAAACAAGTCGTAGTAACTTTGTTTTGACTCGTAAACCACGTCGTACTCGAAAGCTAGTTTATACTCCAGTTCCCCAAGCTCCCAATAATCCTTTGTTTGCAGCCAACTCAACACCTTTTCTCGTTGTTCGCTACGAAAGCGCGCTCTTCCTTCCCTTATGATTCAACCGCAGTCCATCTATTCCATCTCGCTCGTAGGCTTGTTTCCAACCTGTTATTGAACCCAGTGACACATCTAGAATTGTCTGAATTTCTTCATACAAGTAGCCTTGATAAACCAGCTTGACTACTAGTGCTTTCCTTACCTCACGCGCATTTGGACGCAAAGCAATAAATTCTTGTAGTTCGGTGATCGCCCTTTGAGTGGTTTGGTGCGATCGCATCGCTGTTGCCACTTGCGCAGGTAGTACTGCGGTTTTTAGATGCTGATTTTTCATTGTCTGCTCTTACACTTGTACACCCCTCCGTATTTTCTCGCTTTTTTTTCAAAAATCAAATAGGAATCCTATATGAGCGATATCTGGGTAACAATTTCTGTAATTGCTGGTTTGATAGGTGTGTGGCTGGGTGTTCAGTGGTTAGATTTGATTTTGGCTTTTCCAGTGGCTTTGTTGGTATTTTGGAGTGGCTGGACTGTTTTAAAAGAAAATTTACCTTGGCTTGTTGATAGGATGGCGTTAAGCGTAGCTCTGCCGTAGGCAATCGCCCCAGAAGTCATTCATGGAATCGCCCTTTCTGTTCCTGGTGTCGTTAACTGTCATGATATTGCTTCTCGTGGTGTTGTTGGTCGTCAAGTCTTCATCGAAATGCATTTAATAGTCGATGCACCTGACGTCGAAACTGCCCACCGTATCACCGAGGAAGTAGAAAAGCGACTAGAAGAACGCTTCAGCCCAGTTAGAATTTTGATTCATGTCGAACCACCTGCCTACCAGTCGAACCATGTTTCTTTCTAGCCCTTACTGATGCGTAAAAATTTTTCCCTCTGGTGAAGCCACGGAGAGGGATGCCCGACAGGGCAGGGTGAGGTTTTACACTTGCCTACTTGCTGATGCAGAAAATAAATCAGGTGGGCAATGCCCACCTAGCTTTAACGCAGTTCCGCGAAATTCCCCATCCCTGAGTGCGGTGGGCGAAATTGCCGGGCTAAAGTTGAGGGTTCGATGCCCTCAACTTTAGCAAGTGATCTCTAACTGCTTCACGAATTAAATCATTGATAGATCTCTCAAGTAGTTGACTAGCGTTTTGCAATTCTTTGTGTTCTTGATCGGAAAAACGAACATTTAGCGCTTTCATAGTTGACGTTTAGTACTGTATTGGTGCTATGATAGTACTGGTTTATGACCACCAGGCTGTATGGAACACAAAGGTTAATCCGAAGTAGCAGTAAGATGCTTACCGCAGAAACATCAAACCTGGAAAAGAACATGACCGCTGGTTAGCAAGGTTACGCCCTGCTATAAAAAACAATCCATGTCATGTTGTACGGTAAAACAATAAACCGTCCCAGGAAGTGGGACGGCTGCGCGGGTTCCCGCAAGGGATAAAGGTAGCAATACCCACAGACGCAGTGTAAGACCATCACCGATTTTAGTATCGGATATTCAGCAATGAATATACCCAACATGGCAACTGCGAATGAGACGCGTTTGCGTAGCGCTCCCTTCGGAGCTAGCCCCATCCGCCATGCGGTGGGGTACTTCACAATTACTCCCACTCAATAGTTCCAGGTGGCTTGGAGGTGATATCATAAACCACTCGGTTAACACCTTTGACTTCATTCACAATCCGATTAGAAATCACTTCCAAGACATCATAAGGTACACGTGCCCAGTCAGCAGTCATACCATCTTCACTTGTGATAATCCGCAAAACGATGGGGTAAGCATAAGTACGTTGGTCACCCATAACACCAACACTACGAACTGGTAGTAAGACAGCAAATGCTTGCCAGTAATCGTGGTATAAACCGCGTTGGTTAATTTCTTGACGCACAATTAAGTCGGCATCGCGTAAAATATTTAACCTTTCGGCAGTAATTTCGCCGATAATCCGAATCGCTAAACCCGGTCCAGGGAAAGGATGCCGTTGGACAATTTCTTCTGGTAAGCCAATAGAACGCCCGACTTTGCGGACTTCATCCTTAAACAGTTTCCGTAATGGTTCCACCAATTTGAATCGCAAGTCTTTGGGCAATCCACCAACGTTGTGATGGCTTTTGATTTTCACTGCCACCCGTTCTCCAGTTTGGGGATCAACATTGGTATTAGCAGATTCAATAACGTCTGGATAAAGCGTGCCTTGAGCGAGATAATCAAAAGGTCCGAGGCGTCTGGATGTTTCCTCAAAAGCAATGATAAACTCGCGCCCAATAATACGACGTTTTTCTTCAGGATCAGTAATTCCAGAGAGTGAAGAAATGAACCGTTCCCTAGCGTTGACATATTCTACCGGAATATGAAACTGTTCTTGGAACAGTTTGAGCAATCGTTCTGGCTCATACTTTCGCATAAAGCCTTGGTCGATAAACACACAAGTCAACTGATCCCCAATTGCTTTATGTAATAAAAAAGCCAAGGTTGAAGAATCGACTCCTCCAGAAAGCGCCAACAGCACTCGTTTATCGCCGACTCTCGCGCGAATTTCTCGAATGGCTTGTTCGACAAAAGCAGCAGTTGTCCAGGTCGGTTCACACTCACAGATATGGTATACAAAATTACGAATTAAAGCTATACCACCAACAGAATGCACCACTTCTGGATGGAATTGGACGCCGTAAAGTTTCTTGTCGTGATCAGCAATAGCTGCACAAGGGGTATTTTCTGTATGTGCCAGTAATTCAAATTGTTCTGGCATTTGAATCACAGAGTCTCCGTGGCTCATCCACATCGTCGTCCCATCTTCAACATTAGTGAACAAATCTGTGGGATCATCTATGTAGAGTGATGCTTTACCATACTCACCTCGGTCAGCTTTTGCCACTTCCCCGCCCAGCTGTTGCACCATCAGTTGCATACCGTAGCATACACCTAAAATCGGAAGTCCCATATTCCAGATTTCTGGATCACACCGGGGAGCACCAGTGTCGTAAACTGAATTGGGACCTCCGGAAAAGATAATCCCTTTAGGATTGAGTTGACGTAATTGTTCAGCTGTGGTGCGATAAGAAAGAACTTCAGAGTATACTTGAGTTTCACGAATTCGGCGGGCAATCAGTTCAGAATACTGAGAACCGAAATCGAGAATTACAATCATTTGACGATTGAGCTGCCCTAAAGATTCAACTTTTTGAGGCGCTTGTTCTGTTGGTAGAGTCACCGCAGTGTTCATGGCAGGGGAGGTATGAGTGTAAGAAGAAATTGTCGCTCGTCAGGTTCAGAACAATACCATTTCTCTGCGTTGTCAGGCTGTGATGGTAGTATAAACCCTCTGCACACGCGACTTTGAATGCGTCTGCTTAGCCGATAGTTATGTGTAAATGGTATTAAGAAGAAAAACTTACCCTAGATTGGTAAGATATTATAGCTTGATTGGTGAATCTTAAGATTATTTATAATAACTTAACATAATTTTGCTATTATCAAACTTCCATTTGTGACAATAAGACTTGCATATTGTCCCAAGAAAGTCCTTGTTGGATGTAGCGGGGTGCTTCAGGATTGTAAGGACTGGCTACGCGGTCAATTTTGATAATTTTTGCTTCATCTTGCAGTACAGGAACATCGGGATCAAAGGCGGTTGGGCGCGTCAAAGAACTGGAAAAGCCTTTAAAAATGGCAATTTCGTCTGACTCACCCGCAATTTCCACACTGACAAGTAGGACTTCTTGAGGACGTTTGACAGTATATTGTTCCAAGCGCTTGCTGATAGAATTGTTCATTTTAAAATTCTTGATTTTCAATTTAGGACGTGTAATTAATGTTTCTTTTACACCCCTAAGAAGTAGGGAGTGAAGGAGTGAGAAAGTGAAGGAGTGAGGGAGTTATTTTTCTCCCTGTTAAGCGCTCCCTGTTCCCTGTTAAGCGTTCCCTGTTAAGCGTGTCTCTTGAAAGCTACTGCGGTGTTGCTGAGCGTCCCTGCTTACCTAGTTTAACGACGACGAAGTAACTTAAGTAAAGCACATAGATAACTAAACCAACGATACCCAGAAAGCCGAGAAATCCAGGTTTGGAGTTGGGATGGAAATATTCTTTAAACAGTAATGGGGCTTCAAGCCAGACGCGACAGTAGGGAGTTGCGATCGCGCCTTCAGAAAAACCACAACCCACAAAAGGTATAAAAGCAATTGCGTTCAAAATACAATACACCGTCGTAGCCCAGCGCCAGGAGGTGAAAAGCAACTTTAGAGGTCCATTTGACTGATATTCAATTTCATCGTTGAGATCCACCCAAAACCACAGAGAAATGGGAATCAGAATCAGACCCATCAGCCCTGAGATAAAACTCACTCCAAAGCCCGCAATCATCAAGTAGATGGTGATAGCCAATAAACTTGCTACTCGCCAGTAAATCGTGAGCAAGCGTTGTATCGCTTCGGCTTTTTCTACATATGCCCAAATTAGCAGAATGATGGGGATAATCACTGCGAATAATACTGCTAATCGGTAGTCCATCCAGACAAAGGGACGAAACCAGACTTCATTATTCATAATCTTTTTTATGAGAAATCAACAATTATAGTGAATAGTCAATTAGTATATGATATTACTCATTAATCTTGTACTCTTGTCTTTAAAAAGAAACAGTCAACTCAATGAAGGATGATAAGAAAATCTCACCCCTATACACATTTCCAGTTTTCTACAGAAAACGGAATGAGCTTGGAGTGAGATTTTGTACAATGGAGTATTTAAGATGCAATATAGCCAGTAAACAGATTCTGGTTACTTGCAAACCTACGATGAATAAAGTGCTGGACGAATCACTTTTTAATCTTCGTAAACCCTGCACTCATCTGCATCTGGATTAGCATCACAGTACACCTCAAGAGAGTTTTTGGGTTTAGATTGCTTCTGGTGGGAGGCTTCGGCTTGCAGTTCTTCTACTGCATCCCAAGCTGCTGCGCACTCAGGAGAGTTGCTACCTGAGGTATCGCAGGTGGCACGAGCTTGCTCTAGTTCTTGTTGGATTGCGTCTTGTATGTTGTTGCTCATCTTCCTAGTCTTGTTGTGTTTTCAATACAAGTATAGAAAAAATTCAAAAATGACACTTTTTGCACTATAGTTCCCATTTTACTGTGATTGACCAAAACTCGTCTCACCAGTAAGTGAGGGAATGTACTCCATAACTATTACAGTAAACCGTACTAATAATTTTGTATTCGTCTTTATCTTTTAAGATTTTACAGAATTTTAGCTCAAACACTAATTATACAATTTATTTTGACCGCCAATTCACCACGTCGGTAACCTATGGCTGCTGGGAAGCTCCGCTATCAGCGTGGCAGGAGTCCTATCGTCGGTTCTTGATAGGATAAAAATAAAAACCCATTAGCCTCGAAAATAAGAGTGGAAAACTCATGGCAGACCAAATACAATGGGCAAACGCCCTATCAACCCGTCCTTCTTTGGAAGCAGCTGTTGCAGATGTCGTACAACAAGCTGTCTCATCGCTAACAGTACCTGCTGATTTAGGGCTGGTATTCATTTCGTCTGCTTTTACAAGTGAGTATTCCCGGCTTTTACCTTTACTTGCTGAACGACTTTCTGTACCTGTGCTGATTGGTTGTAGCGGTGGTGGTGTGATTGGGACAACTGGGCGCGGACAAACCCAAGAGTTAGAAGCAGAACCTGCCCTCAGTTTGACTTTAGCGCATCTGCCGCAAGTGAATATTAAAGGTTTTCATGTTCTTCCTGAAGAATTACCTGATCTAGATAGTCCACCAGATGATTGGATTGATTTGATAGGTATGCCATCAACACCAGCGCCACAATTCATATTGCTGTCTGGCTCGTTCTCATCTGGAATTAACGATTTACTCCAAGGGATAGACTTTGCTTATCCTGGATCGGTGACGGTGGGAGGACAGGCAAGTGGCGGCGGTTTGGGAGGTCGTATCGCCTTATTTTACAATGACAAAGTGTATAATGAGGGGACAATTGGCGTCGCTTTGAGTGGTAATATTGTCTTAGAAACGATTGTGGCACAAGGATGCCGACCGATTGGTAAACCGCTGCAAGTCACCTCAAGCGATCGCAATATCATCCTGGAACTCGATGAGCGAATACCACTGCTTGTCTTGCGAGATCTGATTGCCAATTTGAGTGAACAAGACCGAATCCTGGCACAACATTCTCTGTTTGTTGGGTTGGCGATGGATGGATTCAAGCAAGATTTACACCAGGGAGACTTTTTGATTCGTAGCATCCTCGGAGTCGATCCAACAGCCGGAGCAATTGCTATTGCAGATTATATTCGACCTGGACAACGCCTACAATTTCACCTGCGTGATGCTCAAACTTCTGCTGAAGACTTGGAATTCCTTTTAGAAAGTTATTATAGAAAACAAGTCGCACAACCGTCTGCAGTTGGCGCGCTGATGTTTTCCTGTATGGGACGTGGTGAAGGACTCTACCGAAAACCTAATTTTGATTCTGAGCTTTTTAGGCGCTACCTCAAAGATATCCCTTTAACAGGCTTCTTTTGTGGCGGTGAAATCGGTCCTGTGGGTGGCAGTACTTTGCTACACAATTATACCTCTGTCTTTGGAATTTGCCGTGCGATCAACGACTCAGGAATAAGTTAAAGATTTTTCCTTGTCTGCTAAAGCAACAATGTAGTGTTGTTATCAATGAAGGATGGACTTCCGCTAGGGGCGATCGCACCATACTTCTCAAAGTAGCGACGCAGTTCTGGTGGAAAGTTAGGATAATCAAACACAGCATCTCCATTAGCCATATCTGCCCAAAACTCGCGTAAACTGGGAGCTAATTCTGTTGCCTGCGACATTGGCAGGTTTAAGGGAGGCAGAGTTAGGAACTTAACAAGAAAGGAAAAACTGCGATCGCCCATCCACTTCTTAGATGTCTGTTGCAAGTTCGGGAAATCAGGCACTGATGTCACGCGATAGGATAAAATTTGCAACCATTGGTTACCGTAATTATCCTGATGAAACTCTAAGATTCGGTAAGGATGAGGGTAACTGACTAAAGAACCTGTTGTTATATCGTATACACCGTCTGAATCGGCAACATCTTGAATGTGCAAGTGTCCTGTGAACACCAGCCGAACGCCGTACCGCTTTAGGATCTGCAATAGTTCTGGTGCATTTCCTAACATATAGCGATTTGCCATTGGATGGCGTGATTGATTAGGCAGGTGTTCAACAACATTGTGATGCACCATGACTAACACAAAGTCATCAGCAGCCCCTGCTAAAACTTCTTCTAACCACCGTAGCTGTTGGGTATCTAAGCGTCCTACCTGCTGTCCTTGATCGTCAAAACAGTTAGAATTTAGACCGATGAGCCTAACACCTGGCAGTAACTGACAAGTGTAGTAAAGTTGGTCAGTATCCTCGTAGCCAAACTTGCGGTAATAGTGCGGAAAATCAGAGACAGCAATGGATTGCTCATTCGCCTTCACAACGGGAACATCATGATTACCAGGAACAACATAACTAGGAAAGGGAAGCTGTGCTAAACGTTCTTGCAACCAAGCATGATTCTCTGGTTCACCGTGCTGAGTTAAATCTCCTGGAAGCAAAAGAAAATCTAGATTAAGTTGTGTTAAATGTTCTAGTACACTTTCAAACGCGGGGATGCTAACCTCCACCAAATGAAAACGACTGGGATGATTCCAGATTGTATGGGAAAGTGCAAGGTGCAAGTCGCTGACCACAGCAAAGCGAAAATTTGAAATCATTGATTTTATGACAATCTCAAAAGTAGGGTGTAAAAAACTCTTTTTAGAAAGAGTATAACCCTTGCTTCGCTACGCTGCTTGCCAGTGATCTCGCTTAACATTTGTACATAAAATCTGTCAGTTTTTCTCGTTGATCAAGAAGAACGTAGAATTTGAACGAAATATTGGGGGCTTTTTCTGGTGTGTTGCGAGTATCCAAGGAAAAAATATACAAAGCACTTTTTAGAGCAATTCCTTTTTCTTACTTGACATTAGCAATCACCTGTCCAATGTCTTGAGGCGTTGCACCTGTTGCGAGGATTGCCCGAATTAATAGCTCAATTGAAACTGAAGCATCTCCATTTTCAGCTTTTGCAATCCGGGATTGGCTAGAGCTAATTTTGGAGGCAAGTTCAGCTTGGGTCATCAGTTGTTGCCGACGTTCCTTCAAGCTTCGACTAAGAGCTAACTTAATTTCAACAAAGATAGTTTCCTCCGGTGTTAACTTCAAAAAATCTGAGACTGTCCCAATCTTCCAGCCTTTAGATTCTAAGCGTTCTTTCTTTGCTTGATCCATCACATGACTCCTGTTAGGTGGAGTTTTTACCTCACCGTGCAGCCAAACCAAAGGTAAGGTTGGTTGTTCTATGCCATCTTTATATCATATCTGATATATTGCTGTGCCTCTGTCGTCTAAAAAATCCGTTGCAACCAACGAACATGTTTGACAATTACGATATATCGCGATACTATAAAAGTATGTTGAACAAAAGAGAAAATTATCCTATGCATGACCGAATAAGAGCACATCATCCAGAGGGCGGACACCATGCCCACAGACACGGACACCATCCTCATAGAGGAGAAGGTGGACGCAGAGGAGGACCTCCCAGAAGAGGGGAGGGCAAAGTCCGGCGTGGTGAGGCGCGTTACCTGCTTCTTGACGCGCTTCGCGATGAACCCAAACACGGCTATGAGATTATCAAGGCGCTGGAGGAGCGGTCGTCTGGACAGTACGCCCCTAGCCCTGGCACAGTCTATCCAACCCTGCAATATCTAGAAGACATGGGACTGGTGCGTGCCGATCAAGAAGCAGCGCGGCGCGTCTATCATCTGACGGAGACGGGACGAACCGAGTTGGACGCCCACGCGGAGGAGGTGAATGCTTTTTGGGCGCGATTAAAAGAACCTGATACATCTGCCGCGATTCAAGCCGAAATCGGTTTTCTGGAGGACGAATTGGAACACTTGATGCGGACAGTATGGGGCGGATTACGAAATGCCCTAAACCGAGATGATCAAAAAACAATCCGTCGTGTCCGGGAGGTGATTGAACACTCCCAGAATGAGGTGCGGCGCATCCTGACAGAACCCGACAGCTTTAGAGATAATCAAGAATAACCGTATTTTTTTGATTGTTTCTGGTTGACCGAAATTAATGGGTACAAGCCCCGTCCTTCTAGGACGTCTTTTTTGTGTTAACATGATTGACGTAGGGATTGTCCACGTCAAATGATAGTTTTAGAGTTCAAGGCTAAGGGAAGGACAACTCAATATAGTGCTATAGATGAGGCGATTAAAACGGCTCAATTTGTTCGCAACAAGTGTATTCGTTTTTGGATGGATAACCGAGGTGTAGGACAGAAAGATCTGTATCGTCACAATACAGCATTAAGAGCAGAATATCCTTTTGTTAAAGACTTGAACTCTCATGCTTGCCAATCTGCGGTGGAAAGAGCTTATAGTTCTATTGCTCGATTTTACGATAACTGTAGAAAGTCTATCCCGGGTAAAAAAGGTTATCCTCAATTCAAAAAGAATTGTCGTTCAGTAGAGTACAAAACTTCAGGTTGGTCACTTTCTGAAACTAGGAAGCAAATCACATTCACCGATAAAAAGGGGATTGGCAAGCTTAAGCTCAAAGGAACGTGGGATTTAAACTTCTATCAATTAGATCAGATAAAACGGGTTAGGTTAGTCAAGAAATCTGATGGGTACTACGTTCAGTTTTTAGTCAGATCTGAAAATAAGGTAGATACACAACCTACTGGCAGAACCATTGGATTGGATGTGGGACTTAAGGAGTTCTACACTGATAGCAACGGACATAGTGAACCTAACCCTAAGTTTTATCGAACTGGCGAGAAACGATTGAGATTTCGTCAACGTCGTGTTTCTCGTAAAAAGAAAGGCTCTGCTAACCGCTTGAGCGCCATTAATAAGCTAGGGCGAGTACACCTTAAAATAAGTAGGCAACGTGAAGAACATGCCAAGAGAGTGGCGCGTTGCGTAATCCAATCTAACGATTTGGTTGCCTACGAAGACTTGAGGATTAAGAACTTGGTCAAAAATCACTGTCTCGCCAAGTCTATTAATGATGCAGGTTGGTATCAGTTTAGGAAATGGTTAGAGTATCTTGGAGTTAAGTTTGGCAGAGTTACGGTTGCTGTCAACCCTGCTTATACATCACAAGAATGCTCTAAATGTGGCACTCATGTTAAAAAGTCTCTGTCCATGAGAACCCACGTTTGTCAGTGTGGATTTGTGTTGGATCGGGATTATAATGCTGCTCTAAATATTCTGAATCGAGCCTTAAGTACCACAGGGCATGTGGGAACTTGGATCTTAGATCCGAACGCTTCGGGAGACTTGGCCTCTACTGTTTTAGGTGCAAACCTATCTCAGCAAGTTGAATCTGTGAACGAAGAATCTCCGCACTTATAGGGCGCAGAGTGTCAAAGATATTGGGTTTGGTGAAAAGGAGAGTCCATTTTGGCAATTGTTAGAGTCCGTCAACACGTTAACCCGCTTGCACAAAAGTATCAAACACTGATCGATCCCCTGGACTGGGAAAAAGTCTACGCCAAGCCAAAAGCGCCCCTACATCTGGATATTGGGGCCGCGCGAGGACGCTTTTTGTTAAGCATGGCAAAAATTGAACCAGACTGGAATTTTCTGGGTTTGGAAATTCGGGAACCGTTGGTGGTGGAGGCGAACAAGTGGCGGGATGAGTTGGGACTGACAAATCTCCACTATGTGTTTTGCAATGTGAATAACTCATTGCGATCGCTTTTCTCTTCCCTTCCTAAAGGAAGTCTACAACGTGTCACAATTCAATTTCCCGACCCCTGGTTTAAAAACCGCCATGCAAAACGGCGAGTCGTCCAACCAGAATTAGTTGCAGAACTGGCAGAATTTCTCGTACCAGGGGGTATTGTATTTTTGCAATCGGATATTGAGTTTGTGGCGGAGGAAATGTGCGATCGCTTTACAAATCATCCCGCTTTTCAAAGACTTGGTACAGGAGAATGGCTAGCAGAAAATCCGCTACCAGTTCCCACAGAACGGGAGATAACGACAACAAACAAGGGTGAACCTGTTTATCGTGCTTTATTTGAAAGAGTGAGTTCTTCAATAGCATGAACAGTGAGAGAATTCATTATTGGTTATACTCAATTGAATGATTCTCAGATCGAGCAAAATATTTGTATGTTGTCTCAAGTGTTGAAGAACTAGAGAAGCGATTTTTGGAGCATTTGTGCACTTTGTTGAAAAGTGATGAAAACAGATAGAATTTTTAGCTTTTCTACTTTTGATGAAGTCGAAATTGCGGTGGTGTGTTGCGCCACGCAATTTCGGAGTGGGCGATAAGCCGGAGGCTTTAGCTTGTGCGTATCGCCTGAATCAGTGGTTGGTTTTTACTGTTAAGAAAGACAAGGAACAGGGAACTCTTAACAAGGGGGATGGTGTTTCTTTGATATGTTGCTAGCGGTGAGACCAGCGCTGCGGGAGGGGAGCCACTGCGTTGGACGGGTTTCCCGGCTTGAAGCATGTGGCGTTTTCCCGACAACAGGCGACCCGCGTTCCCGGAGGGTTAAGAGCGCTAGTTAAAGGTTCAGAATTTGATCATCCCCAACTTGGGTGTGAAATTGTATTTAATTTTTAATTTATCATTTTGAATTTAGAATTCCTTCCCAGGGGCTGACTCATCTGGAGAAAGACCTTTAGATTCTAACCATTCATGGTTGAAGATGCGCGACTGGTAACGGGAACCGCTGTCACACAAGATAGTAACTATGGTGTGCCCTGGTCCCATTTGTTTTGCTAAAGCAACGGCCGCAGCTACATTTATACCTGTAGAACCACCCATAAATAAGCCATCCTTCCGTAGTAACTGATAAACAACCTTTATGGCTTCCCTGTCATCAATCTGGACAGCATCATCACTAGGCGCGCCTTCCATATTGGCGGTAATACGACTATTGCCAATGCCTTCAGTAATAGAATTACCTTCAATATTGATTTCGCCTGTTTTAATGTAGCTGTAAAGTCCGCTACCTTTTGGGTCAGCTACAACACACTTAATTGCTGGATTTTTTTCTTTCAAATACATTGCTACACCAGCAAAAGTTCCACCAGTCCCTGTTGAAGCGACCCAAGCGTCAACTTTACCATCTGTCTGTGCCCAAATTTCTGGTCCTGTGGTTTCGTAATGGGCGCGGCGGTTTGCTAAGTTATCAAACTGATTTGCCCAAATAGCATTTTCCATCTCGCCAGCTACTCTACCAGAGAGTTTGACATAATTATTGGGGTCTTTATAGGGTACAGCAGGGACAGGGCGAACTTCTGCACCTAAAGCCCTCAAAGCATCCATTTTCTCTTGAGATTGAGTGTCAGGAATTATAATCAGGCATTTATAACCTTTGGCGTTGCATATATGTGCCAACCCAATGCCAGTATTACCAGCTGTTCCTTCTACGACTGTACCACCAGGTTTGAGTAAACCTTTTTCTTCGGCATCTTGAATAATATAAAGTGCTGCCCGATCTTTAACAGAACCACCAGGGTTGAGAAATTCTGCTTTACCAAGAATTTCACACCCAGTTTCGTCACTAAAGCTGTTTAAACGAATAAGTGGTGTATGACCTACAGTATCTACAAAGCCGTTTCTGATATCCATGTTTAAACTTCTTGGTGGAGACTATGCTTTTGGTCATCAGGCGTGAGGCCTTATTGACCCTATACTGATTTTAGAGAGGTCTTAGTTCTAAGGATAAGATTTTCCCATACACACTCAAAAATTTTCAAACGTCAACCACCAAGTGCAGTGTAGTGCTAAATTCTATGGCTAAAGTGCAGCAGCAGTAGAATGCTTAAATTTTTCTAAAAATTCTTCTTAGAGTTCCTATCCTATGATTTCACAATTTAGGAAACAAGATATGAACGTAAACAAGTGTAATTACTGAGGAAAAAAAATCTTGTTTATATCTTCAATATTAGCCCAGATTTCTAGATCTTTCACAGGAGATGATAGAAAAGGTGTGATACTTCACTATTGAACTAAAATTTACACTTAATTTTTTAGCCTACGTCTTGTAAATAGCAAATATCATGCTTCGCATACTCCTAATTGATGACAACTTTGATGTGCACCTGTCGATAACACGGCAACTCAAGCAAGAATTTTCCCCAATAGAAGTTACCTCAATTATTCATGTTAAGAGTTTTGAGGAAGCGCTAGCGTATGGTGATTTTGATATTGCAATTACTGACTACTCTCTACACTGGACTAATGGCTTAGAGGTTTTAAAAACCATTAAAGCTAGATATCCAAACTGTCCTGTCATTATGTACACTGATAGCGGCAACGAAGAAATTGCTGTTTTAGGGATGAAGTCTGGGCTAAGTGATTATGTCTTAAAGGGAAGGCTAGAGCTGCTTGTCATTGCAATTAGGGAAAGTTTAGAAAAGCAGACATCACTTCACGAGTATGCTGTTGCCATTGAGCGATTGCGAGTCAGTGAAGAGCGTTTAGAACTGGCAATGGAAGCTGCTCATCTAGGCACCTGGGACTGGGACATACCAACAAATCAAGTGATTTGGTCTAAAAATCATGAACAATTATTTGGTTTACCATCAGGAGGCTTTCTAGGAAGTTATGAAGCATTTCTTTCCTGCGTTCATCCAGAAGACAGAGAACAAATTTCTGAAGCTATTACCTCTGCCATAAATACAAAAACTGACTACAACAAGGAATTTCGCGTTATTTGGTCTGATGGAAGCGTTCATTGGATCTTGGGTAAAGGTAATTTTTTTTATGACGATACAGGTGAGCCTGTGCGCATGATTGGAGTGGTGTTAGACATCACTGAACGCAAGCACCGGGAAGAAGAATTGGAGCGAGCAAATCGCTTAAAAGATGAATTTCTTGCGATTGTCTCCCACGAACTTCGCACTCCTTTAAACGCAATTTTAGGTTGGGCACAGTTACTACGTAGCCGCAACTTTGATGAAGCAACTAGAAATCATAGTTTAGAAATTATTGAACGCAGTGCCCTTCAACAAAACCAGTTAATTGATGATATTCTTGATACCTCTCGCTTAATGCGAGGGCAAATGCAGCTGTCTATATCTCCTATCAATTTAGTCAGTGTGATTGAGAACGCGCTTAATACTCTACAGTTATCAGCAGAAGGAAAATCAATTACTTTGGAAACCGTACTAGAGTGCTCAGTCGCGGTAGTGATGGGAGATGAAAATCGCTTGTATCAAATTGTTTGGAATTTACTTTCCAATGCAATTAAGTTCACCCCTGTAGGAGGACGAGTGGAAGTGAGGCTGTCAATTAGCGCTGAGTCAAACTCTTGTGACTCACAACTCAAAACTCAACAACGCCAATCCTACGACACTTACGACAATGGGGGACTTCGGGCTTCCCACGGA
>NZ_QMEB01000446.1 GCF_012912135.1 Brasilonema bromeliae SPC951 | reverse complement strand
TTTTGGTGATCTCGCTTGGGGGAAGGCAGAGGGCAGAGGGCAGAAGGCAGAAGGAGGAAGAAGGAAATTATAGATTCAAACTTTGAGTTTGTTTAAACTTGCAACTAATATACTTTGCATTTCCTCAACTTCATTTAATAGGGGAGTAAAAAGGTTTTTCTCTGCCAAATCTACTTCTTTAGCAATGATTAATTGTGTATCGAGTTCTCTTAAAGAACCTAAAGCAATATGCAAAAATTGTACGTATTCTTGTTTTGAGCGCCTTCCATATCCTTCGGCTATGTTGGATGCTACAGATACTGCGGAACGACGTATTTGGTTGGTTAAACCATACAATTCTGACTGAGGGAATAGGCGCGTAAACTTATAGCAATTAATGGCAAGTTGAACTGCCCTTTGCCAGATAAATTGATTTCTGTAGCTCATAATTAAGTTTGAAGTCTAGAGAAGTTTGAAGTACAAAGATTATACCGAAAAAAGGCAACATAGCTGCCTTCTCAATCTTTAGGTTGCTAACAAGAATCGTCGCTCAAGAAGGTCTATCTTGGCACGACCATACATTTGCCGCTTTAACATTTTCAGTCGATTAATATGCCCTTCAACGGGCCCATTGCTGACTGACATAGTTACACCTGC
>NZ_QMEB01000162.1:9712-14813 GCF_012912135.1 Brasilonema bromeliae SPC951 | reverse complement strand
TTCTGCCGTCTGCCTTCTGCCTTGCTGTTGTGCATTTTTAATGCACAACAGCTTAGCGCAGCTTCATCAAAGGGGTGTTTATAAACCCTACGTTTCATGCTAATTATTGAAAATAAGAGCGATAGCTTCGCTGCTGCGCTCCTTTGCAGATCGCTTCACAGCATGACTTCGTGTTTGAGCGATTGCAAGGGAAAGCAGAGCAAGCGGGCGTATCGCCATCCTCCAAACTACTCACTTACTGGTAGATAAACTTGTCGCAATTGTTCTACTGTAGCCACAGTTTCTATAGCATCCAAAATAGTTGACAACAAATCAACATCCCCAATAGATTCAATTTCCGGTAACAAACTTTGACCAGACTCTCCAAATTTGAGTTTTAATCCCAAAGAAATACCTTTTATTAACCCTTGCTTAATACCTTGCTCAATACCTTGCTCAATACCTTGCTCAATACCTTTTTCAATTCCAATACGCTCAACACTGGTAACATAACGCATACGAATAGTCTCCTCATATTCGCGAAACTCTTGCCAAAATTCCTTCTCTAGCTCAGATGGTAACGTCAACATCCAGTCGATAAACTGAAATAAATTAATAATATTTTCCCTTTCAAAACCCTGTTCATACAACCTTCTAGTCAAAGCCAACTTTTGCTGCTTACGCTCTAACCGATTATTGCGAGTTTCTAAAGCAGCTAGATGAGCCATGACCACCGTCGCAAATGGGTTACGACTTGCTAATAACTCAGCTTGTCGTTGCTTATAGTCTAACAACTTGACAATTGGAAACTGAAAATCAACCCGACAACCAAACAAATCATAACCAAACTGATTTGGTCGCCAGTTAATACCCTCATCACCCAATACTGCGATTGATGCTACCGAGCGATTATATCGATCAAATATGCGATAGTTATAACTATACATCCGTCGAGAAAAATCAGATTCTTCTTGGGCTTGTACCTCAACATGCACAAGTATCCAAGATTCCTCGCCACCAAGGCGATAAATTTTTACCAATTTATCAACCAATCGCTTCCCTAGTTCTGCATCTCGAATGACTTGCTGTAACTCTTTATCTAAAAATTCCGGTTTTCGTGTCCAGTCTATTTCCTCATGTGCTTGAGGAAAAAAGAACAACATGAATTCTTCAAAATATAGTTGTAAAATGTCTTTCCAAGGTGAATCAAATTCTGTTTGAGGGTTGGTCATCTGATTTCAGATTTTGGATTGCTTCGCTGATTGAATCTGGGAGCTTCCTGTAGCGATCGCTTAATAATAAGGCTGTAAGGGAAATGCACTAACCACGGGTAGGAAAAATGCGTTGATTTTCTTATTCTTTTATTCCCCTACACCCTCACAGAGTTACACCCCTAATTCTTTCCCCTATACCCCTACACCCTTAGCTTTGGTCATCACTCCATCCGTTGCAACTGTGCAACTCTTGGATCGATAATTTTTTGCCCCAAACTATCAAATTTAATCGCCAAAGAAACTTTATTTCCCGAACCAAAAATGTGAGTAATCTCTCCAATACCAAAGGTTTTGTGCAGAACTTTTTCGCCGACTTGCCAACTAGCAGTAGTATCTTGGTTTCGTTTGGTTGTACGTTGGGCTGTGCTACCACCAGTACCTTTTGTATAAGCAACACTGCTTTTTTGTCGAGTCATTAATAATTCTTCGGGTAATTCGTCGAGAAATTGCGATCGCAAAGCAGGTTCCCGAGAACCATAAAGGCGGCGTTCGCGGGCGTGGCTTAAATACAGCCGTTCTTGGGCGCGAGTAATCCCCACGTAGCACAACCGACGTTCTTCTTCCAAAGATGCTGGATCGTTCATTGAACGGTAGTTAGGAAATAGTCCTTGTTCCATCCCCACCAAGAACACAACAGGAAACTCCAGCCCCTTGGAGGCGTGTAAAGTTAACAGCGAGACTGCTGATTGTCCTTCTTTTAAGTTATCCAAATCGGAACTGAGGGCGGTACTGGAAAGAAAGGCTTGCAGGTTTAGATCTTCGTTCTCTTCTTCAAATTGCAGCGCAGCGTTGAATAGTTCTTGGACGTTTTGCAACCTGTCTTCTGCTTCATCTGTACTTTGCGTTTCCAAGTCTTTGATGTATCCAGAGTCTTCCAGCACCCTTTGCACAAGTTCGGAAACTGGAACCGTCTCTATTTGTTCTTGTAAATGACGAATCATCTGGGCAAAAGCATTAACAGCTTTGGCAGAACGTCCGGCTAATGTATTTACTGATGTCTCATCAATCAGTATTTCCCACAGGGTTGTGCCTAATTCTTGAGCGGCGTTTACCAGTCCGTCGATGGTGGCTTTACCAATTCCGCGCCGGGGAGTATTGATCACTCGCAATAAACTGAGTGTATCAGATGGGTTGGCGATCGCCCGCAAGTAACCCAGGACATCTTTAATTTCTTTGCGATCGTAAAACTTTATCCCTCCCACAACTGTGTAGGGAATTCCTAATCGCACCAATAATTCTTCAAACGGTCGAGATTGAGCGTTGGTACGATAAAGTATGGCAAAACTTCCCCAATTCAATTCTGGATGCTGATTCTCCAAAGAGCGAATTTGGTTAATGACAAAATCTGCTTCTGCAATTTCATCATCTGCTTTGTGAGAAAAAATCTCTTCTCCTGCACCTCTTGTTGCTTTAAGAATTTTATCAATACGTTGGGTGTTATTTTCAATCAGTTCGTTTGCTGCTTGTAGAATATTTTCACAAGAGCGATAATTCTCCTCCAACTTCACCATCGTGCGCGTGTCTTCGTCTGGTAAGCCGTCGCCAAAATCTTGCTGAAAGTCTAACAAGATGGTGAAGTCTGCCATTCTAAATGAGTAAATCGATTGGTCTGCATCACCAACCACGAAAGTAGAACGATTTGTCCAGTCCCAATCACTCTTTTTGGTTTCGCCATTCGTCGTCAACAGGCGGATGAGTTCGTATTGGGTGCGGTTCGTATCCTGATATTCATCTACCAGGATATGGCGAAATTTATTATGCCAATAACCTAAGACTTGCTCATTCTGCTGAAACAATTTTACAGGAACGAGGATAAGATCATCAAAGTCAAGGGCGTTGTTCTGTGCAAGTCGGCTTTGATAGTGATTGTAAACTTCTGCTATCACCCGTCCGCGATAATTGGGTTGTTCTATCTCAAATTCTTTGGGTGATAAGCCTTGGTTTTTGGCGTTACTAATTGCGTAGCGCACAGAACGGGGTTCAAATTTTTTATCGTCCAGATTAAGCTGTTTGGTGACGATTTCTTTCACAAGACTTTGGGCGTCGGACTCATCAAAGATGGAAAAATTCCGCGTCCATTGGCGTCCTTTTTCGTCTTTGTATTTTTCGATATCAAAGCGGAGAACGCGAGAAAGGAGACTGTGGAAAGTACCGCACCACATTTCTTTTATGTAATTTTTCCAGACTTTCGACTTGAGCTTAGTTTGGTCGTATTCTGGCAACAAATCAAAGCGCTCATTGTATTCTGTGATTGCTAGGCGATCGGCAAATAACTTTTGAATACGTTCTTTCATTTCCCGTGCGGCTTTGTTGGTGAAAGTTACCGCTAGGATATTTTCTGGATCGACACGATGCTGCAAAATAAGATTAGCAATGCGATAAGTCAGCGCTCGTGTTTTGCCGGAACCCGCACCAGCAACAACGAGCAAGGGACCGCAGTGATGTTCAACAGCGCGACGTTGACTGGGGTTGAGATGACTGAGGAAGTCTGTGGTTGTTGTCATGGGTGTGAGGGAGCAGCAGGTATCGAATAAGTGACATTATATAGATAGTAGCTATTGCTAAGGCTACACTATCTTAGCGAACGAGAGTCAATATATAGCAGTCCTATCTGATTTCTGAAAATTATTAACCGCCTTAGCGAAGCGTGTCCGCAGGACATAGACGAGCCAGTGCGAAGGGAAACGCTCCGCCGACTTGAAGCACCTGGCGTGCCAAGAACGCCAAGAAAAGAGAGAACAGAGAATTGAGCGCTAAGGCGCACGCTTCGCGTTGGCGGAGCCTGTCCGCAGGACTTACACAAATGATTTAGGATTGCTATATTAAGCCTCACGTCATCGCTGAATGGAACTTTATTTTAGAAGCTTTATTTGTATCAGGCTTTTCGTGAAATGGTATTACACCCTCACACCCCTACACCCTTAGCTTTGGTCAAGTACAATCATTGCAAAAATTCCCAATCTTCTAAAGCGACTGGTTCTGTTGGATCATCGTATCGGATAACTTTACCGCGCAATGAATAACGATTTTTCTCTGATTTTGGATTCACTGCATTTTGAGGTTGTGGAGTTTTTGCTTGTAGGATAATTACTTCCACAGTATCTCCCGCATGAAAAGGTAAACCCTGTAGCGTCATTCCATCTTCAGTTAAAACTGTTTCTATTTTGTGAGCGTTCATAGTCGAGTCATTAATAATTGTTCGGGTAATTCGTCGAGAAACTGCGATCGCTTTCCCCTAATCGTTGATTCATTGGACATTCGTGGAAAACACATACATATACCCATCCGCAGCGATGAATTAATTTGCAATACTTGTGACGCACTGGACTAACCTTGCCTTTTGGTGTCCTCATTTAGCATAACTTTCATTTTTATCTCATATTATTTTCAGAAATAACAAAAGTTCATATTTTTCTCAGAAGAAGTCTATGGATAAACCTTGAATTTCCTTGATTTGCTGGAATGAAAACCAAAATATGATATGTGTTTTTTCATTTTTGTTTCATTTTTAGTCACCCTATGGTAAAGTTCATTAAAAATGATAAGATTATGAAAAAAAAATGATAAAAAATATCAACAATTTCAAGGTACGACTGCTGCAGCATGTACCCTCGTTGGTTGTTGCATCTGGGCTGCTATTGGGACTTTGGATGAGTGGATGTAGTCCCACGCCTTCTGATCAACAGTCGCAGGTAAATGCTACGCCAGAGACAACCAATGGAGTGAATCCGGCGAAAAAAGACAAAAAGGTAATTTTAACGACCTTCACAGTGATTGCGGATATGGCGCGAAACGTGGCGGGTGATAAGGCAGTTGTGGAATCAATTGTCAAGCCGGGTTCGGAAATT
>NZ_QMEB01000162.1:0-9702 GCF_012912135.1 Brasilonema bromeliae SPC951 | reverse complement strand
GTTATGAACCGACACCCAGCGATTTAGTGAGGGCGAAATCAGCTGACCTCATTCTGGATAACGGTTTGGGTTTAGAACGCTGGGCAGAAAAATTTTACAACAGCATTCCCAAGGTTCCCCATATCACTCTGAGTCAGGGAATAAAATCTGTGGAAATTGCGGAGGATGCTTACAAAGGTAAACCTAATCCTCATGCTTGGATGTCACCACAAAACGCTGTGATTTATGTAGAAAATATTCGTTCATCTCTGGTAAATTTAGACCCAGCGAACGCAGACACTTACAATGCTAATGCGAAAGCATACAGTCAGAAGATTAAGGAGATTGACCAAAATCTGCTAAAAGAGGTGTTAGTGCTTCCCCAAAATAAACGCTATATGGTCAGTTGTGAGGGGGCGTTTTCCTACATCACCCGCGACTATGGTTTGAAAGAAGTTTATCTGTGGGCGGTGAATTCGGAACAACAAGCCACTCCTAAGCAAGTGGAAAAGGTGATTAACACTGTTAAGGCAAATAAAATACCTGCTGTTTTTTGTGAAAGTACGGTAAGCGATAAAGCGCAAAAGGAGGTTGCTAATGCTACTGGTGCAAAGTTTGGCGGTGTGTTCTACGTAGATTCTCTCTCTCCGTCAGATGGTCCAGCATCGACTTATCTCAAGTTACTTGAATATAACGTGACCACGCTGATTAAGGGGTTGCAGGGAAACATATCACAATCTGTTGAATATTTATCATTAAAGGCTGATGCGCGGACGTGAAGAGATCTGAATGATAAGTAGTTAAGCGAATTTGATATTAGTCAAAAGATGGGGATATCAGGTGAACTACCAACAAATAATTATGAACTCAATCAGTATTGATGTTGAAAATGTGACAGTCGCTTACCACGGTAAGGTAGCTTTGCATAGTGCTTCTTTACAACTCAAAGCCAGTTCAATTTGTGGGTTGGTGGGGATGAATGGTAGCGGAAAATCAACTTTATTTAAAGCAATTATGGGATTTGTGAAGCCGAGAACGGGGAGAGTGTTGATTAACGGCTTGCCGATCACAATGGTACAAAAAAATAACCTAGTGGCGTATGTGCCACAGTCAGAAGAGGTGGACTGGAATTTCCCGGTGAGTGTCCATGATGTGGTGATGATGGGGTGCTACGGATATATGAATATACTGAGGATTCCCTCCGTAAAAGATAAACGGGTTGTGAGGGAGAGTTTGGAGAGGGTCCAGATGTGGGAAATGCGCGATCGCCAAATTGGAGAACTCTCTGGTGGACAAAAAAAACGTGCCTTTTTTGCCCGTGCTTTGGCACAACAGGGAACTGTCTTACTGCTAGATGAACCATTCACAGGGGTAGATATCAAAACAGAAAAAGCCATGATTGACCTGTTACTGGAATTACGAGATGCAGGTAACACAATTTTGGTTTCTACCCATGATTTGGCATCAATCACTACCTTCTGTGACCAAGTTGTCCTGATCAATCGGACTATCTTAGCCTACGGAAATACGAATGAAGTCTTCACACAGGAGAATCTCTCTCGCACTTTTGGTGGTTCTCTAAGTGATTTACCATTTAGCAAAAGTCGGATAGGTCGTGAAAATATGGAGGGAGTGTGATGCAATTGGTACAATGGTTTACTGCGCCTTTGCAAAACGAATTCATGGTCAAGGCAATTCTCGTCAGTGCCTTAGTTGGTATGGTCTGTTCAGTGCTATCTTGTTACATGACCCTGAAAGGTTGGGCATTGATGGGAGATGCAGTTTCTCATGCGGTTATGCCTGGGGTGGTGATTGCTTATATTTTGAAAATACCCTTTGCTGTTGGTGCGTTTGTGTTTGGCGTGGGTTCAGTTATTGCTATTGGTTTTATCAAGGCAAAGACAAGAATTAAGGAAGATACGGTAATTGGACTGGTGTTTACGGGGTTCTTCGCCTTGGGGTTGGTGTTAGTTTCTAAAACACCAAGCAGCGTAGATTTGACACACATCCTGTTTGGCAATGTTCTGGGTATTTCTCAACCAGATATTATTCAGACGGTGATTATTAGCGTTATTACTTTGGTGGCGATCGCCATCCTACGCAAAGACCTACTATTATTTTGTTTTGACCCCACCCATGCGCGTTCCATTGGCTTAAATATAGGAGTACTTTACTATATTTTGCTATCGTTACTTTCCTTAACTGCCGTCGCTGGACTTCAGACAGTGGGAATTATTCTGATTGTTGCTATGTTAGTCACTCCAGGTGCAACGGCATATTTATTAACTGATAACTTCGACCACATGATGCTTATTGCGATGGCTTCTGGAGTGTTTTCGAGTGTTATGGGGACGTACATTAGCTATTACATTGATGGTGCAACTGGGGGTTGCATTGTGGTGTTGCAAACTCTGCTGTTTGTCGTGGCGATGATATTTGCACCCAAGCATGGTTTGTTGGTTAGGGGAAAGAAGCAGAAAGATGTTTCTATCGTGGGAATAGGGAATAGGGAATAGGGAACAGGGAAAAAGGTGTAGCAAGCTTCGCAAAAATCTGCTCCGGAGTCCTATAGTTTCACCGAAAATCAAAGGGCGGAAGCCCTTGACACTCTCCTTGGGTTTAGGCAAGGGGAGTGTCACTGATTTAACCTCGCCTATACTTGCTCAACGCCACCGCATTATTTATATCAATTTGTCAATTCGTATATTTTGTAAGTTTCAATACTTTTTTTCTCTGTTTACAAATTTAGCAAATTGTCCGATGATAACGACATCAAAAAAATTGTAATAAACAACACATTTTTTTGTAGTATTTTGTATGATATGTAAGTGTACCTGGAATGTTCTATCAAAAATGTCATGGGTATGGTTCCAACGATGAAGAAACTGGCATCACCTCAAGTTCCCACACTAAATGATTGCAGTTCTCAAAGCCTGCTTAACTACTTTGAAAATTCTTGGGAACTTGAAGAAATACTCATGAAAAGTTTGGTTGGGGAAGAAACTTTTTATCTCAACCCCGATCATTTAAGAAACTGTCTGATTTTTTATCTTGGTCATTCAGCAGTTTTTTACATCAACAAGTTAATTTGCGTTGGTTTAATAAAACATCGGATTAATTCAAAATACGAAACCCTATTTGAAATTGGAGTTGATCCAGAAACGCCGACAGAACTCGATGCAGCTTTGCAAGGCGTTAACTGGCCCGATGTAGAAAAAGTTTGGCAATATCGGGATAAAGCACGGGAGGTAATCACAGAGGTTATCCAAAACACTTGCCTAGATTTGCCTATTCATCAACAGCATCCCTTTTGGGCTTTGCTGATGGGAATAGAACATAGTCGCATTCACTTTGAAACCTCTTCGATGCTGCTGCGTCAATTACCAGTCGATCGCCTAAAACGTCCCCAAGGCTGGAATTATGCACCTAGCAATAATGAGATTCCCAACAATGAAATGCGCTTAATTCCAGGTGGTGTAGTGAAACTGGGAAAATCCAAAGATGATTTTACCTACGGTTGGGATAGCGAATATGGCGATCGCACAGTTGAAGTTAAACCGTTTTTAGCGAGTAAGTATCTCATCACTAACGGAGAATTTCTAGAGTTTGTTCACGAAGACGGCTATAACAATCCAGACTACTGGAATGCTGAATCTTGGAATTGGAAACAACTCTACAATGTACAACATCCCAAATTCTGGATACCCTTACACGATAGCTATCGCTATCGAGCCATATTTGACGAAATAGACTTACCCCTGGATTGGGCTGTGGAAGTCAACTATTACGAGGCGATCGCATTTTGTCGTTGGAAAGGTTCAGAAATACGCTTGATGAGTGAAGCCGAATGGAATCAAGCCTTACTCACCTCTGAGGCTAACCGCTTATCAACTAACTATAATCTCAACTTACAATTCATCTCCCCCAGTCCAGTGGGAATGTTCAAACTAGCCAATAGTGCTTGTGGTCTTTATGACCTCAGAGGAAATGTTTGGGAATGGTTGGGAGACACCTTCAACCCCCTACCAGGATTTCAACCTCACCCGCTTTACGAAGACCAAGCAGCACCCTTTTTTGATGGTAAACATCAGATGATGCTGGGTGGTTCTTGGGCTACTAATGGTTCCATGGCATTGCCAACTTATCGCAATTGGTTTCGTCCCTACTTTTATCAACACGCTGGTTTTAGAATTGCTCAAGATTTGAAAGCTGTGTCATGAAATTTAGATACGTTTTCCTTAGAGGATGTTTTATAAGTATTGTTTGAAATACGTGGATCTTCGAGAACCCCCTAAATCTCCTTTTTAAGGGGGACTTTTACCCCCCTTTTTAAGGGGGGAGAGGGGGGATATAGGAGAATTTTGTGTACTCAATTAGACTTTTCAAACATCCTCTTAAGCATTGTTTAATTCAGCGACACCAGGATTTTATACCACCAAACAGAAAATAGAAGAAATTAGAAAATGCTAACACAGCCTTTAATATTTCTTGACAATCAGTATCATGAGTTAAACAATGATGGTGAAGATGTCATTCAAGGATTAACCCAAACCCCAAAAAGTTTACCACCCAAATATTTTTATGATGAACGTGGTTCTCAACTCTTTGAACAAATTTGTCAGTTACCCGAATATTATCCGACACGAACAGAAGCCTGGATATTGAGTCAATACGCTGATGAAATTGCTCAAATGACAGGCAGTTGTGAACTAGTAGAATTAGGTAGCGGTAGTTCTACTAAAACTCGCCTTTTGTTAGATAGTTATCAAAAAATTGCAGATGACTGTAGATATCTACCCATTGATATCAGCGGGGGAATTCTCAAAACCAGCGTGCTACAGCTACAACAACAATATCCTGATTTTTCCATTCAAGGATTACTAGGAACTTACGAACAAGCTTTAGCGCATCTGGAATCGAACTCTTTGCGATACTCTCTGCGTCCAGCCTCCGGCTTATCGAGGATGATTTTTTTCCTGGGAAGTTCTATGGGGAATTTTACCCCACAGGAATCTGACCTTTTTTTGAGTCAAATTGCTCACGCTTTAAAACCAGGAGATTACTTTCTCCTCGGGATTGATTTACAAAAACCTAAAGAAATTTTAGAAGCAGCCTATAACGACAGTCAAGGAGTAACTGCTGCTTTTAATTTAAATATGCTCTCCCATTTAAATTGGCGTTTTCAAGGCAATTTCGAGCTCAATTTCTTCACTCATCAAGCAATTTATAATCAAGCTGATGCTCAGATAGAGATGTATCTCCATTGCCAAGAAAATCATTGGGTGTCTCTAGATATCCTCAATTTAAAAGTTTCGTTTCAAGCTGGAGAAAGCATTCTCACCGAAATTTCTCGCAAATTCGATTTGGCAATCATCCAAAAACAACTTGCAGCGCAAGGACTTAAAACTTTGAAAACTTGGACAGATCCTCAGCAGTGGTTTGGGTTAATTCTTTGCCAAGCTCAATAATTTTTCTAAAAATGTGAACTGATATCTTGCACCCTCCGGGTATGACCTTCGGTCACGCTGCGCTTTAGCCCTTTGGGCGTGCGCTTTGCGCATACGCCAGTCGCTCATGGGGGAAACCACGCCACATGCTACAAGTCGGCAGAGCCGAACGCCAGATACCTACGGAGGGAAACCCTCATCAAGTACTGGCTCCCCAACGCAGTGGCTCCCCAAGACCGCGCTGGCTCACCATTCTCAATAACTGTAGGGTGGGCAGTGCCAATAACTTGAAATTCAGAGTTTGAGCCAAGGGTACGCATTGCCCACCCTACAAAAATCTGAATAACCATTATCTCACAACCGTTGAGAAGATTGCTATCTCTAGAATTCGTAACTCAATCCAAATTACTAGACGATTTCATGGTGATATTCTCCAAAGAAGCGACAGGGAACATAATTCCTGACTTCTTTGTAGGAGGATTCAGCGTGTTGAATACTCTGTCCCAAAATCCTTGAATCCCATAGTTTCCCTTGAAACAAGTGTGGTGAAGATCGTGAAAATCTGATGGAACGAAAAAGATTGATAAGGAACTATGACCTTCTAGGTTGTAAGCATTGCCTATAATAGTCCAGGCACATAGCTGGGTGATATCATACCCAAATATAAAGATAGGCAAAAGGTCTGTAATAGTAACAATAATATATTCAGTCAAACTCTTATGTCCAGCAACAAAACTTGAGGAGTCGGCAAACTCATGATGTTTAAGATGTATTTTCCGCAAGAATTTTCTGTGAAATAGCCAATGGGTGACGTAAAAACAGAAATCAGCTGCAATTATTCTCATCAAGAACCATCCAAGATTTAGGAGCAAGCTATTTCCTCTATTTACGTCTGGCGCTAGATAGAGGATAATTAAAGCTGCTATTAAACTTCTGATTTCCCCAATAATGATGCCTTTTGCAGTAAAAGAAGGAAATGGTTGTTTTTTGACTTTCTTAACCCTGGCAGTCAGTTTCTCTCTCAAAGTATCATTCTTTTTAATGACTTTTTCGATGAAAAGACCAATGCTATAAAATGAGACAGAACCAACAAGCCAGTATAATAGCACCTGAGTGAGAAAGTTGAGTTCGATATTGTGCAATGGCCAGTAAAAGATTTGCTGAATAATTGTGGAACTAATAGCGATTTTTAGATAAAATTCAATCTCCAAACAGAAATTAAAAAAAAATTCATCTTTGTGTCCTTGTAGTAATTATTAAATCAGATTCAATGTTTTCATGGAATCAAAGTTTTTTACAAGCATACATTCAAGCATATATTATTTTTATCTTCCTGGATAGGATTATAAGTGCATTTTCATGGATAATTGGTATTACAAACCATTACCAATTAAAATGAAAGGTGCCCAATAATAGGGATGACTCAGACGATTAGCGACTTTTGCTGGTAGATTCTGGCGTGTAGATTTGAGAATTCCTCTGTCTTTGTTCTCAGTTACCCCTGAATAATCGCCTGTAATCATTGCAACTTGCGCTTGACGTAAAGCTTCAGCCTTATTCATTTTCCCTTGGCTTAAGAAGGCGTAAAAAGCATTCATTAAAGCTTGTGTTCCGCCATCACTCACAGACCATAAAGATGCGATCGCAGCTCTTGCTCCTGTACGCTGTACTTGATAGCCAAAACCTAAAATTTCTTCTCCCTTGCCTATTTGGTCACTGACTGCTGTTTCACAAGCACTCAACACAACCAAATCTACATTTGGCAAAGATAACTTTTGAATATCAGGTAGGGTAACTAAACCACCATCACCCATTAAAATAAAAGAGTCTTCCGGTTTACCGTTGACAAAAAAGGCGTGAGTCGCCATATGAATAATTGTATACACATTTAAATAAGAAATCATTGCTTGGCGATTAAATTCATTATCTAAAAGTGTTTTAGTTCCTGGCATCATAGTAGCAAGATTTTGAACCTCTGCTCCTGCATATTCTAGTGCTTTAAATGGTAATAAAGTAGACTCTAATTGTACGATGTAACGCTGTGTTGTCGCCCCAGCCAAAACTTTAATTTGTGGTAAAGGTTTGGTATCAATTTCTGTTAAACTCAAAGCAGTAATATTGTTAGTACGGAAGCGCTGCGCTAACCATTGTTTTCCATCGTATAAAGCAGCTAGAGGAATATAACGTAATGCTCCATCCGGTGCATAAATAATTGTTTTGGCATCGGCATTTGCTAAGTCTTTTTCTATCGGCTTAATTAACCATTCATACAGCTTTTGTGCAGGAATTGTGGCGTTGGATTCGGAATTTTCTAAGGCGCTACGAAAATCTGCGATCGCCCGATTGAGTTCTTCTTTTTTAATAGGTACACTACGATGAATTGGTGGTGTATTTGGGGTTGTTAGTACCAGTTCTAGACGGTTTTCTAAAATCAACGGATACAATAAGACAGCATTTTGGTTAAGACGCTGCAAATTATCGCGCAAGCTGTTGAGATTCTCCAGTGGTATAATCTGTTGTGCCGCTTTTGGGCTAAGCTGTCCTAACCAAGCATTCACTTCTGGACTGTCGATAAATTGGTTAAATTCGGTGATCAGCTGAGCATCTAATTCGACAATCTTTGCTATTTGGTCAGGTTTCCTGTTAGTTGGTGGAATTTTTTGCAGTTCGCCAAGTTGTCTGCTGATTTGAATTTGTTTATCGGCTATAACTTTCAACCCTTGATTAATGGATTGTTCTGGAGACGGTGACTCAACTCCTTTGGAAGTTTTTTCATTACCCCGAACATCATGCAGGTAATCGTCTAGTTCTTGGATTTTAAGTAAATCTAAAACTTGCTGTGCTTCTAGCACTCGATCTTGTTGCAGAAGTAAGTCAGCTAAACGTCGATAGATATCAGCAACGGTTGTTGTGTAAGATTGCTGTTGTTCTCGTGGAAGCGATCGCAATTGTGCGCGTATAGCTTCAGTCACATTCACAGATTGCTTGTAGAAAATAATTGCTAATTGTGGTTTGTTTTGCTGCGCCAGTAAATCACCAATATTTCCGAGGGTAATCCTTTGCGCAGTTCTATCACCAATTTCTCGACTCACTGCTAATGCTTGCTGATATGACACTAATGCTTGGGAATACTGACCCATACCTTTGTAAGCGCTTCCCATACTATCAAGTGTACGCCCAACGACAGCACGATCACCCACTTGTTGGAGAATGGTTAACGCTTGCTCAATAGACTCTACTGCTTGTGAATACTGTCCCAATTGTTGATAGACAAACCCTATATTGTTGAGAGTAGTGCCAATATTTGGCTGAGCATCAGTTTTTTTAAAAACTGCTAAAGCTTGCTGATAATAATCTCGTGCTTGAGAATATTTTTTCATGACATTGTAGACGAAACCAATATTATTAAGTATTGTGCCTTCGCCTAGCTTATCATTATTTTTTTTGGAAATTTCTAAAGCTTGCCTATAAAACTTGAGCGCTTGGGAATATTGACCCACTTGGCTGTAAACTTGTCCAATCTTATTAAGGTTATTCGCTTCTTCTATAGGGTCTTTCGCTTTTTGAACATTAACTAAAGCTTGCTGAAAAAACTTGAGCGCCAGGGAATATTGTCCTCTTTCGTAATAAACTCCACCAATACTATTAAAGGCTGTTCCAACGCCTAGTTTATCTTCGATTTTTTGCATTAAGGAAAGACTTTGCTGATAGTATTCTAGTGCTTGAGAATACTGACCCATAGATTGATAAACTAACCCAATATTATTGAGGATGAGTCCTGTGTTGTTCTGTTCTTCTGTGTCAGGAACTTTGCCAACATCTACTTTTCGACTTATCGTTAATGCTTGCTGATAAAATTTCAGTGCTTGCGGATATTGACCTAATTCTCTAGAAACTGCTCCTAGGCTATTAAGTGTATTACTAATATTTTCTTTGTCACCTATTTCTTGATAAATGACTAGTGCTTTTTTGTAGATTTCTAAGGCTTTTTGAAACTGACCGCTCTCATATTGGTCTACCCCTTGGTTAGATAGTCGGTCTGCTTCTATCTTCAGGTTCTTAGGTTTTTGTGTTTGTAAGAGTGTTCTAAAAGAATGACTCACAGTTTGAGAACGACCAGGTACAAGTTGTTGTCCTTGATCAACTGAAGTCTTTAATAAACACAAAATAAGTGCAATTACGCCAAAGCGAAGAAAAAGAGATAAGTGCATGAATCAAATTTTAACAGTTATCAGTTATCAGTTATCAGTTATCAAGTACCAGCCGCAGTTATCAG